>PLEY01000004.1 GCA_003136595.1 Burkholderiales bacterium
ACGGGGCTGGGCCTGTCGATCGTGCGAAAGATCGTCGATCAGCACACCGGTGAAGTGCGGATCGAGAGCGAGCGAGGAGCGGGGACCCGCGTGACCGTCTTCTTGCCGGAGGACGGCAAGGCGGCGACGCCAGCGGGCTAGGAGCCCGTCCGTAAAACGGACGGCCTCCGTCGTGACGGTTCCCGTGGGGCCTACCGGCCCCCTCCAGCACTGCGTGCTGGAGTCCTCCCGCCGTTCGCCTTGCGGCGAGTCGTGCTTCGCACGACGACGGGGCCGACACGCGGCACGGCCCGGCGGCGCTACGCGCCGTAGCGCGCGAGCTTGAGCAGGTTGTGCGCGATGCACACCAGCGTCCATTCGCCGCGCACCTTGCCCAGACCGCGTAGCGAGAAGCGACGAAAGCCCCGGGCCTCCTTGATGTGGCCGTTGACCGGCTCGACGATCTGCTTGCGCAGGCGATACCGGCTGCGGTGCCCGCCGCGCCGCACTCGCGCCGTCATCTCGCGAGCCAGCGCAGACTTGTAGGCGCGCTTCTTCGTCGACCGCTGTGTGTCGCCGTGCTTGCACCGGCCCGGCGCGAGCAAACCTCGCACGCGACGCTTCTTCAGCTCTCGCAGATTCGTCTCCGAGAAGTACCCGTTGTCCGCCGACAACTCGTGGACCTGTCGACCCAGGTGGCTGCGGATCTGCGCCAGCATCGACGGCAACTGCGGAGCGTCGTTCTGCTCGGCGACCACCTGCTGCGCAACGATGACCTGATGCTCGCCGTCGACCGCGAGTTGCGCGTTGTAGCCCTGCACGAAGCCGTCGCCGGTCTTGAGGATGCGGCTTTGCGGGTCGGTGAAGTTGCGCTGCGCCTTGGCCTTGGGTTTCTGCGGCGGCTCGCCGCCGCCTCCGCCTCGACCGCTGCTGCCGTCCGGCTCGTCGTCCTTCTTGGCGGCGCTTGCCGCGGCTTCCGCCTCCAGCGCGGCCTTGGCTTCGCGCAGCTTGTCCAGGCGCTTCTGCTTGCTTACGACCCACGCAGGAAGCTCGTCGCCGCGACGGTCGGCGCCGTGCTCGGCATCCTCGCTCGTGTCGGCCGCATCGGCTTCGGCAAACCATCGCGCGACCTCGGCGGCCAACTCCACCTCGCGCTTGAGCATCCGCTCGTAGCTCATCGCCTTGCGCTTGGACGCGTTGGCAGCGACCTTGGTGCCGTCGAGCGCCACGTGCCCCAGCTTCACCAGGCCTGCCTTCTGGCAGAGACGCAGCACCTGCTTGAAGAGCCCCTGCAGCGACACAAGGTGACGTCCCCGAAACTCGTTGACCGTCCGAAAGTCCGGCCGTTGCAGCGCCGTGACCGCCATGAAGTCCACTCGCTGCTCGCACGCGCGGGCGATCTTCCGCGACGAGTAGACCCCCTGCGTGTACGCGTACAGCAGCAGCGCCGTCATCATCGTCGGATGAAACGGCGGCGCGCCGCGCTCCTCGTCGTAGACGGCGAAGATGGTTTCCAGATCGAGCTGCTCACGCACCAGCTCGCGCACGAAGTGAGCCACGTGCTCCGGCGGCACCAGCTCCTGCACCGACGGCGGCAGCAGCCAGCGTTGCTCGGTCGACCAGGGGCGGAAGGTCTTGGTCATGCCTCTCTTGGTTTGTCGACCGCGTCCCGACATTCAACCGCCGCGCGCTTCCGTCGTGCGAAGCACGACTCGCCGCAAGGCGAACGGGGGAGGACTCCGGCACGAAGGGCCGGAGGGGGCCGGTAGGCCCCACGAGACACATCACGACGGAGACTGGACCCGAAACGAATGTTTCGGGGACAGGCTCCTAGCTCTGCAGGCTCCTCGCCGCGGCGACCACGTGCTCGGCGGTGATCCCCAGCTTGACCATGACCTCGGCCCCCGGGGCGGACATGCCGAAGCGGTCGATCCCGACGCTCGCGCCGTCGAGACCCACGTACTTCGCCCAGCTCGACGTCACGCTCGCCTCGATCGACACGCGACGACGGCACGACCGCGGCAAGACTTCCTCGCGGTAGGCCGCAGGCTGGCGATCGAACCGCGAGAAGCACGGCAGGCTCACGACCCGCGTGCCCGGCCCGAGCTGCTCGGCCGCCACAAGAGCGTGCTGCAGCTCGCTGCCGGCCGAGAGGAGAATGAGGTCGAGCGCCGCGGTCTCCTTCTTGGCGATGTACCCGCCCTTCTGCGCCCCTTCACGGCGCGTCGCGACCGGGATCTGGCTGAGAAGCGGGAGGTTCTGCCGGGTGAGCGCGAGCAGGGTGGGCCCATCCGTCCGGTGGAAGGCGGCGGCGTAGGCACCCGCGGTCTCCTCCGGGTCGGCCGGGCGGATCACGTCGAGGTTCGGGATCACGCGGAGCCCGGGGATCGTCTCGACCGGCTCGTGCGTGGGGCCGTCTTCACCGACCCCCACGCTGTCGTGGGTGAAGATGTAGAGAACCGGCAGGCCGGAAAGAGCCGCGAGACGAATGCTGCCGCGGCAATAATCGGCGAAGACCAGGAACGTGGCGCCGCTGGGGCGGAAGATCCCGTCGTAGGCGATGCCGTTCGCGATCGCCGCCATGCCGTGCTCGCGGATGCCGAAGCGGATGTTGCGCCCGGTCCGATGATTGGGCTTGAAGTCGTCGTCGCCTGCCTTGAGATCACCGATGTAGTTGAGCGTCGAGCCGTAGAGGTCCGCGCTGCCGCCGATGACGAGCGGCAGCTTCGCCGCGAGCGGCTGAAGCACGTCTTGCCCCGCCTTGCGCGTCGCGATCTTGGTGCCCGCCGGAAACTCGGGGATGGCCGCGAGCAGCGCCGCGACGTCGGGCGTCTTCTTCGGCGCGTCGTCGGGCTGCGTGAAGGCGTACGCGCGCGAGCCCGCGAGCTCGGCGGCGAGCGCGGGGTTCTTCGCCTGCCACTCGGCGAACTTCGCCTCCCAAGCCGCGTACGCGGCGTCGAGCTGCTTGGCGTGCGCGGCGAAGAAGTCTTTGACCTCTTGCGAGACGAAGAACAGCTCGGCCGGCAGGCCGAGGTTCTTTCGCGCCGCCTCGGCGAACTTCGCCCCCCCTTCGCCGTGCGCCTTCTGCGTGCCGGCGACCTCGGGGATGCCCTTGTCGATCAACGTCCGGGCGATGATCAGCTGGGGCTTTCCGCTCTTGGCCCTCTTGGCCTTGTTGAAGGCCTTGAGGAAGCCCGGCATGTCGTAGCCGTCGACCGTCTGCACGTCCCACTCGATGGCCTTGAAGCGGAGCCCCGTGTTCTCGCTCTGCGTGGTAGCCGCCATGGCGTCAAGCGTCACGTCGTTCGAGTCGTAGATCAGGATCAGGTTGTCGAGCTTCTGGTGCCCGGCGAACTCGACCGCCTCCATCGCGACGCCCTCCTGCATGCAGCCGTCGCCCGCCAGGCAGACGACATGGTAGTCAAAAATCGGGTGCGCCGGCGTGTTGAAACGCGCCGCCGCCATCTGCCCGGCGACGGCCATGCCGACGGCGTTGCCGATCCCCTGGCCGAGCGGACCGGTCGTCGCCTCGACGCCCGCCGTCTCGTGAAATTCCGGATGCCCCGG
>PLEY01000183.1:0-47030 GCA_003136595.1 Burkholderiales bacterium
GCGCCACGTTAGCGCCACGCACGGGGCATGGCCTCCCCTAGTCTGGGGGCATCCGGGCGCGCGCCAGCCGCGTGTCAGGCTGCCTTCACCGGACGATCAAGCTCGAAGGAGTTGCGCAGTTCGTGCAGCACCCGCTTTGGTACCGCCATGCGGCGCAGCAGGCTGTCGAAGACCTCTGAT
Source organism: Burkholderiales bacterium (assembly GCA_003136595.1). Lineage (GTDB taxonomy): Bacteria > Pseudomonadota > Gammaproteobacteria > Burkholderiales > Burkholderiaceae_D > BOG-994. Next base: position 181 of record PLEY01000183.1, read on the forward strand.
CCCGTGATCTCGAAAAGCCGGTACAGAAGAGCGCGACCCGGCTGCATGGCACCATCGGCGGCAAGCCAGGCGGCCCCCCAGGGCTGTTCCTCGAATGCGGCCCGCACGAACCCGCCGCACGCCTTCTCGATGAACGCGAGATTGGTGGCCGGATCCGTGCCATTGATCTGGACATCCGTCTTGCGCAGGTCTGCGAAAGCCGCCTCACGTCGCCCGGTCTCATCGACCGATGCCAGCCAATTGATGAATCCCTCAAGCTCGTTCCAGGTGCGGACGGTGATGAGTTCCCGAGGCGTGCTGGGCGCAATCGGGCAGAAGATGTTGGCCATGGCGGTTGGGGGGCGGAGCAGGGATGGGTTGGCGAGAAGCAGCAATCCGGGATCGACAAGCATACAAGAGATTCGCCCGTCCGTAAGCCCGTCCGTGATCGCGAGCGGCACCGCCGCGGCTCGGATGGTTTGCCCGTGGCTTGCCCTGCATGAGCAGCGGATCGTTGATTCTTATGGATTTTTCGGGCTGGGGATGGGGCAAGAGGCCGGGCTTCTCGGATCACGGCGCGGCCGGACTCAGAGAGATTGACGTGGTCGCGCCGCAACCGCAGGCCCCGCCTCGCCCGGGCGCACCCGTCCCTTCAGCGGGCGGATATGCGAAAGGGACTCAAGGATGGCGGATTTATGCCGAAAGTCCGTTTGTTAGGGTGAGTTCGCTCGCGCGGTTCGCGTGCGGGGCTGCGCCCTGTCGAGACCCATCCATACCCCACTGGTGAGAACCCATGCGCCCATCCGTCTCCGTCCTGGCAGTCAGTCCCCTTCTCGACAGCGATTCCGCTCAACCCGAGGTCGCGCGCGAAGAGATCTTTCTTGCCCGTCAGCCGATCCTCGATGTAAAGAAGCGGCTGGCTGGTTACGAATTGCTGTTTCGGGGAGGTCATGCAAACCGTGCGTCGATCAGCAGCGACATGCATGCCACGAGCACCGTCCTGGCGAACGCCTTCGCAGGTTTCGGCATGCACTCGGTCCTCGGGGCCGCAGACGGCTATCTGAATGTCGACCATGCCTTCGTGATGTCTGATCTGGTGGATCTGCTTGCTCCCAAGCAGATCGTCCTCGAGCTGGTGGACTCGGTCGCACCGAGTCCCGAACTCGTGGAGCGCCTGCAGGCGCTCAGGGCGAAGGGTTTCCGGGTCGCCCTCGGCGACTACGCCGGGCAGGCCGAACGTCTCGCGGCGTTCACCGGGTGTATCGACATCCTGAAAGTCAGCATGGCCACGCATCCACGCGACACGCTCGCGCAGACGGTGCGCGAGGTCCAGGGCACCCGGATCACGCTGCTCGCCGAGAAGGTCGAGACCCAGGAGGACTTCCGCAGCGCCGTCGATCTCGGCTTCAAGCTGTTCCAGGGATATCACTTTGCGCGTCCTGAGATGCTCGTCTCCAAGGTGTCGGGCCAGCCCGAGAAGGTCCAGATCCTGAAGCTTCTGAACCTGATCCTGACCGACGCGAGCGTGACGGCAATCGAGTCCGAGCTGAAGCGCCATCCCGTGCTCTCCATCAACCTGATGCGCCTTGTGAATTCCGCAGCCATGGGCAGTCGCGTCCAGATCACCTCGGTACGGCACGCGGTCACCATCCTCGGACAACGCCAGCTGCGCAACTGGCTGCAGCTCATGATCTATACGAGCCGCGGCGGCGAGGATTGCGGCACCAATCCGCTGCTCCAGATGGCGGCCTCGCGCGCCAAGCTCATGGAGCTCATCATGCGCCGCTACGACGACGCAAGCGAAGCGATGATCGAATCGGCCTTCATGACCGGGATGCTCTCCCTGGTGGATGTGCTGCTGAACATGCCGCTCGATGCGATTGTTGCGGAACTGGCGCTTGCTGGGGATGTACGGGAAGCGCTGCTTGAGGGATCGGGCCGCCTGGGCACGCTCCTGAAGATCACGCAGCTCGTCGATGGGCAGAATGAGGGCGCACTACGGCCGTTGCTCGAGGGCGTTCCCCTGCAGGGTGTCGAGGGCCTTTTCCTGCTTGAGATGGAAGCCTTCGCCTGGGCCAACGCCATTTCGATGGCCTGATACGGTAACCGGACGGGGCCCGGCTCCGCCCGCGCGGATTCGGGTGGTAAGTGAGGTCCGCGGGGTGCGATGCGTGCGATGCGTGCCCGGTCTAGCCGAGCGAGCCGAGTGCCTGGTAGTACTGTCCGGGACGCGTCGCCAGAAAATCAGTGAGGGCGATCTCCTCTTGCCCGACGAAGCCGAACTCGGGCAGTTGCCCCTTCAGCAGCAGCTCGAACACCCCACAGACCCCGGCGGCGGTGGTCAACTCGATCGCAGTACGCTCCGTGCCCCGCAGGGTTGAGCCATAGATCCGTGCCGAGCGGGTTTCCTGCTCGAAGCGCCTCGCGCGCTTGCCCGAGGCCGAGGCGAACAGGATGACGACATCCTGGCGCGTATGCGGGACGGCATGCTCCAAGATCTCGCGCAGCAGATCGCGGCGATTGATGAGGCGCATGTCGTGCAGCAGAAAGCGCATGCCCTCGCGGTGGCCGGGATAGCGGATCGTCTTGTAGTCGAGGTTCTGGACCTTGCCCGCGAGCGTCTCACAGAGCGTGCCGAGGCCGCCCGAGGTGTTGAATGCCTCGAAGCTGTCGCCATCAAGGTTGAAGGTCTCGTAGCCTTCCAGGGGCTGAACGCTGACCAGCTCGCCGTTGACGATCGCATCGCATGGGTTGCAGTATTCGTTGATGACCCCGTCTATGCTCCACGTGAAGTTGTAGCGCAGGTCATTGGTTGGATTGCGGCTTAAGGCACCGACGCGCATGCGCAGGTCCACCACGTCTTCGAACTGGCGGGCCAATTCGGCGCCGAGCATGCCAATCACCCCGGGTGCGAGACCACACTGAGGCATCAGGATCGCGCGGGCGCCCTGGGCGAGTTGCCGGATGCTGCGCGTGGCTGCGACGTCCTCGGTCAGATCGAAATAGTGCAGCGAGGCTGCCTGCGCCGCGGTGGCGATGCGGGCCGCCAGAAAGAATGGCAGCGCGTTGATCACGACCTCGTGGGCTGCAAGCACGCGCAGCAACTCCTGGTCGTTCTCAACGTCGAGCTGGATGCGCCGCACCAGCGGGTCGCCTCGATCGGCAACCGCAGTCTTGTCCGCCAGCGTGACGGCGATCCCGTAGTATTCGGCGAGCATGTCGGCCACTGTCGCGCCGACCTTGCCGGCGCCAAGCACGAGCACATTCTTGATCTCGACGGGCTTGCCCACTTTGCTCTCCTTCATCAGAAGGCACGAGGATACGGTACCGAATGGTCGATTTGAAGGGGCTCATTCGTCGAAAGAGCTGCATTCATTGACGATTTGACGTAAATTATCGACGATATGAAGGCAGCCCAGGAACTCGACCCGAAGGACCGTGAACTCGTCGCCCTGTTGCAGATCAATGCGCGCGAATCGACGGCAAACCTGGCGCGCAAACTCGGGCTTGCGCGTACCACGGTGCTCGCGCGCCTGAACCGTCTGGAACGCAGCGGCGTCATAGAGGGGTACGGTGTGCGACTCGGGCGGGCCCGGTCCGCTCAGGGCGTCGCGGCCTACGTGGGCATCTCGATTCTGCCCAAATCGGGCGCGCCGGTTCTGAAGGCGCTGGCTCGCTTTCCGGAACTGGAACACCTGACCGCCGTAAGCGGACAGTTCGACTACGTGGCGGTGATTCGCTGTGGCTCGACCGAACACCTCGATCGTGTGCTCGACGCCATCGGTGCCCTGGAGGGGGTCAAGCAGACCCTCTCGGCGATCATCCTCGCCACACGGATCGACCGGACCGGGCTCAACTAGCCTGCTGCGTGAGACAACACCACAGGCGGCCCGCCGCCCCGAGTTCCGCTAGACGTCAAACTGGATGCCTTGGGCAAGCGGCAGGGCGTGGCCGTAATTGATGGTGTTGGTCGCGCGCCGCATGTAGTTCTTCCAGGCGTCCGAACCCGACTCGCGGCCGCCCCCGGTCTCCTTCTCACCGCCAAAGGCGCCACCGATCTCGGCTCCGCTCGTGCCGATATTGACGTTGGCAATGCCGCAATCAGAACCGGCAGGGCCAAGGAAGCGCTCGGCTTCGTACAGATTCGCCGTGAAGATCGAGGAGGACAGGCCGTGCTTGACGCCGTTGTTGAGCGCGATCGCCTCGTCCATGCTCTCGTAGGGGCACACGTAGAGGATCGGCGCGAAGGTTTCCTCGAGCATCGGTCCGGTCTGGCTCGCCATCTCGACGAGGGCCGGCCTGACATAGAAACTGTCGGGCCCACCAATCTCGAGGCGCTCGCCAAAATGAACCTGGGCACCCTGCGCCCGCAGAGTGGCTAAGGTCTCTTGCATGCGGGCAAAGCTGGCCGCGTCGATGAGCGGCCCGACCAGGGTGCCCGGCTTCAGCGGATCGCCGATCGGCACCGTCTGGTAGATCGTCTTGAGTCGATCGAGGACGTGACGATAGATCGAGGTGTGCACGATGAGCCGGCGCAGGGTGGTGCAGCGCTGGCCTGCTGTTCCCACCGCCGAGAAGGTGATGCCGCGCAGGGCCAGTTCCAGATTGGCACTGGGCGCAAGTATCGCGGCATTGTTGCCGCCCAGTTCCAGCAGGGTGCGCTTGAAGGTGCGCGCGCAGACCTCTCCGACGGCAAGCCCCATGGTGCTCGAGCCGGTCGCGCTGACGAGCCGGACCGCCGGGTGCGCAACGAGCGCTTCGCCGACGTCGCGCTCGCCCACGACAACGCTGCTTAGCCCCGGTAAATCGATGCCCATTTCCCGCATCGATTGCACGAGCAGTGCATGCAGCGCCAGGGCGCTAAGCGGGGTCTTCTCGGAAGGTTTCCAGATCACCGGGTTGCCGCACACCAGAGCCAGGGCCGCGTTCCAGGCCCAGACCGCCATGGGAAAATTGAAGGCGCTGATGATCGCCACCGGTCCGAGGGGTTGCCAGGTCTCGAGAAGCTTGTGTTCGGCGCGTTCTGAGGCGATTGACAGTCCGTAGAGCTGACGCGACAGACCAACCGCAAACTCGCAGATGTCGATCACTTCCTGGACTTCGCCGAGACCCTCCTGCAGGATCTTGCCCATCTCGATCGAGATGAGACGTCCGAGCGGCTGTTTGTGCTCGCGCACCTTCTCTCCCAGGAGCCGCACGAGGTGGCCCCGCTCGGGAGCGGGCACGCTGCGCCAGATGAGAAAGGCGCCCTCGGCCTCAAGCGCGCGCGCTGCGACCACGTGGCGCGCGTCACGTTCCAGCTTGGCGAGCACCGCACCATCGATGGGCGAGCGCACGACGAGACCTTCGTCGTGCGCGCGCAGCGGCGCAGCCCCGATCTGCTGGAAGAGGGACTCTACGCTTTGGGACAGAGAATCAGGCATGACGAACTTCCAGGATGGGTTGCGGGGTTGGGCCTATGGGGCAATGGGCATCGAGGCGGGCCGCTCCGGGGAGTGGGCTCGCTGGCGCCAACCTCCCTGGGGGCGCGACACGGCCTCTGGCGCATCAAGCGGGCGATGAAGCGGGTCATGAAGCGGGCTCTTGGTTCCGGCTCATGAATCTGGCCCTTGACTCTAGCTCATGAGGCCCAAAGTTTACCTCAATCCATCGGCGCGAGTTGATCAGTGGGCGCTGTGGCTGGGTCTACGGGTCATGGTGTGGGTCGTTGTCATGTGACCTGTGAAGCGAAGCGTCACGCGCGTCCACGGGGTCCATCATGCGAGCGCGCGGCCTGCGCCTTGTGCCGCGTTGGTTGTGCAATGCAGGCGTTGTGAGTTCGCTTGACAGGAGCCGCCCCGCTCAGCACCATCCGGCCTGCCCGGAGGGTATCGTTGCCTCGGGCTGCACTGGACAACGCAGGGTCGGTCAACGCGTATGGCGTGCGGCGCGTTCTTGGCGCGTGCGCAGCGAGCGTCCGCCCGCCAGGCGTTTGGCGCGACCCATCAGAGAGGAGCGACGTGAATCCATCCAGAAGAGTAATTGGTGCGCTGGGCTTGGCCCTGGGCGTGGTTATGGCCACCGCCACTGTGCCGGCCGTGGCCGATCCACCCGGGCGCGTGGCGCGCCTGAGTTACGTTGACGGGACCGTCAGTTTCGATCCGGCAGGAACCCAGGACTGGGTCGAGGCCCAGCCCAACCGTCCCCTGATCACCGGTGACAGTCTCTGGGCCGACGCGAGTTCCCGTGCCGAACTGAACATCGGCCGCGTCGCGTTCCGGCTCGACAGCCAGACCAGTATCACGCTCACCAATCTCGATGACCAGACGGCACAGCTGCAACTGGCCCAGGGGACGCTTTGCGTGAGTGTGCGGCGTTTCGCCGCGCAGGACGTGGTCGAAATTGACACGCCTAACCTCGCCTTCGCGATCACACAACCTGGCTGGTACCGCATCACGGCCAGCCCCGACGGGGCGATGACGATCGCGACGGTGCGCGAAGGTCAGGCCAACGTCATCGGCGAAGGCAGGGCGTATACGATCGGCACCCGTTCGGCGTACGGCTTCTCCGGGAACGACCTGTCGAATTCGACAGCCTATGATGTCCCAGCGCCCGACGACTTCGACCGCTTTTGCTCGGCCCGCGAAGCGCGCGAACAGCGCGCCGCCTCGGCCCGCTACGTGTCGCCCGACATGATCGGCTATGAAGATCTCGACGAGAACGGCAACTGGCAGGATGTGGAGGGCTACGGATCGGTCTGGGTGCCCTCGCACGTGGATCCGGACTGGGCTCCATATCGAGACGGCCACTGGGCCTGGGTCGATCCCTGGGGCTGGACTTGGGTGGGCGCCGAGCCGTGGGGCTTTGCTCCATTCCACTATGGCCGCTGGGCCCGCATCGGACCGACGTGGGGCTGGATTCCCGGGCCCCTCGGTGTCGCGCCGGTCTATGCTCCAGCACTCGTGGGGTTTGTCGGGGGCGGCCCGGGCGCAGCCTTCGCGGTCGGCGGCGGCGTGGGCGTGGCCTGGTTCGCGTTGGGACCGCGCGAGATCTATCGTCCGGCCTACGCGGTCAGCCCCGAGTATGTCCGTGTGGTCAACGTCAGTAACACCAACGTCACAAATGTCTATGTCACCAACGTGGTGAATGGCGCACCCGGTGCTGTGCATTATGCAAACCAGGGTGTGCCCGGGGCGGTCACGGCCGTGCCGCAGGCGGCATTTGGCACAGGGCAGAACATGCGCCGTATCGCACAGCCGGTTTCTCGCGAGGCCATCGAGCGTGCACCAGTAAGTAACTTCGCCGCCGTCGCGCCTAGCACACGGTCCCTGGCGCCCTCAGCACCGGCCACGGCTCGCCCCTCGGCCCAGGTTCTAAGCCGCCCTGTGGTCGCGCGTGCCGAGCCTCCCGCGCCGCCGCTCGCGTTTGCAGCGAAGCAGCAGCAATTGCAGGCGAACCCGGGACGGCCGCTTGAACCTCAGACGGAGGCGGGGCTGCGGGCCCGCAGTCCAGAGAGCGCGGGCGTCGGAGTCCGCAACGTCCGGGTCGTCTCGGCCCCTCGCCCGGGTGTCGCCGCGACCCCCTCGGCACCACCACGAAGCGAGGCGGTCGCGCGGCCTGCAGTACCCCGGCCGCCGCAGGCGCCTGGCGCGCCGCAACGTTCAGAAATCCCGAGTGAGCCGACGCGTGGGGCGGTGCGCCCCGCCCCGCCCGGACCTGCTGNNAGGCCCGCCCCGCCCGGACCTGCTGCGCGCCCTGCCGAGACCCTACCCGAGCACGCGGGACCGACGCGCACCTTCCAGCCGCCGCGCGCCGTCGAAGCGCCCCGCCCGGTGGAAGCCGAGCGTCCGGCAGAGCGTCCGGTAGAGCGTCCGGTAGAGCGTCCGGCCGAGCCCCGGCCGGCGCAGGGTAAACCTGCCAACAAGGACGAGGCCCGCGAGAAGAAGGAGTGAGCCCGAGGCTCGCTCTTTGCTGCGCCACGGCAAATGGTGGCGCATTCCCCGAAATCTCGACGGGGTAGAGGAATCCTTGCGCCGCGCGCTGTCGCGCGGCGTATTCGGTCTACCTAGCGGACTACTTAGGCCACCGCGAGTCCACTGCGGACCCCTTCCGCGCGGCCCGCACCGTACGGTGGTGCATCGCCGCAAAATCCCTTCGGATCGACTCAGGCCAAGTAGCCTCGGATCGCCTCTGCGTTGACACGGAGTTGTCGCGCAGTACCTCACCTGCTGTTTTGCCGGGTCATCTCTCTTGCAATAATTACGGGTCCTTGCTATACCAGCGTCTGCGGAAGCCCGGGCATTCAGTCGGCCACCGCCGATTCGAAGACGCAGACATTCAATCCGATCATTGAGAGACTTAGGAGGCAACATGGCAACCAGCTTTATCCTGAACGGCACCGCGGTGACGGTGAAAGCCGAGGAGGACACGCCCTTGTTATGGGTGATCCGCGACGAGATCGGCATGCATGGTACGAAGTTCGGTTGCGGTGCCGGTCTGTGCGGGTCCTGCACGGTGCATCTCGACGGCGAGCCCACTCGCTCCTGCAGGACGCCTTTGGCCGCTGCCGCCGGCCGCAAGGTGTCGACGATCGAGAGCCTGTCCAAGGATAGTTCGCATCCCCTGCAGAAAGCCTGGATCAAGCACGACGTGCCCCAGTGCGGCTATTGCCAATCGGGCCAGCTGATGTCGGCGGCGGCGCTGCTTGCCAAGAACAAGAATCCGAGCGATGCGGATATTGACACGGCCATGAGCGGCAACATCTGCCGCTGTGGTACCTACAATCGCATGCGCGCAGCCATCAAGGATGCTGCTGCCGAACTGCGTAAGGCCTAGGAGACCACCATGACACAGACACGTCGTGATTTTTTGAAGACCTCGGCCTTAGCCGGGGGTGGATTGATGCTCGGCCTGGACGTCTATGGTCCCGGCTCACTGGCCGAGGCCGCCGGCACGGTCTATACGCCCAACGCCTGGGTGCACATTGCCGATGACAACACCATCACCCTGATCTCGGCACGTTCCGAAATGGGGCAAGGGGTCTATACCTCGATGCCCATGCTGATCGCCGAGGAGCTGCATGTCGATCTGAAGACCATCAAGGTTGCGATCGCTCCGCCGGACAAGGCCTACACCAACGCGCTGCTCGGTGCGCAGATCACCGGCGGCTCGACCTCGGTGCGCGATGGCTGGGAGAAGCTGCGCATCGGTGGCGCCCAGGTGCGGATGATGCTGATCACGGCGGCGGCCAACAAGTGGAACGTCGACGCCTCCAAGCTGCACGCGGAAAACGGCCGGGTGTACGGTCCCGGCAATCGTGTGGCCACCTATGGCCAGCTTGCCGAGGCGGCAGCGCGGCTGCCGGTCCCCGAGAATGTGACGTTGAAGGATCCGAAGGACTTTCGCATCGTCGGCAAGAAGACGGCACGGCTGGACACGCCGCCCAAGGTCAACGGCACGGCGAAGTACGGCATCGACGTGGTCCTTCCGGGGATGGTCTATGCCTCGCTCGAGCAGTGCCCGGTCATCGGCGGCAAGGTCACGAGCTTTGATGCCACCAAGGCGCGCACCATGCCCGGTGTGATCGACGTCGTGCAGATTCCCGATGGCGTGGCCGTCGTTGCCGACACCTTCTGGCATGCACGCAAGGCGCGCGACACGCTCGCCATCGTCTGGGACGAAGGCCCCGGGGCCAAGCTCACCAATGCCATCATGATGGACAGCCTGCGCGGCGCCGCGGCCACCGACAAGGTCATCAGCATCAACAAGGTGGGTGATGCCCAGACGGCGCTCGGTGCGGGCGCCCGGGTGCTGAAGGCCGAGTACGAGTCGCAACTGCTCTCGCACGCGCCGATGGAGCCGATGAACTTCACCGCCGATTATCGCGACGGCAAGGTGACCCTCGTCGGACCCACCCAGTTCCAGCAGGGGGCGCAGGGTGCGGTCGCCGCGGCGCTGGGCCTAAAACCCGAGGATGTCTCGGTGCAGACGACGTTCCTCGGCGGCGGTTTTGGCCGGCGCCTGGAGCTCGATTTCATCGTCCAGGCCGCACAGATCTCCAAGGCCGTCGGCAAGCCCGTCAAGCTGCTCTGGACGCGCGAAGATGACATCACGCATGACTTCTACCGGCCCATGGCCTTGCATCGCATGGCCGGCGCCCTCGACGCCAACAACAAGCCGGTCGCTCTCACCTTCCAGCTGACGTCGCAGTCGGTCACCCAGCGCGCCTTCGGACTGCCCAAGGACACGCTCGATCCCTTCATGGCCGAGGCCTCGGTCGTTCCCTACGCGATCCCCAACATGACCCAGGATCTCGTGATCCACGACGCCGGGCTCCGCGTGGGCTATTGGCGTTCGGTCAGTCATGCGCTCAATGCGTTTGCCAATGAGTCGTTCGTCGATGAACTGGCTGCGGCCGCCGGGCAGGATCCGGTTGCCTTCCGGATGGGACTGCTCACGGACAAGCCGCGCTTTACCAACGTCCTGAAGCTCGCATCCGAGAAGGCGGGCTGGGGTACCAGCGCGCCCGCTGGACACTTCCGGGGTGTCGCGCTGATGGAGGGATACGACACGTATATGGCGCAGGTGGCGGAGATCTCTATCAACGATGACAAGTCGATCAAGGTGCACAGGGTGGTCGTGGCCGCGGATCTTGGGCGCATGGTGAATCCTGACACGGTCGAAGCGCAGATTCAGTCGAGCGTGATCTTCGGCCTGTCAGCGGCTCTCGCGGGCGAGATCACCCTGGTCGACGGGCGCGTGCAGCAGAGCAACTTCAACGACTATCCCGTCGTGCGCTGGTCTGGGGCGCCGCAGATCGATGTCCTGCTCGTGGAGAGCACCGAGAAGCCCGGGGGCATCGGCGAGCCCGCCACGTCGCTGATCGGTCCGGCGCTGGCGAACGCGCTGTTCGCCGCCACCGGCAAGCGTGTGCGCAAGATGCCCCTGTCTGCCGAGCACATCGCCTCTGCTTAATCGTTGTCAGACCCTGGAGCAGGCGGGCAGCGTCCCGCCCGCTCCCTGACCGCGCGCGTTTCTCACGGCTCGACTGCTCCGGGTCCGGGGGCGCGCGGTTTGCCCATCAACACCGGCTGGAAGAAGACCGCTCCGACCAGGGTACAGGCGAGCGACAGCGCCAGCAGTTTGCCCATGCTGGAGGTGCCCGGGTGATGCGACAGCCATAGACTGCCGAAGGCAGTCGCGGTGGTGGCCGCGCTCAGGATCACCGCCTGTGTCAGGCCCGAGTGCAACAGTCCGGTCTGGCCAGCCCGCCAGGCGATCACATAGTAGATCTTGAACGCCACGCCAATGCCGAGCAACAGGGGCAGGGCGATGATGTTCGCAAAATTCAACGAGATGCCAAAGAGCACGCACAACTCGAGTGTCACGCTCGCTGAGACGAGGAGAGGGATCAGGGTGCGCAGCACGTCGCCAAAGCGCCTTAAGGCAAGCCAGAGCAGCACCGTTATCGACACGAGCGCAAGGCTCGCGGCCTGCACAAAGGCGAGGATGATCGTGTGCGCCGAGGCCAGGATCGAGATCGGACCGCCGATCGCCTCGGGTTCGGCCTTCTCGACTGCCGCGGCAAAGGCGCGCAGCAGTGCGTCATCGTTGGGATCTGCCCCCTTGGGGATGCGCGGCGCGATGTCCACCAGCGCCTCGCCGTGGGGACCTTGCCACTGTTCGACCAGTTCGGCGGGAAGCGTTGCCCGCGCGATCGATGCCGGGTGCAGCAGACCTGCAAGGCTCGTCAGGGCGAGCCTGAGCGGCAGACCGATGGCGGCCTCGGCGCGCTCCCGCGCGGCGGGATCGGCGGTGGCAAGGCGGCGCAACAGAACCGCGAGACGCTGCGCCTCGGCCGCGCCCGCTCCCGGGTAGTCGGCGGCCGCGTTGGTGAGTTCGCGGGCGGCATTGTTCAGGCTCGTGATGCGCGCCCCATCGGTTGCGCCGGACAAGGGCTCCTGGTTCAGGACCGGTGACAGGATCAGCGCGGCAGCCTGGATCGCAGCGAGCTTCGCATCCTGGTCATCCGGCACGAAACTGTCGAGCGTTGTGACCTGGCCCACCTCGGGGACCTGTGCCAGCCGCCGCGCAACGTCCTGGGCCGCAGCACCCGAGGCGGCCAGTACCTGGACGTTGTTGATGGCGGCCTCGGGCGCGTCTTTGAGGTCCGAGAGGGTCGCCATCGACTCGGTGTGGATGTCCTTCAGGTGCAGGGGATTGAAGTCAAAATCGAGCCGGGCAAGCAGCGGTGCCGCCGCGAGAATCAGCACGCCGCAGACCGCGAGGACGGCGCCCCGGTGTGTCTCGAAGAACCGGTCGACGGGTGCCAGCGCCGTGAAGCCCGGCAGGATGCGCTCGCCAGCGGGCCGCAGCAGCACGATCAGTGCGGGGAGCAGCGTGATACTCGATGGGAAGGCGACCAGGAGGATGCCAACGCCCGCGATCTCACCCAGTTCTGACACACCCCGATAGGCGGTCGGCAGAAATGAGAAGAAACTGGCCGCCGTGGCCGCTGCCGCGAGCGCGAGCGGCAGCGCGATGGCGTGTGCCGTGGCACCGAGCGCCTCGGTGAGCGCCGCATGGCTGTGCCGTGCCTCGCGGTAGCGCACGCCGAACTGGATGCTGAAGTCCACGCCGATGCCAACGAAGAGCACCGCGAAGGCCACCGAGATCATGTTCAGGGTGCCAACGAGGAGGAGGCCGAGCGCTGCCGTGATCGCCAGTCCCACGAGCAGCGTCACGAGTACCGCGAAGACCAGCTTGACCGACCGCAGCGCGAGCCACAGGATCAGCACCACTGTCGCAAAGGTGCCGATGCCGTTCAGGACCGCACCCTGCTCGACCGAGGCGAACTCCTCGTCGGCGAGTGGAATCGGGCCGGTGAGACGCACGCGTGCGGCAAAACGCTCATCGAGGTGCAGCGCTTGGGCCGTGGCGCGGATGCTTGCTGCGGCGTTTTGCCCGGCCTCGAGCGCCGCGAAATCGAGCCGGGGTTGCACCACGATGAAGCTGCGTGCGACGATCGCAGGACGCCTGACCGCAGGGTCCTCGACGAGCGCGCGCCACGAGAGCCCGGCGGGCCGTTCGGCGAGTACCGCCTCGACGGTATCGGCCGTTGAACCGAGCAGCCGGGCGAGATCGGCGAGCTTGATCTGGCCGGTCTGCAAGGGCACGAGAAGGGTCACCGAGAGTAAATTCGCAAGACCGCGCAGGCTCGGGTCGTGCGCCAGACCGTTCAGGAGCGGCCGGGCCGAAGCCAGGTCCTGGCACAGGGAGACGACCCGGTCCCGGGGCAGGAAGAGCAGTCCGTTGTGCTCGAAGAAGGGTCCTGATTCAGGCTGCAGGACCCTCTGGAACTGTTCGCTGTGGCCGCGCAGGGCCTCGGTGAGCGCGCTGCCTGCGGCGTCAGCGAACTCGGCGATGGGGGCCTCGACGACCACCAGCGTGACGTTGGCCCGGTCGGGAAAGGCCCGCTCAAGTGCGCGATCGCGCACTGCCCAGCCTTCGTTCGAGTCGATCAGCCTGCCGATGTCGGTATTGATGGCGAAGTGCCCGGCCACGTAGTAGATCGACAGCGCACACAGGACGAGCCCCGCGGCGAGCACCTTCCAGGGATGGCGGCTGCACGTGGCAACAGTGTGCACGACAAGCGAGTTCAACATCGAGGCGGCCTGAATCCGGGACGAACAAGCGCAAGTATACGGTCGGGCCCACCGCCCGATGGTCCTGCACCGGCTGCCTGGCGTCGGACCCGGGTCGTGGCCCGGAAAGATCCGCTATACTCGCCGTCCCGGTGCGCAGCGGCATCGCGCGCCTTCGCAACGTGCGGTTGCGCTCTGCGCGCCGTCTCGGCTGCCCGGAAGAAGGATCACCCTGTCTCATGAAGCGACTCTGGCCGCGACGCTGCCTTGCCGTGTTTCTCGCCCTCCTGCTCGGCTCGGCGGGCGGCGTGGAGCCTGCGTCCCCTGAAGATTTGGTGCGCACTGCGGTCGAAGGGGTCATCAGCACGATCCAGGCCGACCCCGCGGCGCGCAGCGGCGATGTCGGCCGCATCGGCCATCTCGTGGAGGAGAAATTTCTGCCTTACACGGATTTTCTGCATACGACCCGGCTGGCTGTGGGCGGACCGTGGAAGAACGCCACCCCCGAGCAGCAGAAGGCGGTCTTCGAGCAGTTCCAGACACTCATCGTGCACACCTATGCGCTCGAGTTGACCCAGATCAGCGACCAGAAGATCAAGTTCCAGTATGGGCCTCTCCAGGCGGCGGGGTCGGGCGGCGACGTGATCGTGAAGACCCATCTCGTGACGGCCAGTGACGACAACGAGATCGATTACCGGCTTTCACGCAGCGCTGGTGCGTGGAAGATCTACGACATCAACATCCTTGGCGCATGGCTTAGCAATCTGTACCGCAACCAGTTCGCAGGCCGCCTCGACAAGGAGGGCATGGACGGATTGGAGAAGGCGTTGCGCGAACATAACGGCCGCTCTTAGGGCGAGGCCCCGCGCTAGGTTTCGGTGCGACTCGATAATGGTGCTGCGACCGGCTGGTTCGGCCGCCCAAGGGTTGATCGCAGCGTGCTGGCCTCGACCCACTGCCAGGAGAGGAGCGCCGGGATGCCAAAGAGGATCTCGCGCATGCGCTTGACGAGCGCGAGCGTCAAGGCGATGTCACCCTCGACGCCGACCAGCCGGGCGAACAGCATGACCGCCGCCTCCTGGACCCCGAGTCCGCCTGGCACGATGAAGATCACGTTGCGGATCGCCTGCGAGAGCGACTCTACCGCGACCGCCGCGCCAAGACTGATCGGATGCCCAAGCACCATGAGGGCAAACCAGGTCTCCAGCGAGCCCACCACAAAGCCGCAGAGCTGCCAGGCGAGCGCGACGCCGAGCACCCTGGGCGCGCCGAAAAGCCGCCTGATCTCGCCGTCGAGCCGCACACCCTCCATGCGGGCGACCAACTGGCTCGCCTCGCCCAATAGGCGGCTTGCGAAACCGTGCAGCCGCTCGAACACCCTGCCACTGTGCAGCAGCCAGGCGAATGCGAAGGGCAAAGGCAAGGACAAAACGAGTGCAGTCCCGATGCTCCAGACCTGGCTGAGCTCGGGATGGGCGGCCAGCATCAGCACGACCCCCCCTGCGGCGAAGATGTACTGCGCAACCACCGTGAGCAGGACTTCGACGACGATCGTGGCGGTGACGACGACCGAGTCGGGAAAGCGCAGCTTGGCCAGGCGAATCCCCACCAGTTCGCCACCAATACTCACCGTCGGCAGGAGCCTGTTCACCGCTTCGCGGACGGCCGCGATCCAGACGAGAAACGGCAATAGATTGCGAGGGGCGCTCGCCGTGCGGACCAGGAGCATATTCCAGGCCTTCGCATCGAGGGCGAGCGGCACGAAATGCAAGGGCACGAGCCACAAGAGCACCCAGCCGGCCTGACTTAGGATCGCGAGGACGTCGCCCGCCCCCTGGACGGCGACCAGTCCGATGAGCACGAAGAGTCCGGCGAAGGCGGCCAGCCAGGCGGTGCGCTTCATGCGGGTCCCGCGAGTTCGGAGAAGCTGCCCGTGCGGATCGAGAGCCGCTCGATGCAGGCCCGCACGCGCGGCGAGAGCAGCGCGGCGAGTTCGTCGGCATGGCGGTAGCCTTGCATCGAGGCCGCGATCTGGGCGCCCGATGACAGGGCGGGATGCAGGTAGATCTCGGCCACGCCCTGAGGCAGATCCTGGAGCGCGGCGAGCAGCATCCCTTCGTCGAATCGTCCGCTCTCGGCGATCCCGACAATGAAATCATTGTGCACGATCCCGGCGGCGTCGAGCCGGCGCCGCACCAGCGCCATCCACGGACGCAGCCAGAACGGCGCACGCCGGTCCTGGGGGAGGCGCATGGCGCGCAGGCCGAAGTCGCGGCCGATGGCGAGGATCAGAGAGAGCACCGTCGGATGCAGGTGGAAGTGCTTGTGCGTATTGACGTGATCAAGGGCGAGACCGGTCGCGGCGAACGCTTCGAACTGCGCGCGGATCTCGGCCGCCAGCTGCCGCCGCACTGCGGGCAGAAAGAAGAAGCGCACTCCCTTGCCGACCATGGCGCCATCAAAGCGTCCGCCCTGATCGACCAAAAGCGGGATGGCCGCAGGCGGCAGGGTCGGGGCGCCATCGGCCAAGACGAGGTGCAAACCGACGCGCAGTCCTGGCAGACGCCGGGCCCGGGCCACCGCATCGGCCGTCGCCGGCGCGCTGACCATGAGGCTTGCCGTGGTCAGCACGCCTTCGCGATAGGCCTGCTCGACCGCTTCGTTGACGCTTGCGTGCAGGCCAAAATCGTCGGCCGTGATGATCACCATGCCACGGGCGGGCGAGGGACGGATTCCGGCACAGAGCTAGGCTTCGTGAGCGCGCAGGAAGCGGAAGAACTCGACACCTTCGCGCAGGCGGCGCACCAGCATCTCGCGGCTGCCCAGCATCTCGCGCACGATCTCCCAGATCTTTGAGGGACGGAAGTAGAAGCGTTTGTAGAAGACCTCCACACCATGATAGATCTCCTCCTTGGACAGGTGCGGGTAGCTGATCGCGGCCAGCTGTACGCCCTTGTCGTTGACCAGATTGATGGTCTTGGACTGCTCGAGCCAGCCATTCTCGATGGCCTGCTTGTAGAGCGTCGTCCCCGGGTAGGGTGCCGCAAGGCTCACCTGGATCGTATGCGGGTTGATTTCCTTGGCAAAGCGGATCGTCTTCTCGATCGTCTCCTGGGTCTCGCCGGGCAGTCCGAGGATGAAAGTGCCGTGAATGATGATGCCGAGCTTGCGGCAGTCCTCGGAGAAGCGCCGCGCAATGTCGGTACGCAGACCCTTCTTGATGTTCAACAGGATCTGATCGTCGCCTGACTCGTAGCCGACGAGCAGCAGCCGCAATCCGTTGTCCTTCATGATCTTCAGGGTGCTGTACGGGACGTTGGCCTTGGCATTGCAAGACCAGGTCACGCCCAGCTCGCCCAGCCCGCGGGCGATCTCCTCGACGCGCGGCCGAAAGTCGGTGAAGGTGTCGTCGTCGAACATGATCTCCTTGACCTCGGGCATGTTCTCCTTGATCCATTTGACTTCCTCGATCACGCTGGCTGGCGAGCGCACCCGGTAGCGGTGGCCGCCGACGGTCTGGGGCCACAGGCAGAACGTGCAGCGCGAGCGGCAGCCGCGCCCGGTGTAGATCGACACATAGGGGTGCTTCAGGTAGCCGATGAAGTAGTTCTCGATCGTCAGATCGCGCTGGTACACCGGAGCGACGAAGGGCAGACCATCCATGTCCTCGATCATCGCCCGGTCAGGATTGTGCTGAATCGAGCCGTCGGGTGCGCGGTACGTGATGCCATCGATGCGCTCCCAGGGCAGGCCCTCTGCGACATCGCGGCAGGTGTAGTCGAATTCCTCGCGCGCGACAAAATCGATTGCGCGGCTCGCCTCGAGCGAGCCCTTGGGATCGACCGCCACCTTGGCGCCCACCATGCCGATCACAATGCCGGGCTTGCGCGCCTTGAGCATCTGCGCGAAGCGCGCATCGGTCGGAAACGAGGGCGTGCTCGTATGGATGATGACGAGCTCGTACTGATCCGCGATCGCAAGCGTGGCGTCGACGCTCAGGCCGTCGGCGGGCGCATCGAGCACCCGGCTGTCGGGGACGAGCGCGGCGGGCTGGGCGAGCCAAGTCGGATACCAGAACGACTTGATCTCGCGCTTGGCCTGATAACGCGAGCCCGCGCCGCCGTCGAATCCGTCGAAAGAGGGGGCTTGGAGGAACAGGGTTTTCATGGCGTTCTCGGTTCGGTTCATACAATCGATCTAGGGATGAGGGTCGGCGGAACTGTCGTTTAACGCGTGCACCTGATCACGCCATTCGACGTGGCGGCCGACGAGCGCCCAGGCCCAGCCCGCGAGGAGCAGCAGATCGCGCAGCGGCGCCAAGACCAGTCCGCCCGGGGCCGACAGATGCGGCGCCGGACGGCGCCAATGGAGCCCGAGACGTGCGAGCACGCCCAGCGCCGCCACGCACACCGCGAAGGTGCTCGGCGCAAGCGCGAGACCGATGGCGACCACCGGCAGGGTGTAGGTGATGAAGGTGAAGAAGAATCCGAGCGGATTCAGGGAGCGGATGGTGCGCAGCCAGCGCAACTCGCGCGTCCAAAGGCCAAGCAGATGCGCCTCGCTGACGTCAGTGATCACGCAGACTTCCGAGATCGCTGTCGCCAGTCCGAGCGCGCGCACGCCTTCAGCCAGCCAGTAATCGTCGGCGAGCCGGTTGCGCAGCGCAGCAAATCCGCCCAGGTCGGAAAGCGTCGAGCGGCGCAGGGCAACAGTTGCGCCAAAACCGAACGTGCGCGCACCAAACCAGTGCGCAATACGCACCGAAGGAAGGAACCAGGTGTCGATGAAGAGCGCCCCGACGCGCGACCAAAGGCCATGCACGGGCCGCCCGCGGTACAGGCAGGTGACGAGCCCAATGCGCTCATCGGCCAGCGTCAGGGCGAGCCTTTCCAGGTAGTCCGGCGGCACGCCAATGTCGCTGTCGGCGATGACGAGGATCTCATGGCGGGCGCGGCGGACCAGGTTAATGAGGTTGCTGACCTTGAGGTTGGTGCCATGCACCCGCGGGTCGACCACCAGTTCGATGTCGCACTCCGGATGTGCGGCGCGCACCCGGTTGACCACCGCGATCGCCGCATCGTTGGGATCACGCACCCCGCAGACGATCTGGAAATCGGGAAGGGTCTGCACGCACAGGCTCGAGAGGTTTTCGAACAGGTGCGTCTCGGCGCCGCACAGGGGCTTGAGCACTGTGACGCCTCGCGCACTCGAGACCGGCGCTCCCCGCACCTCGCGCGGACGCGGGGCGATCAGGGCCAGGACTGCATAGGCGGCCGCGGTCCCGAGGAGCAGGTCGCCAAGGAGGGCCTGGAGCGTCAGCACGGCCTGCCTCTGGATCCGGGCACCGGCACGTGCGCCGGCACGGGCGCGGCGCGGACTCGCGCCGCCCGCTCAGTTCTGCGAGGCTTCCAGGGCATCTTCGGCAGTGGCGCTTGGCCGGGCCTTGGCCCGACCGATCTCGGAGAGCTTGATCTCGACGTGCTCTGAAAACAGGAACTCGGCCTTGCGCTGACCATCAAGGTTGATCTCGGGGGCCATCGGTCCGTCGGTCCGAAAACCGCGCAGGCTGACCTTCAGGGCCTTCAGGGGATGGGTGATGGTGTCGGTCACGGCAGTCGCCTCATAGCCGCTGTGGACCATGCAGTCCGCACACTTCTCGTAATTCCCGGTGCCGTACGCGTCCCAGTCGGTGGTGTCCATGAGTTCCCTGAAGCTCTTGGCATAGCCTTCCCCAAGGAGGTAACAGGGGCGCTGCCAGCCGAAGACGGTACGCGCCGGATTCCCCCAGGGCGTGCAGTGGTAGGTCTGGTTGCCGGCAAGGAAATCCATGAACAGACTCGACTGGCTAAACGACCAGCCCCTGCCGACCCCGCGCTTTAACACATCGCGGAACAACTGCTTGGTCTTCTCGCGGTTCAGGAAGTGTTGCTGGTCGGGGGCCCGCTCATACGCATAGCCCGGAGAGACCGTGATGCCATCGATCCCCAGAGAGCGGGCCGTGTCGAAAAATGCGGCGACGCGCTCGGGCTGCGCATCGTTAAAGAGCGTGCAGTTGATATTGACGCGAAAGCCGCGCGCCTTGGCTGCATGGATTGCAGCCACCGCCCGATCGTAGACACCAGGCTGGCAGACCGAGCGATCGTGCATCTCTTCGTCCCCGTCGAGGTGCACCGACCAGACGAAGAAGGGACTCGGGGCATACTGGTCGAGCTTTTTCTCCATGAGCAGCGCGTTCGTGCACAGGTAGACGAACTTGCGCCGGGCGATGATGCCCTTGACGATGGTGGGCATGTCCTTGTGCAGGAGCGGCTCGCCACCCGCGATCGAAACCACGGGTGCACCGCACTCGTCGACCGCACCAAGGCATTCCTCGACCGACAGACGCTGGTCAAGAATGGGATCCGGATAATCGATCTTGCCGCAGCCTGAGCAGGCGAGATTGCAGCGAAACAGGGGCTCGAGCATGAGGGCCAGCGGATAGCGCTTCTGGCCCTTCAGATGCTGACGCACGACGTAGGCGCCGACCAGCGCCTTCTGCAAAAACGGAATAGCCAATGCGAACTCCCCCAAAAAACGCCGCAACCGTCACGGCAGCCAGAGCATGCGAACCAACGAGGCGGGCTCGGGCCGGACCGCATGGTACTGGCCCTACGGTGATGGCAATAAGAGTGCCAGCCGCGCCCGAGGCGCCCAAGGAGACGCACCCTTGCACCCCGACCCTCCGATCTCCCCCCTTTTCGGGCCACTCCCCGGTAAGCGCCTAGGCAACAGCCTGGGAGGCCCTTCAAGGCCGAGCCTTTCGGGGCTGACCAATCCGCTATTCTAACGCCCCCCACCCAAGTGTGCTCTGAATGAGGCCAGGTGCACGTTGGACAGCCCAGGAAAGAACCGACGCGGGCAGGGTATTCTTCTGGTCTTTGCGTCTTTTCCAATGAGGCGGCATGGCCGAAGTGTCGGGCGATCAGGTCCTCGTGACGGGGGCGAGCGGCTTCGTCGGCTCGGCTGTGGTGCGCACGCTCCTTGCAGCGGGTTTTGGCGTACGAGCCCTGGTGCGCCCGACCAGCCCCCGCGAGAACCTGCAGGGCCTGGCCGGCCTTGCCGCCTGCGAGGGCGACCTACGGGATCGCAGCGCGATGGAGCGCGCGGTGCGTGGCGTGCGCTACGTGTTCCATGTCGCGGCCGACTATCGCCTCTGGGCGCCTGATCCGCAGGTGCTGTTTGCCGCCAACGTGGGTGGCACCGAGAACATCATGCGAGCGGCGCTCGCGGCACGTGTCGAGAGGGTCGTCTACACGAGCAGCGTCGCGACGCTTCGGGTCACGCCCCATACCCAGGCCTCGAGGGAGACCGATGCCCTGACCGAAGGCGAGGCGATCGGTGCCTACAAAAGCAGCAAGGTGGCCGCCGAGCGCCTGGTCGAGCGGTTGGTCGCCGATGCAGGCCTGCCTGCAGTCATCGTCAACCCCTCGACGCCCATCGGTGCGCGTGACATCCGCCCAACCCCCACCGGCCGCATGATCGTGCAGGCGGCGCGCGGGGCCATGCCCGCCTTTGTGGACACCGGGCTGAATCTGGTCGGCGTGGCCGATGTCGCCCTCGGCCACCTGCTGGCTTTGCAGAAGGGGCGCATCGGTGAGCGCTATATCCTCGGGGGCGAGAACCTGTCGCTGCAGCAACTCTTGCAGGAAATCGCCAGCCAGACGGGGCGCCGACCGCCGCTTCTTGGGCTGCCCCGCTGGCCGCTTTATCCGCTCGCCTTGGCCGCCGAGGGCCTCGCGCGGCTGACGCAAAGGGAGCCATTCGTGACCCGGGATGGCCTGAAGATGTCGCAGAACCGGATGTTCTTCTCCTCGGACAAGGCGCACAGAGAACTCGGCTACACCAGCCGCGACTACCGACTCGCGCTCCGGGAGGCCCTGGCCTGGTTCGGTCAGGCCGGCTATCTGGACTAGCTCGAAAGGACACCTGTGCGCATCGGTCGCGGCGGACAGCGCGACGCTCCCCCAGGTCTACGGACGCCTTGGCGCCTGCGCGCGGCCTTTCCAGTGTCCCCCCTGCCCGGTCCAGTAGCGCCGAGCGGACTCGAGCGTGGCACCGAGATAGAACAGCGCGACGAGCGGTAGCAGCGGCGCCCAGAGGGGATTGCGTCCGTAGTAGCGCAAGATCGGCAGATACGCACAGGTCATGAGCACCCAGGCACACAGGGCCGGCCAGGCGCGCAGTCCCCCGGTGAGAGACAGGAAGGGCGGCAGTGCATAGGTCAGCACCAGCCCGAGCACGGTTCCCGACAGCAGGACGCTCGAGTAGCGCAGCTGGGTGAAGGCGGTGCGTGCAATCATGTTCCAGATGCTGCCCCAGGTGTCATAGCGGCGCCGCGAGGCGCTCCGGCTCGCGAGATCGAGGCGGATCGGACCCACGCGCTTTAGCGCCTGGGCAAGGGCACAGTCGTCGATCAGGGCATCCTGGATCGCAGCCATCCCGCCGATCTGTGCCAGGCTCGTGCGCGCGGCCAGCATGCAGCCCCCGGCGGCAGCGGCGACCTTCTGCTGGTCATCGTTGACCGCCGCGAACGGGTAGAGTTTGGCGAAGAAGAACACGAACGCCGGGATGAGGGCGCGCTCGGCCCACGACACGCAGCGCAGCCGCACCATCAGTGAGGTCAGCACCCGACCTTCCGATTGGGCCCGCGACACGAGTTCAGTCAGGGCACCGGCTGGGTGCCAGATATCGGCATCGGTAAGCCAGACGTAGCGAGGCTCCGGTGCCATGAGGGCCGCCGCTGCGAGCCCCTCGGCCTGGGCCCAGACCTTGCCCGTCCACCCCATCGGTAACGGCTTGGCTGCCACCACCCGCAACCGTGCAGCGCGCGGCGAGCCCTGTGCGATCTGGTGGGCATGCGCCGCGGTGCCGTCCGTGCTGTGGTCATCAACCAGGATCACCTCAAAAGGGCCGGCATAGTCCTGCTCGAGGACCGAGGCGAGCGTGTCGGCGAGGACGTCGGCCTCATTGCGCGCTGGAATGATCGCGACGACCGCGGGCCAGGAGGGTGGGGCGGGGCACGGCTCGGGCAGTCGGACGCGCCAGAAACCGTGCCTGCCGAAGACGAGGACGATCCAGATGACCAGCGTGACCAGCGACAGTGCGAATGTGATTTCCACGCGGGATCCGTGACAGAAAGACGCGCCCTGGGGCCGTGCGGCGCAGCGTGCGCCATGCGGCGACGCGGTCGCGTCGGCCGAAAAGCGGCGATTATCCTCCATGACCCTGGCGCGGCCCCGGAGTGCGCCAGCGCCAACTAGGCTAAAATGTCAAAATCGATTCATTCATTGCGGATTTTTCAGGATGACGGAAGCGCTGTCTCTCGCCGCTGCGGACCACGCGATGCGCCATTGGAAGGATCCGGAGCCGGGGCCCGTAACTGTGGGGTCGGCCGAACACTGCAAGATGTTCTGCAGGATGTTGCTCGAAACGCACAATCCGTACCGGCCTGCGGTGCTCGAGTGGCCCGAGCTGGCCCCCGAAACGCGGGCGCGCGTCACCTCGCTGCCGATCTGGGATATCGCGGTGCAGACCGAAGGCCGCGCCTCGGTCCGGGTCGCAAGCTTTGCCAAGACCGTGCGCGATCCGCTGTTGCGTTCGGCCCTCGATATGGATGGCGCCGAAGAGGCGCGCCACAAGCAGGTGCTCTCGCGCCTCGTCGAGGCCTATGGCATCCGTCTTGCCCCGGAGCCGCGCTATGCCCCGCCGCGCGATGCCGAGTGGGGCTGGCTCGTGACCGGCTATAGCGAGTGCATCGACAGCTTCTTCGCGTTTGGGCTCTTCGAAGTCGCCCGCCGCTCGGGTTTTTTCCCGGCCGAACTGGTCGAGACCTTCGAGCCGGTCATCCAGGAGGAGGCCCGGCATATCCTGTTCTTCGTGAACTGGGCCGCCTGGTATCGCCGCACGCTGCCTTGGTGGCGACGGCTCATCCTCGGCGCCAAGGTGCTCGCGGTCTGGGGTTTCCTCGTCTGGGAACGTATCGGCATGGCCAAAGGGATCGACACCGAGGGCGAGGCCCAGGATGCGAACTTCACTGTCACCGGGACGGGCGCCGTCGGGGTGGAGCTTGGAGTCGGCCAGATGATCGATCTGTGCATTGCGGAGAACGAGCGCCGCATGGCCGGCTACGACCCCCGCCTGCTGCGCCCCACCCTTGTGCCGCGGCTTGCACGCTTCGCGCGGCGCTTTGTTCGCTAGGAGACACTGTGCCGGCCCGGACCGGGGGTGGACCGGATTATGCAAGTGCGGTCGGCCGTCCGTTGGAAGGGGCCGCAAGGTGCCTGCACCGGCAGGTGATTGAGGGGGCTTCGTAGCCCGGCTGGATCGACAAGGCAGCAGCCCGTGGTTAAGCGCAGTGCCGTGACATACGGGTCAAAAAGAAACCGAGCTGATGAACGATATTGCACCAACGAATCTGATCCTGGAGCGCGCGCTGGCCGCGCTTCATACCCGCCCGGACCGCAAGCTCGAACCCGTCGAGCGCAGCATCGATCGGGCCTTGGCGGCGCTGCTCGAAAAACAGCATGCCGACGGCCACTGGGTGTTCGAACTCGAGGCCGATGCGACCATCCCCTCCGAGTATGTCCTCATGACCCATTACCTGGGCGAGACGCCGAACCGCGCGCTCGAGGCGAAGATTGGCAAGTACCTGCGGCGCATCCAGACAGATGAGGGGGGCTGGCCGCTGTTCCACGGCGGCGCCATCGACGTGAGCGCCAGCGTCAAGGCCTATTTCGCCCTGAAGATGATTGGCGACGCGCCCGAGTCCGAGCACATGCAGCGTGCCCGCAGGACCATTCTTGCGCGCGGGGGCGCTGCGCGCAGTAATGTCTTCACCCGCATCCTGCTTGCCCTGTTCGGCATCCTGCCCTGGCGCGCCGTCCCGGTGATGCCGGTCGAGATCATGCTGCTGCCGTCATGGTTTCCGTTCCATCTCTCCAAGGTGTCGTACTGGGCACGCACCGTCGTCGTGCCGCTCCTGGTGCTGAGCGCCTTGCGACCGCGCGCGCGCAATCCGAAAGGTGTGGGCATCGACGAACTCTTCGTCGCGCCGCGCGAGGAGACGGGGCTCCTGCCCAAGGCGCCCCATCAAAGCTGGCTCTGGTTCGTGTTCTTTCGCGGTGCCGATTCGATCCTGCGTCTCTGCCAGCCGCTCATCCCGGGGTTCGTGCGCCGCCACGCCATGCAGCGCGCGGTGACGTTCGTGACCGAGCGCTTGAACGGCGAGGATGGGCTCGGGGCGATCTTTCCGGCGATGGTCAATGCCGTGGAGATGTTCGATGCCCTGGGCGTACCGCGCGGCCGACCCGATGTGGCCAAGGCGCGCGCGGCGATCGACAAGCTCCTCGTGATCCGGGAGGACGAGGCGTACTGCCAGCCCTGCCTGTCCCCGGTGTGGGACACCTCCCTGATGGCCCACGCCCTCATGGAAACCGGTGACCCGGAAGCGTTCGACGCGGCGCTGCGCGGCCTTGAGTGGCTGCGTCCGCTGCAGATCCTCGATGGGCGCGGCGACTGGACCGTGCGGCGCCGCAAGCTGCGTCCGGGCGGCTGGGCCTTCCAGTATGCGAATCCGCACTATCCGGATGTCGACGACACGGCCGTGGTCTCCATGGCCATGGACCGCGCCGCGCGGCTGCTCGGCGAGGACCGCTACCACGTCGCGCTCGACCGGGCGATCGAGTGGGTCATCGGCATGCAAAGCAGCGACGGCGGCTGGGGCGCCTTTGAGCCGGAGAACACCCACACCTCGCTGAACAACATCCCATTCTCGGATCACGGCGCACTGCTCGATCCACCAACAGCCGACGCCTCGGCGCGCTGCTTGTCGATGCTCTCGCAGCTCGGCGATACCCCACAAAGCAGCGGCTCGGCCGCTCGCGCTCTGGCCTTTCTGCTGCGCGAGCAGGAGGAAGACGGCAGCTGGTATGGCCGCTGGGGCATGAATTACATCTACGGCACCTGGACGGCACTGTGCGCGCTCAACGCGGCCGAGGTCGGGCACCAGGCCCCAGAAGTCGAGACCGCCGCCCTGTGGCTCATCCAGATCCAGAATCCGGATGGTGGGTGGGGCGAGGACGGCTCGAGCTACCGACTGGACTACGATGGCTACGAGCCTGCGCCCAGCACCGCGTCCCAGACCGCATGGGCGCTCCTCGGTCTCATGGCGGCGGGCCTCGTCGATCATCCCGCCGTCGCCCGGGGCATCGCCTATCTGGTCGAACACCAGGGCACCGATGGGCTGTGGGCGGAGCCGTACTACACGGCCACCGGCTTTCCAGGCGTCTTCTATCTTCGCTACCACGGCTACTCGAAGTATTTTCCGCTGTGGGCCCTGGCGCGCTATCGCAACCTGAGGCGCAGTGGCCAGCGCGTCGTCGGTTTCGGGATGTGAGTGACGAGGCAGGCGGGCCCGGCGGTACGCTGCCGGTCTGGGCTGTCTGCGGCATGAAATTTGAGGCGCAACTGCTGGCCGAGCGCGGCGTGCAGGCGGTCTCGGGGCTCGCTGCCCAGACGCTCGACGAGGCAATCGAGAACGCCCTTGCAGCAGGCTGCGCCGGTCTTATCAGCATCGGCACCGCAGGCGCGCTCGATCCCGCACTCCACCCGGGCGCCTGGATCGTGCCGGCCCGCGTCGTGACATCAACCGAGTCCTACGAGTGCGATCCGCACTGGAGTGAGCGCATCGCACGCCGGCTCGGCGTGACCGGCGGCGGGACGCTCGCGGCTGTTGGCGCGCCCGTGCGCGATGCGGCAGCCAAGGGGGCCCTGTTTCGCGCCACCGGAGCCTTGGCGGTCGACATGGAATCGGGGTCTGCCGCGCGCCGCGCCGCACTCCACGGCGTGCCGTTCGTTGCGGCCCGCGTGGTGATCGATCCCGCGCAGCGTGCCCTGCCGAGCAGTGCCTTGGTCGGTCTTAGGGCCGATGGCACGGTGGCGCTCACCGCACTCATCGCCGAGCTCGCCCGGCATCCCGGGCAGCTCCCAGGCCTCTTCCGGCTTGCCCTGGATGCCCGCTGCGCGCGCCAGGCGCTAGCGCGCGGCGTCGCAGCGCTCGGAGTGGATCTTGCCCTACGCACCGAGCCTTGCACCCGGTCTTCAATTCGACCTCGGGCCTAGCCTCGCGCTGTGACCTCCACGCAGGGCGGCGTCAAGGCCCTAAGCCCGTCGCGCACCTCAGGGTAGTGCAGGGTGACGGCGAGTTCGGCTTTCAGTCGGGTGTTGTCGAGGCGCCGCGATTCACGCATGAAGGAATAACTCGCTTCGGAGACGCGCGCCGCGAGGAGCGCGCGACCCACGCGCGGCGCGCGCTCCAGGGCGAAGTGGTCGGCGACCAGGTCGAAGTAGTCTCCCATGCGCAACCGGCTGTCGTCGCTTGCGTGGTAGACGCGTTGGGGGGCGCCCCGCTGCAGCGCGGCCACGGAGATGCGCGCAAGATCATCGGCGTG
Organism: Burkholderiales bacterium; assembly: GCA_003136595.1. Classification (GTDB taxonomy): domain Bacteria; phylum Pseudomonadota; class Gammaproteobacteria; order Burkholderiales; family Burkholderiaceae_D; genus BOG-994. The sequence goes on from PLEY01000183.1 coordinate 27,269, forward strand.
GATATGGTTGGTATAGACATCCTCCTCTTCGAGGAGTGCGGGGGTGCGGCTCTTGATGCGGGCGATCGGTAGACGCTCGCCGGCGTAGATCCCGGGCACGCGTAGTATCGACAGCTGCGCGCCGGACTGGCGGGCCCAGTGGCGCAGGGTGCGCTCGGCATCGAGGCGCCGCATGCCCCGTTCCGACTCCGGGCGCGGCCAATGCGTCTCGTCGATGAGGGCGCCGCCACAATCACCGTATACGCCGCTCGTGCTGATGTAGACCAGACGCTGCACCCGCCCGAGCGCGCACACCAGATGGCGCGTGCGCGTGTCGTGGCGACCGGACAGCGGGGGCGGGGCGAGGTGGATGACGGACCGGGCCAGGCCGCGCAGGCGCCACAGGCTGTTCGGATCGTCCAGGTCCGCATGGATCGGCCGCACCCCCGCATTTCGCAGTCGCTCGAACTGGCTGTGTTGACGGGTCGTGCCGAACAAAGCGTAGCGGGGGCCGAGGAGCTGCGCGATGCGTAAACCCACGTCACCGCAGCCAACGATTAGAATACGGGGCCGGGCGAGTTTGTGGCCGTCCGGTGGTGTTCCGTGGTTCTGATCCCCTCTCATCTGGTCAAGTATGACATTTTCCGTAACCGTTAGGCCCAGTGGTCATGTGTTCCAGGTCGAGTCCCACGAGACTGTGCTCGCCGCGGCACTGCGCCTTGGGGTTGGCCTGCCCTACGGCTGCAAAAACGGTGCCTGTGGGAGCTGCAAAGGCCGGGTCGTCGAGGGTCGCGTCGTCCTCGAAGCACACCAGGAGCACGCGTTATCCGCACAGGAGGCCGCGCAGGGCATGGCACTGTTCTGCTCGGCCCGCCCCGAGACGGACCTGGTCATCGAGGTTCGCGAGGTGGCGGGCGTGGGCGACATTCCCATCCGCAAGATGCCGTGCCGCGTCGCCGCGCTCGAGCGCTTGGCGCCCGATGTGGCGCGCCTCATGCTGCAGTTGCCCGCGACCGAGCGTTTCCAGTATCTGGCGGGCCAGTATATCGAACTGATCCTGAAAGACGGCCGGCGCCGGAGTTATTCGATGGCAGGGCCGCCGAACGAGGCCGAGCAGCTCGAGCTGCACATCCGCCACACGCCGGGAGGCGCTTTCACCGACCATGTGTTCGGTGCGGGCGCAACCCAGCTGAAGGTGCGCGACATCCTGCGCTTCGAGGGCCCGTTCGGGACATTCACCCTGCGTGAGGAGAGTCCGAAGCCGATCATCTTCCTGGCCAGCGGCACCGGCTTTGCACCGATCAAGGCGATGGTCGAATCGCAGCTTAAGAAAGTGCCGGCGCGCAGCGCGGTTCTCTATTGGGGAGGGCGACGCCCCGCCGACCTCTATCTCGCGGATCTCGCGCGCAGCTGGGAGGAGGCGTGGCCGGGCTTTGGTTTTGTCCCGGTGATCTCGGAGGCGCTCCCGGAAGATGAATGGAAGGGTCGCTGCGGCTTCGTGCACCGGGCGGTGCTCGAAGACTTTTCCGACCTGTCGGGCCACCAGGTATATGCCTGCGGCGCCCCGATCGTCGTCGATTCGGCACGGGACGACTTCGTCCGCGAGCGTGGCCTCCCCGAGGATGAATTCTTCGCGGACGCTTTCACCACTGAGGCCGACCTCGCGCGCCAGGCGACGCTTGCCGGCTAGTGCGTCTTGACGAGATAGATTTCGACCTTCGCCATGGTCAGCGCCCGCCTCGGGAATCAGGTTTGGCTTGGATCCAGCCCAGCGGCTTTCAACGCCAATGGCCAACGTTCGGTTTCGAGGAGCGAATCAAAATCACGGCGCTTGGTTTGCACAAATCGAAACCTGCATGTCTTAGCAGACAAGCGAAGGGAATTTCCAACCGGCAAGTCCTACCCACGATCCTCGATCTAGGCGAGCAGGGCTTGAAGGCGCGGTCTACCCGCGCCTTCTGCAAGGTGTAGACGTTCCACCCTAATATGTTTCGCCGGCCGAGGCGGGTGTGCTGGATCGCTCTTTCGAAAGATCTGAGCCAGTCCCGGGCGTGCGGATCGAAATCGAGTTGGTCGCGCTCCACCGCGCTGGCGTCAATGCCTGTCCCGATGGCGCCTGGGTGTGGACGGGGCGCAGCGTGACTGTGGATATCGAGGCGGACAGGCCCATCCTACGGGGCCGTGTCCGGAAATGCCAGACGGGGCCCTCCGTCCATGCGCCAAGCCGTGCCTGCGCTTTAGTCCTGCCGCGTCTTACTCGCCGAGATAGGCCGCGCGGACCTTGGGGTCGTCGAGCATCTCGCGCGCCTGCCCGGACATGGTCACGAGCCCTGATTCCATGACATAGCCACGGTGTGCGGCCTGCAACGCCAGCCGTGCGTTTTGTTCGACGAGGAGGATGGTCACACCCTGTGCCGAGATGTCGCGGACGACTTCGAAGATCTTGTCGACCATGATCGGCGAGAGTCCCATCGAGGGTTCGTCGAGCAGTAGCAGCTTGGGTTGCCCCATCAGGGCCCGCGCCATCGCGAGCATCTGCTGCTCACCGCCCGACATGGTCCCGGCCAGCTGGTTGGCGCGTTCCTTCAAGCGCGGGAAGATCCCGAACATCTTCTCGATGTCGGCCGCAATGCCATCGGCGTCGCTGCGCACATAGGCGCCCATCTGCAGATTTTCGACGATGGTCATGCGCGAAAAGACGCCACGGCCCTCCGGCACCATGGCCAGGCCGTCGTGGAGCAGCTTGAACGGCAGGCGCCCTTTGATGCTTGTCCCCATGTAGCTGATGTCGCCGCCGGCCCAGGGCAGCAGGCCCGTGATGGCCTTGAGCGTCGTGGTCTTGCCGGCTCCGTTGGCCCCGATGAGCGTGACCAGCTCCCCCTGACGGATCTCGAAATCGATTCCCTTGACGGCCTCGATGCCGCCGTAGGAGACCATGAGGCCGCTGATCTTCAGCACGACTTGTTCCGAATTGACCGCCATCAATGACCTCCGCCGAGATAGGCCTCGATCACCGCGGGATTGCGCTGAACGTCGGCGGGTTCGCCCTCGGCGATGGGTTTGCCGTAATCGAGCACCGTGACGCGGTTACATAGCCCCATCACGAGTTTCACGTCGTGCTCGATGAGAAGAATGGTGCGCCCATCACGGCTGATGCTCTCGAGCAGCCCGCGCAGCGACTGCTTCTCGGTGGCGTTCATCCCAGCGGCCGGCTCGTCGAGCGCAAGCAGATGGGGATCGGTGGCAAGCGCGCGGGCGATCTCGAGGCGGCGCTGGTCGCCGTAGGACAGCGTGCGTGCACGAAAGTCCGCGTACTTCGCGACTCCCACATATTCGAGCAGTTCCATGGCGCGCTGCCGGATCGCCGCCTCCTCCGCGCGCGCACCGGACGTACGCAAGACGGCACCGATGACGCCGGCGTGGGTCCGTACATGGCGCCCGACCATGACGTTCTCCAGTGCGGTCATCTCGCCGAACAGGCGGATGTTCTGGAAGGTCCGTGCGATGCCGGCTTTGGCGACCTCGTGGGGAGCGGAGGGGGAATAGGGCTTGCCGCTGAGCTCAAAGGTGCCCGTGTCGGCCTGGTAGAGACCGGTGATGACGTTAAAGAAGGTCGTCTTGCCGGCGCCATTCGGACCGATGAGGCCGTAGATCTGGCCGCGCCGGATCGTCACGCCCACGTCCGAGAGCGCCTGCAGGCCCCCGAAGCGCTTGTTGACCCCTTTGACCGAGAGCAGAACTTCCGGTTGTGCAGACATCAGGCACCCTCCGCAGCCGAGCGCTTCGCCTTGATGCCGTGCAGGCCGCGGCCATGCTCGGGTGCAGGCCAAAGCCCCGCCGGCCGCTTCAGCATCACGACCACCATCGCGAGCCCGAAGATGAGTTGTCTTAGGACCTCGGGCTCGAGGAGGTTGCCGGCGAAATTGACGATCAGGTCATGAGAGAAGCTGGGCAGGACCGACGAGACCTTGTCGATTACGCCGAGCACTGGCAACCGGATCGCCGGCACCGCATGGCGCAGCACCTCAGGCAGGGCTGACAGCAAGACGGCTCCAAGGATCACGCCCGGGATATGTCCCATGCCGCCCAGCACCACCATGGAGAGGATCAGGATCGACTCGGGCAGCACGAACGATTCGGGACTGACAAAACCCTGGAAGGCGCCGAACATCGTCCCGGAAACCCCGCCGAAACTGGCACCCATGGCGAACGCCAGCAGCTTGATGTTGCGTGTGTTGATGCCCATGGCCTTGGCTGCGATCTCGTCCTCGCGGATCGCGACCCAGGCGCGCCCGATGCGCGAATCCTGCAGTCTTATTGTCACGAACACGATGACGATGACGAGCACCAGAAACAGGTAGTAATAGAGCTGCACGGGCGGAACGGCCAGACCGAAGAGCGAGTACGTCTGATTGAAGCGCAGCGACCCGATGCTGACCGGATCGATCAGGTTCACTCCCTGCGGGCCATTGGTCAGGTTGACCGGTGCATTCAGATTGTTCAGGAAAATGCGGATCATCTCGCCAAATCCGAGCGTCACGATGGCCAGATAGTCGCCACGCAGCTTAAGCGTCGGAGCACCGAGGACCACCCCGAATCCGGCGGCAAGCGCCGCGCCGAACGGCACGATGATCCAGACGGAGAGGTGGATGCCATGCTGGGTGATCTCGGGTCCGAACAGGCCGGTGAGAAAGTTGCCGATGGCCGGATACTCGTCGACGAACGACTGCAGGACGATCGCGAACTGGGGCGAGGCGAGCAGACCAGCCAGGTACGCCCCGACGGCGTAGAAGGCGATGTAACCCAGATCGAGAAGCCCGGCGAAGCCGACCACGATGTTCAGACCCAGGGCGAGCATTGCATAGAGCAGCGCGAAGTCGAGGATGCGGATCCAGGAATTGCCGCCAAGGCCGGCCACAAAGGGGAGCGCAAAAAGCGCCACTGCAGCGAGCGCCATGCCGGCATAGGCCTTGTTGCGCGGACTCATGGCGCCCACGGGTGTCAGGGCGGTGTCGGTCATCGTTTCAGTCCCCCCGCAGTGCTGTCGAACTGCAATATTCGGCGCGTGGGCCGCGCCCTATAAGCCTGCTCATGCGCGGTCGGCGACGCGCTCACCCATGATGCCCGAGGGGCGCAGCGTGAGCACGACGATCAGCACGACGAAGGCGAAGATGTCCTGGTAGTTGCTGCCGAAGAAGCCACCAGTGAGTTGCCCGATATACCCGGCCCCGAGACTCTCGATGATGCCAAGCAGCAGCCCGCCGACCATGGCACCGTAGAGATTGCCGATCCCGCCCAGGACGGCCGCGGTGAAGGCCTTCAGGCCCGGGATGAAGCCCATGTAAAAATGCGCTATCGAATAGTTCGCAGCCACCAGCACCCCGGCGACCGCGGCGAGCGCCGCGCCGATCGCAAAGGTGGCCACGATCACTGAATTGGCATCCACGCCCATGAGGCTTGCGATGCGCGGATTCTCCGCGGTGGCCCGCATGGCGCGGCCGAGCTTGGTCTTCTCGACCAGAAGCACGAGACCCACCATCATCACGGCCGCGAGCACCAGGATCAGGATCTGGGTCGGCGTGATCGACGCACCGCCGATCTCCACGGGAGCCGAGGGCATGAGCGAAGGAAAGACCTTGTAGTTGCGACCGAAGATGATCATCGCGCCGGTCTGCAGTAGCAGGGAAACGCCAATCGCGGTGATCAAGGGTGCAAGGCGCGGCGCGTTGCGCAGCGGCCGGTAGGCGAGCCGTTCGATGAGCACATTGATGATGATGCACACCGGGATCGCGACCAGAAGCCCGATGAGAAGGACGACGGGGCCGGGTAGTCCGGGCGCGATCGCCTGGACGCCGACCACCGTTGCATAGGCGGTCAGCGCACCGACCATCAACACGTCACCATGGGCGAAGTTGATGAGACTGAGGATCCCGTACACCATGGTGTAGCCCAGCGCCACGAGGGCGTAGATGCTCCCCAAGACCAGGCCGTTGATGATCTGCTGAAAGAAAATGTCCATGCATCTCCCGAATCGTTATTCCGCCCGGCCCTGTCCTGAAAGTCGTCGAACCCCGAGTTGTGGTGCATCGACGCGCAGAAGGTGCGGCCACCGCATCGCTTGCGCTACGGCCTGCTGTCCCACCTTGCATCCCGGCCCGGCCCGACACTTTGGCCGCAGAGCCCCAGTGACAGACGGTCCTTGCAATTTTCAAGCCAGTTCTTCCGGACGGGTCCGCGGCAGGTCGCTCGCCTGCGTTCTGTCCCGCCCCTGCAGGCCCCTCCCTGAATGTCCCCTCCTGGAGGTTTCCCCATGCAGTTATCTCCATGCTCGCCCGATTCTACCCGCTTACTTTCCGCCGCCCTAGAGCTACCCTGGAGTGAGCCCGGGAGCGCGGGCACCGCCGGCCGGGATCAGTCCGCAAGCGTCATGAGGGACGCGTTGCCGCCCGCCGCCGCAGTATTGGTGCTCACGGTGCGCTCGTGAAACAGACGGGGTGCAACGTCTTCGATGGCGTGTGTTCCGGACCACTTGATGACGGGGATGAGCGGCCCCTCGCGCGCCGCAATGCGGGTCGACCACTGTGACCACTGCGCCTCATCGCCTGCGAGGAGCAATGCAGCAAGCGGCGTGTCGGGACCCAGTGCTGTGACAAAGTCCTGCAGTGCGGCAGGCAGGCGGGACCGTTCTGCAAGCGGTTCTGCCCCGCAGGCGAGCACGGTACTGACCTGGGCTACGAGATCGATGAGGTCCGGGGCCACGCAGCCGATTCGGCCGCGCGGGCAAAACCAGAGCACGTTGGTCTCCCCGGTCGGACCCGGCAGGCTGCAGCGGGTCGAAAGCAGGCTCGCACGCTCGGCACGATCGAGTTCTGCAAGGGCGCGCGCGCGTGCACTGGCCTCAAAGCTTGTCTCCGACCCGAGTGCGAGACGCCAGGCGGCCACGCGGGCGCATACCCCGCGCGTTCCCTGCGCCGCGAGCGCGTCGCCAGGGGGCCTGTCTTGAAGGGTGTGTCGGGCCTCCAACTCCCTTCCGAGCGGCCCGCCCAGGCGCGCGAGGTACAGAGGACCACCCGCCTTCGGACCGGTTCCAGACAGGCCCTCGCCGCCGAATGGCTGGACGCCGACCACGGCACCGACCATGTTCCGGTTGACATAGAGATTGCCAACGCGACCCGCGCTCGCCACACAATCGATATGCTCGTCGATGCGGCTGTGTACGCCCATCGTCAATCCGTAGCCGGTCTGGTTGATGGCCTGCAGCAGCGCCTCGAGTTCGCCGAACCGGTAGCGCAAGACGTGCAGGACCGGCCCGAAGACCTCGCCTTCGAGCGCCTCGATGCGGTCGATCTCGATCACTGTGGGCGCGACGAACGTCCCCGCGGCACAGGCGGCCGGCAGCGGAACCTGCAGCACGCGGTGGCCCTCGTTGCGCCGGCGCGCGATGTAATCCAGGAGGCGCTCCTGTGCCGCCTTATCGATGACGGGTCCGATGTCACACGCGAGCGCTGCCGGGTTGCCCACCTGCAGCTCCTCCAGCGCGCCCCCCAGCATCTCGAGCGTCGCGTCCGCCACGTCCTCCTGAATGCACAAGAGGCGCAGCGCCGAGCAGCGCTGCCCGGCGCTGTCGAAGGCGGAGCTGACGATATCCTGGACCACCTGCTCGATGAGCGCGCTCGAGTCGACCAGCATGGCGTTCTGACCGCCGGTCTCGGCAACCAGGATCCGTTCATCACCAAAGGCCGCGAGGCTGCGCGCGATGCCCCGTGCCACCTCGGTCGAGCCGGTGAACAGCACCCCCGCGATGGGCTGCGCGCTGCTCAAGGGTGCGCCCACCGTTGCGCCGTCCCCCGGCAGGAATTGCAGCACCTCGCGCGCGATTCCGGCTGCGTGGAAGAGTTCCACGGCCCGCGCGGCGATGAGCGGTGTCTGCTCGGCGGGCTTGGCGATGACCACCCGGCCCGCCGCGAGCGCTGCGACCACCTGTCCGGTGAAGATCGCGAGCGGAAAATTCCAGGGCGATATGCACACGATCGGCCCCTCCGGGCCCGGCGTGTGCGGCGCCTGACCTTCGAGCTGGCTCGCATAGTAGCGACAGAAGTCGACCGCCTCGCGCACTTCACCGAAAGCGTTCAGGAGTGTCTTGCCCGCTTCCCGCACGGCGAGGGCGACCAGTTCCACGCGCTGGGCCTCGAGGGCGCGGCCGCACGCCCGCAGGAGCCGTGCGCGTTCGGCGCGCGGGACCTGTGCCCAGCCTCGCGCGGCAGCAACCGCGGTGGCGAGCGCGCGCTCGATGTCCAGGACGCTTGCGCTTTGCATATGGCCGACCAGATCGTCGCGGCAGGCCGGGTTGCGGATCTCGGTCAGGGGTCCGTTCGCGGCCGGCGCACTCGGTGCAGCACCGACGAGCGGCCGCGCCTCCCAGGTCCGCTCGCCAAACGCTCGCAGTTCGGCATCAAGTTCGGCCAAGACCTTCTCGCTTGACCAGTCGAAACCCAGAGAGTTGTCGCGGTCAGGGGGATAGAGCCGTGGGGGCAGCGGGATGCCGGCATGGGGATGGCCGCCTTCCTGTAGAGCCCGGTTGACCGGATCGGCGACCAGTTCGTCGATGCTGACGCTCTCATCGACAATGCGGTTGACGAACGAGCTGTTTGCGCCGTTTTCGAGAAGACGCCGCACGAGATAGGCGAGCAGTGTCTCGTGCGTGCCGACCGGAGCGTAGATCCGGCACGACAGGCTTTGGGCATCCCCCGGCCCCAACACCTGATCGTAGAGGGTCTCTCCCATGCCGTGCAGGCACTGGAACTCGTAGCCGGCCTCGGCCACCCCCGCCGCGCGCGCGCATTCGCGCACCCAGGCGAGCGTGTAGGCATTGTGGGTGGCGAACTGCGGATAGATCACGTCGGTCGCAAGGAGTAGCTTCTTCGCGCAGGCCTGGTACGCGAGGTCGGTATGCACCTTGCGCGTGTAGACCGGATAGTCGAGCTGGCCCTCGACCTGGGCGCGCTTGATCTCAGAGTCCCAATAGGCACCCTTGACCAGACGGATCATGAGACGCCGGGGCGGCTGCGTCTGCGTCCTGCGGGCGAGATCGATCAGATAGTCGAGTACGAAGGGGGCACGCTTTTGGTAGGCCTGCACGACAAATCCAAGCCCGCTCCAGCCGATGAGTTCGGGATCGCCGCTGAGATTTTCGAGCAGATCGAGAGACAGATCGAGCCGTTCCGATTCCTCCGCATCGATGTTCAACCCGATCCGGTAGGAGCGCGCAAGAAGTGCGAGCGCCTTTAGGCGCGGCAAGAGTTCAAGCATCACGCGTTCGCGCTGCAGACGGCTGTAGCGGGGATGGAGCGCCGAGAGCTTCACCGAGATCCCCGGACCCAGTCGTACCGCGTCCTGGGCGGCGAGCCCGAGGCTCGCCGCGTGACGGCCGATGGCGTGGATGGCCGCCTCGTAGGAGGCGTAGTAGCGGGCTGCGTCGGCCGATGTGAGCGCGGCCTCGCCCAGCATGTCGTAGGAGTAGCGGTAGCCGCGCGCCCGGGGACCGCTGCCATTGGCGATGGCATCCTCGATGGTCTCGCCGGTCACGAACTGGCGGCCCAGCATGCGCATCGCGAGATCGACGCCGCGGCGGATGAGGGGTTCGCCCCCGAGGCCCACCAGCCGGGCGAGCGCGCGCGACAGGCCAACACTGCTGTGCGTGGCGACCAGCTTGCCGGTGATGAGCAGTCCCCACGACGCGGCATTGACGAACAAGGAGGGGCTGCGCCCGACGTGCGCCTGCCAGTCGCCCCCGCCGATCTTGTCGCGGATCAGCGCATCGCGCGTGGCCGCATCCGGGATGCGCAAGAGGGCCTCGGCGAGGCACATCAGTGCGACCCCTTCCTCGCTCGACAGCGAGAACTCGCGCATGAGGGCATCAACGCCGCCGGAGCGGGCCCGTTTGGTGCGTACCGCTCGGACCAGACCGGCCGCATCGGCGCGTACGCGCTCCCGAGCCGCGGCGCTTTGCTCGGCCAGCGCCACGAGACCGTGGACGCACGCCGGCTCGGCCTCGCGGTAATGGTCCTCCACGACCGCGCGCAGCGCGGTGCGGGGCTTGAGTGCCAGATCGAAGTTCATGGGCGGGCGCGGGCCAGGTCCGGAAGGGGTAAACATGTGCATGGTAGCGCGTTGCGAGGCTCGCCAAGAGGCGGCGTGCCAGGCCACTCGGTGCGCGCACGGGCCAGCTAGTCACGTGGGGCTGTTTCGTGTAACTTATGCCGGTTCGCCAACCCGTAGCCCCGCATCGAGAACGTCGAGGAGGTTCTTGGTTTATTGTTACCTCTGGCGATCGGTCAACCTCTTAATACATCCTAAGCGGAGAAGATTGCGATGAAATTTCAAAAGACACTGATGTGCGTTGCACTGGCTGCAGGCTTTGCCGCTGCGACGCCAGCGCTCGCTGAAGAAGAGATCGTGAAGATCGGCCACGTCGCTCCGATCACGGGCAACATCGCCCACCTGGGCAAGGACAATGAGAACGGCGCAAGGCTTGCCATCGATGATCTGAATGCGAAGGGATTCACGATCGGCGGCAAGAAGGTCAAGTTCGAGCTGGTTCCCGAAGATGACGCCGCCGATCCGAAGCAGGGCACGGCAGCGGCACAAAAGCTCGTCGACGAGAAGGTCAACGGCGTCATCGGACACTTGAATTCGGGCACCACGATCCCGGCCTCGAAGATCTATTCGGACGCGGGAATTCCGCAGATCTCCCCCTCGGCGACCAATCCGACCTACACCAAGCAGGGTTTCAAGACGGCCTTTCGCGTCGTGGCCAATGACGGCCAGCTGGGCGGTACGCTCGGTCGTTATGCAGTCGACACCCTGCATGCGAAGAACATCGCCGTGGTCTCGGACAAGACCGCCTACGGTGATGGCGTCGCCAATGAGTTCAAGAAGTCGGCCGAGAAGGCCGGTGCCAAGATCGTTGACACCGAGTACACCACCAACAGCGCCACTGACTTCCAGGCGATCCTGACGACCATCAAGGGCAAGAAGCCCGACCTCATCTTCTACGGTGGCATGGACGCGCAGGCCGGACCGCTCATCCGGCAGATGAAGCAGCTCGGCATCACGGCCAAGGTCGCCGGCGGCGATGGCATCTGCACGACTGAACTGGCCAAGCTTGCCGGCGATGGTCTCAGTGATGACCAGGTCTACTGCGCCGAGGCAGGTGGCGTCGGACCGGAGGGTGTGAAGGCCATGGACGAGTTCAAGGCGCGCTACAAGGCGAAGTTTGGCACCGAGGTCGAGATCTACTCGCCCTATGTCTATGATGCCGTGATGGTCATGGCCGACGCGATGAAGAAGGCCGGATCCGCCGATCCCGCCAAGTATCTGCCGTTCCTCGCCAAAGAAGACTATAACGGTGTGACCGGCCACATCTCTTTTGACGAATTCGGCGACATCAAGAACGGGTCGCTCACGCTCTACACCTACAAGGGCGGCAACCGGGACAAGCTCGCGGTCGTCAAGTAGGGCCGGGCCAGGGCAGTACTGCGACGGGAGCCGCCAGCGTGCGGCTCTTGTTGTTTCTGGGGCGGCAAGAGCGGACACGGCTCCCGGCAGGCTGCGGCGCTGCGGCAGAGGGCGCCGGGGGCGATGGGGGCGGCGGTTAGGGCCCTTGCCTGATAGGCTGTATATTGTCTAAGTTGGGCTTTGGAGGGAAAAGAATGGTTTTTATCGTGCTCGGGACGCTGCTGCTTCTCATGAAGTGGTTTGAGTTCGGTCCCGTTGCCCACTGGTCCTGGTGGATCGTTCTCCTGCCGTTCGCAGGCGGCCTGATCTGGTTCGAGATCGTGGAGCCGCTTCTCGGGCTGGACAAGAAGAAGGCCCACTCCGAACTGGAGAAGGTCAAGAAAGAGCGCATCAAGAAGCAGCTCGAGCGCATCAATCCGCCGCGCCGCTAGGCTTTTTCTCAGGTGACTCGACGGGGTCGGTGACGGCCCCCAAGCTGGCCGACGACGCCAGAGCGGCAAATTTTGCCAGGACGCCCCGCCGGTAACGCGGCGCCGGAGGTTGCCAGCGTGCGCGCCTGGCCTCGAGAACCGCCGGATCGATGACCAGCTCGAGGAGCAGTTGGTGGGCGTCGATGGTGATGGTGTCGCCTTCCTCGATGAGTGCGATATTGCCGCCGGCGAAGGCCTCGGGGGCGACGTGGCCTACGACCATGCCCCAGGTCCCGCCCGAGAATCGTCCATCGGTGATCAGTCCGACCGATTCCCCCAATCCCTGACCGATGAGAGCCGATGTGGGTGCGAGCATCTCAGGCATGCCAGGCCCGCCCTTGGGCCCCACATAGCGGATCACCACCACGTCGCCAGCCCTGATCTGGCGCGCCATGATCGCGTCCATCGCCGCGTACTCCGAGTCGAACACGCGCGCTGGCCCCGTGATGGAAGGATTCTTCAGACCGGTGATCTTCGCCACGCAGCCCTCCGGCGCGAGGTTGCCTTTCAGGATCGCAAGGTGTCCGTGCGCATAAAGGGGCGCATCGATTGGCATGATGACCTTCTGGTGGGCCCCCCCTGGCGCCGGGATGCGCTCGATTTCCTCGCCCAGTGTCCGTCCCGTGATCGTCATGCAGTCGCCGTGGAGGAGGTCGGCCGCGAGCAGGATCTTGAGCACGGCCGGGATGCCGCCCGCCTGATGCAGATCAGTCGCGACGTATTGACCCGAAGGCTTCAGGTCGCACAGCACGGGCACGCGGCGCCGGATGCGCTCGAAGTCGTCGATCGTCCAGGCCACCTCGGCCGCATGGGCAATCGCGAGATAGTGCAGCACCGCATTGGTCGAACCGCCGATGGCCATGATCACCGCGACCGCGTTCTCGATGGAGCGGCGCGTGATGATGTCGCGCGGCTTGATGTTTTTTCGGACGGCCTCGACCAGAACCCGGGCCGACTGGGCTGCGGAATCGGTCTTTTCATGATCCGGGTTGGCCATGGTCGAGGAGTACAGCAGGCTCATGCCCAGCGCCTCGAAGGACGAACTCATGGTGTTGGCGGTGTACATTCCGCCACAGGAGCCTGACGAGGGGCAGGCACGCTGCTCGATCGCCTCGAAGTCCTCCTGACTCATCCGCCCGGCGCTGAACTCGCCCACCGCCTCGAACGACGACACAATGGTCAGATCGCGTCCCTGATAGTGGCCCGGCTTGATGGTGCCCCCGTAGACGTAGATGCCCGGCACATTGGTGCGTGCGAGCGCCATCATGCCGCCCGGCATGTTCTTGTCGCAACCCCCGATCACCACGCAGCCGTCGAGCCACTGGCCCATCACGGCGGTCTCGATGCAGTCGGCGATCACCTCACGGGAGATGAGCGAATACTTCATGCCTTCGGTGCCCATCGAAATGCCATCGCTGACCGTGATGGTATTGAAGAGCACCGCCTTGCCCCCGGCCGAATCGGCACCGGTGGCCGCGGCTCTGGCCAGGGCATCGATATGCATGTTGCAGGGCGTNNTTCATGCCTTCGGTGCCCATCGACATGCCGTCTGAGATGGTCGGCGTGCCGAACACCTGGGGGTTTGCCCCGCTGGCACGCACGGCCTCGATTGCGGCATCGGCGAGTTTCTGCAGGCCGGAGTTACAAGGCGTGATGGTCGAGTGGCCGTTGGCGATACCGACCATCGGCTTGTCGAAGTCCTCCTTCTGATAGCCCATCGCGTAATACATGGATCGGTTGGGCGAGCGGGCCACGCCCTGGGTGATGTGCTTCGATCGTTCGTTGTGGGGCATGGATCAATCCGGTGGCGGGTGCGGGGTTGGCGCCCCTTGGGGCGGGTCTTTTGGGGAGGGCCTATCGGGGCCGGTCTATCGGGGCGGGCCTCTTTGCATAGCCCTCTTCAGGTGGCCCTCGTTTGGGTGCAGCCCCTCATGATGGACAAACCCGCCCCAAGTGTCCAATATATCGGAACGATCGTATTGATATGTCATAAGTATCAATGGAGCTGCGCCACCTACGCTACTTCGTGACCTTGGCTGAGGAACTCCACTTCGGCCGGGCCGCCGTGCGTCTGGGCATGTCGCAGCCGCCCCTCTCGCAGCAGATCAAACAGCTGGAAGAGGAACTCGGCGTCGTCCTCTTTCACCGCTCGCAGCGTGCAGTGCGCCTGTCGAGCGCCGGCGCCTGGATGCTGCCGCGCGCGTCTCGCGTGCTCGAGGAGGCTCAGCAACTCAAGGACGGCGTGGTGCGGGCGGCGCGGGGCGCTGCGGGCTCCATGACGCTGGCGTTCGTCTCGATTGCCGACTACGCGGTTCTGCCTGAACTGCTGCGCGCGATGACCACGCAGTTTCCTGAAGTCGCGCTGACGCTTCGGGAGGCCACCAGCGATCTGCAGTTCGAAGGGCTCGCCGAGGGGCGCATCGATGCCGGGCTCCTGATCCCACCCGTGCCGCAGCATCTCGCGCTGCGCCTCGACTACATGCCCCTGCTCAGCGACGCGCTCGTCGCTGCCGTCCCGTCTGAGGTGGCAAGCGGTCTCGCCCCCGGGGCCGTCGACGTCGCCGACCTGGCCGGCCTGCCGCTTGTGATCTTTCCGCGCGTTCTGGCTCCGGCGCTCTACGATCAGATCCTGGGCGTGTTCGCAGCGCGGGGCCAGACGCCGTCGATCGCGCAGGAGGCGGTCCAGATGCAGACCCTGATCGGACTGGTTGCCGGTGGGCTGGGTCTTGCGCTCGTGCCGAGTTCCATGCGCTATCTGAAGCGTCCGGGTGTCGTCTACCGCAGACTGCGTGGCCCGGACATCGACGTCGAGGTCGGGCTGGCCTGGCGGCGCGACAACGAGTCCGCGGTCCTTAGGGCCTGGATCGATTCACTTCGCCACCGGCCCGCCCGTGTGCGCTGGCGGCCCGCCTAGCCGCCGACGGCCGGGTGCGGCGAGTGTGCTAGCATCCTTGCGCCTGTATGAGGCGGCCTGAGCAGTGTCCTGCGGTGTTGCTGCGCCCCCTCGCCGCCGGTGGCCGCGCGTGCAGCGCTGCCCGTCACTCAGTCTGCACCTGAATCCGCACCAAAGTCTGCACCCGCGCCCCTCTCCTCCCAGCCCATGTACGTCCACCCTCAGTTCAATCCAATCGCCTTGCAGCTGGGCCCGTTTGCGATCCGCTGGTACGGTCTCATGTACCTGGTCGCCTTCGTCTGCGTCCTCGTGCTGGGGCGCCTGCGCATCCGGCAGGGCTTAGCCGATCTGTCGGCGCGCGACCTTGACGATCTGCTGTTCTTCGGCATGCTGGGCACGATTCTCGGTGGGCGTCTCGGTTACGTCTTCTTCTACCAGTTCGACCACTATCTTCACGCTCCACTGGAGGCCTTGAAGATCTGGCAGGGTGGCATGTCCTTCCATGGCGGGCTCGTCGGGGTCATTCTCGCCATGGCCTACTTCGCGCGCTCGCGGCGCTTCACGTTCTTCCAGGTCGCTGATTTCGTCGCGCCGCTGGTGCCGCCTGGCATCGCCGCCGTGCGTCTGGGCAATTTCATCAACGGCGAACTGTGGGGCCGCCCCACCGATGTGCCGTGGGGCATGATCTTTCCCCAGTCCGATTCACTCGTTCCGCGCCACCCCTCGGAACTCTACGAGATGGGTCTGGAGGGATTTGTGCTCTTTGCCCTGCTGTGGTGGTTTTCCTCGAAGCGGCGCCCTTCGGGAGCAGTCTCGGGATTGTTCCTCATCGGCTATGGCGTGGCGCGCTTTCTGGTCGAATTCACGCGCGAACCCGACAGCTTCCTGGGGCTCCTTGCGCTCGGTCTGTCGATGGGGCAGTGGCTGTCCCTGCCAATGGTGCTGGTGGGAGCGTACATGATGGTGCGCGCCTACCGGCGCTAGGCCGCGCGCAGCATGGCCATCGAGGCCAGGAGGTCGGTGAAACGCTCGCCCTGCACGATGACATGCTCGCGCAGACGCTGGGCTGCCAGTTCGCCGTCACCCGCCCGGATCGCGGCGACCACCTGCCCGTGCTCCAGGTACGAGGAGCCCAGCCGGTCGCGCACGCGCAATTGCAAGCGCCGGTAGGCGCGCAGCCGGCGGTGCAGGCGGTGGGCCTCCTCGGCCAGGTACTGGTTGTGGCTGGCCGCATAGATGGCGGCGTGAAAGCGCTCGTTGGCGTAATAGTAGCCATCGAGATCAGCTCCATCGGAGAATGCAGCGCAGGCGAGGTGGGCCTCTTCAAGTGAGGCCATCTCGGCAGGCGCGATGCGCCGTGCCGCAAGCCGGCCGCACATCCCCTCCAGTTCGGCCATCACCTCGAACATCTCGATCAGGCGCTGCGCGCTCGGCTCGCACACCACCGCGCCCCGGCGGGCACGCAGTTCGATCAGTCCGGAGGAGGCGAGCTGGATGAATGCCTCGCGCAGCGGCGTGCGCGAGGCACCGAAGCGCTCGGCCAGGTGAGCCTCGTCGAGCCGCATGCCCGGACCGAATTCCCCGACAACGATGCGCTCCTCGATGGCCTCACGTAGTTCTTCGGACCGCTTTTTTTTCACCGGCACTCCCGCATTGACCGATTGCGCTGCCTGTTGCCCACCAATTGCGTACAACACAACGCTTATTGTATACAAAATACGGCTTGAGGTATACTATAGGAAGTCAAAGTCTTTCATTCAGCCTGGTCTCGAGCCCGCGTCGACTATGCCTCAACCCATAGAATTTCAGGACCAATCGCACCAGGACGAAAAGCCCCAGGGGGAGCCGCGACCTCATTGGGGGCGCCGCGTCAACCGCTGGCTCGGGGGCAGCCTCGCGGCCGGCGATGGTCCTGGTCAGTCTCTGTCGGGCCTCGCACTGCGCCGTTTGCATCGCGAACTGCGCCACTGCTTCGAGGCGCGCATCACCGATCATGAGGCGAGCCGGCATGCCCGCGCATTGATGCAGCGCTATCTCGGGGCCAACGAGATTGAGCGGGCCGTGCTGCTGCGGGCGATTGCCCTGGAGGCCGCCCGTTTCGACGTCGGTGGCAGGGGTTTGACCGAGCTCCTCGATAGCGCACGCGTGCGCTTTTTCAAGCGCTTTAATGCGCTACCGGAAGGCCTCGGGTTTCTGGTCGCCCTGCGTGCGGACATGCTCAGGCACCAGCGCGCGCTCCCGGCACTCGAGCCGCTTGCTGCCGATCTCGGCAGTCTCTTTTCGGCCTGGTTCGATGTCGGCTTCCTGGACCTGCGCAGCATCACCTGGGATTCTCCTGCCTCGCTGCTCGAGAAACTGATGCGCTATGAGGCGGTCCATCGCATCGACTCGTGGAGCGACCTGCGCAACCGGCTGGATTCGGACCGCCAGTGCTACGCATTTTTTCACCCGCAGCTACCCAATGAGCCCCTGATCTTCGTCGAGATCGCCCTGCAGGAGACTCTGGCCGGCGACGTCGGAGCCCTTCTCGACGAAAGTGCGCCGCTTGAGAATCTCGAGAAGGTCAAATGGGCCGTGTTCTATTCGATCTCGAACACCCAGGTCGGGTTGCGTGGCGTGAACTTCGGCAATTTCCTGTTAAAGCGGGTCATCGAAGCCGTGCGCGCGGAATTTCCCAAGCTCGAGCGCTTCGCGACCCTCTCACCGATGCCAGGCTTTGCCCCGTGGGTCAGGGCGCAATCCGAGGCAGAAGTCGCGGCCATTGCCGGCAGCCGGTTGGTCCGCCAGCTGGCGCAGACGGCAGGCGGACCGCTGTCTCTCGCCGGTGGCGATGTCGCCAACTGGCTGGGCGGAGACGATGCAGCCGACAGCGCGACGGCGGTGCGGCGTGCCCTTGGGGAGCGGCTCGCCGCGCACTACCTCGCGCGCCGCTTTCAGGCCCATCAGCCGCTCGACGGGGTGGCGCGCTTCCACCTGGGCAACGGCGCGTGCCTCGAGCGCATCAACTGGCGCGCGGACCGCTCCGAGAAGGGCATGCGCGAGTCGTTCGGCATGATGGTGAACTACCGCTACGTCCTCGAGGATCTCGACCAGAATCTGCAGCGCCTGCATGACGGCGAGCCGCGCGTGGGACGCGCCGTGGCGCGGCTCCTCTAGGACCATGGGCGAGGTCCTCGCCGAGCGGCAGGGCGCGGTCCTGCACCTGACGCTCTCCCATCCCGCGCGCCGCAACGCCCTGTCGCTGGCGATGTGGCAGTCCCTGGGCGCTGCCTTGCAGGCAGCAAGCGCCGATGCCTCGCTGCGCTGCGTGACGATTCGTGGTGCCGCCGGCCACTTTGCTGCGGGTGCGGACATCGAGGAGTTTCCGCAAGTGCGCGCCAGTCTGCAGGCAGTGCGCCGCTACCACGAGGACATCATCGCCCCGGCCCTAGACGCCATCGCCACATGCACCCATCCCACGGTGGCCCTCATCGAGGGCGTGTGCGTCGGCGGCGGCCTGGAGATCGCCGCCCATTGCGATGTGCGGCTGAGTTGCGCATCGGCCCGCCTGGGCGTGCCCATCAACCGCCTGGGCTTTCCGATGGCGCCAGACGAACTCTCTGGGCTCCTGGCATTGGCTGGCCGTGCCCTAACCCTCGAGTTGCTGCTCGAAGGGCGTCTCCTCGATGCCGCCGAGGCCTATGCGAAGGGGTTGGTCGCGCGCGTCGTGCCCGAGGACACCTTTGCGGCGGAGGCCGCCCTCCTCGTCGCCCGGATCGAGGCCGGAGCACCTCTGGCGGCGCGCCTGAACAAGGCACTGGTGCGCAGGCTTTCCGCGCAGGTGGACCCGCTTGGGCCCGCTGAGCGGGCCTGGGCTTTTTCGTACGCGGACTCCCGTGATCACGCGGAGGGCGTTCGCGCCTTTCTAGAGCATCGCGAGCCGCGCTTTGACGGCAGCTGACCCACTTGATGGACGGGTGCCTGCCGCGTCCAACGGGAACCCGAGAATTTCCATGAACTCCAACCTCTACGCCCATCTCGCAGCCGCGTTTCCCGCGGATGCAAGTGCCTGCGCCATCGAGACCGAAGACGGCGACTACTACAGCTTCGATGACCTCGAGCGCGCGTCGGCGATGCTCGCCAACCTGCTGGTCAGATCCGGTCTGAAAGCGGGCGACCGGGTCGCGGCCCAGGTCGAGAAATCGCCCGAGGCGCTGATCCTGTACCTCGCGACGATCCGTGCTGGGTTCGTGTTCCTGCCGCTCAATACAGCCTACCGGGAAGCTGAGCTCACCTATTTTCTGGGCAACGCCGAGCCGGGTGTCGTGGTGTGCTCCCCAGAAAATTTCGCGTGGCTCTCGAAGCTCGCGTTCAAGGCCGGCGCACTGCACGTCTACACGCTCGGTGAACACCAGAACGGCAGTCTCCTCGAGCGGGCAGCAAGCTGCAGTGAGCGCTTCACCACAGTGGCCTGCGCTCCTGATGCGCTGGCTGCGATCCTCTATACCTCCGGCACGACCGGCAAGAGCAAGGGCGCCATGCTCTCGCATGAGAACCTGCTCTCGAACGCGCAGGCGCTAAAGCGCGCCTGGGGCTGGCGGGACGGCGACGTCCTGCTGCATGCGCTGCCGCTGTTTCACGTCCATGGCCTGTTTGTCGCATGCCATGGTGCGCTCCTGTCGGGAAGCAAGATGATCTTTTTTGCCAAGTTCGATGCGGCCCGCGTCGTGGCCGAGTTGCCGCGCGCGACGGTGTTCATGGGCGTGCCCACCTACTATGTCCGCCTGCTTGCCGAGCCGGGTCTGGACCAGACGGTGTGCCGCTCGATGCGCCTGTTCGTCTCGGGCTCGGCGCCGCTCCTCGAGGAGACCTTCAGGGCCTTCGCCGTGCGCACCGGGCACACGATTCTCGAGCGCTATGGCAT
>PLEY01000183.1:47057-47200 GCA_003136595.1 Burkholderiales bacterium
AAGACCCGCGAGGAATTCACCGCAGACGGCTACTTCAAGACGGGCGATCTGGGCCGCTGGGGACTGCCTGACGGTTCCGCTCCGGACTACCTCTGTATCGTCGGGCGCTCCAAGGACCTCATCATCACGGGCGGCTACAACGT
>PLEY01000156.1 GCA_003136595.1 Burkholderiales bacterium
GCTTTACGACGCTGTTCGGTAACGCTCGCTGCGGAACTCAAGCGCCGCGGCGCGCATCGGGACACTGACCGTCTGACGGGAGCCGCCGCGTTCGGCCCAGAGTTCGCTGGCCGCGAGAGCCGCCGCGCCGATGCTTGCCTGGGCTGCGCTGCCCACTGCAAACGAGGGGGGCAAAACCGGATCGGTGCCGGTGAATTCGACGTGGGCAAGCGCCGCCTCGGGTAGCCCGACCTCGCCCCAGAGGCGGGCCAGCGCCGCGCCCGCGAGCCCGGGGCTGTCGACCGGTGTGACGAAGGGGCGGTCATCGTCCAACACGGGAATCACCTCTTGGGGGCGCAGGAGAAGGACGGTTTGTGAGGGAGTTGGACGCCGTGACATGGCGGCCCGCATCCAGGGTCCGATGCGAACATCCCTGGACCCGGTGTGCTGCCACGGCCACGGTCCAACAATCCTGCTGCCCACACGCACTGAAGTGATTACACGGACTTCTGCCTGATTCGTCAATGGCCCGGTACATGGAACGGGCACATGGGCCGGCACCGGCCGCGCCCCGGGCGAGACGCCACGCATGCAGATTGGATCCACGCGTGGGCCTACGCTCGAGTCCACGCCTAACCCCGAATTCGGCCCGCTTACGTTAATCGATTAGACTCGACAGATGCACGAGGACTGGACCGACGAGGCGCTGATGTGCGCGTATCGCGACGGCGACCCCCAAGCTTTCGAGGTCCTGTTTGGCCGCCATCGTGCGGCCCTGTACCGCTATCTGCTGCGGCAGTCCTCCGCCGGCATCGCCGAGGAGCTGTCCCAGGACTGCTGGATGAAGGTGATCGGAGCCCGTACCCATTACGAAGTGAGCGCGAAGTTCACGACCTGGTTGTATCGTATCGCCCATAATCGGCTGATCGATCATTTCCGCAGCAAGGACCATGCTGCGCTGGCGAGCTACGATGATGGCGCCGTATTAGAGGCGGTGCTCCTTGCTGTGCCCGACGCACCCGCGCGCGAGCCTCGCGCCCAGCTCGAGAACACTCGCCTTGCCGCACGTCTCGCCGCCGCACTGGAGGCGCTGCCAGCGTCGCAGCGCGAGGCATTCCTGCTGCAGTACGAGGGCGAGCTCTCAGTGGAGGAGATCGCGAACGCCACCGGGGTAGGACGCGAGACGGCCAAGAGCCGGCTGCGCTATGCATTATCCAGTCTTAGGCAGGCCTTGCAGGACGACAAACCATGAAGCCCAACGCCGATCCCGACGAGCCGCGCGACGAACAGCTGGCCGCCTTGTACCGGGCCGCCGCCATTGAGACCCCAAGCCTTGCGCATGACGAGCGCATTCTGGCGGCTGCCGCGCGCGCGCTCGTGCCGCCGGGGTCGTCCCGGTCACCCATGTCCCAGTCCCCCATGCGTCCCTGGTGGACACGCTTTAGGCTGCCTGTCACCGTCGCTGCGACCGTCGTCGTCGCGGCAAGTCTCACGATCGCCGTTCGCGACCAGCGCAACACACCGGGCCCCGTCCTCTCGGCCGCCAGGGCGCCCGTGGTGCCCGACAAGACAGCGGACGCCCTCTCGCCCCTGGCCGAAAATGCGCCGTCCTCGACGCCGGCACCGGCCTCGCCGGCCTCGGCGCACTTGTCCTCCCCGGCACCCTACCCGACCCCACGATCCCAGACCCTCGGCGCCTCCGCTGCTCCCACTCCACCGCCGCGTCTTGAGGGTCCGCATGCTTCTCCGCGCCCTGAGGCGTTCGCCAAAACGACCCCGCCCGCGCTGCCGGCCGAACTCGCGCGAAGTCGCGCCATCGAGGCTGACTCCGAGCGGCGGGCCGATACGGCCCGGGTTGCCGGAGAGCCTACGGCACCGCTGCCCTTTCCAGAGAGTGCAGCCGCGCGTTCCGCGCCTGCAGCACCTGCAGCATCCGTACTGCCTGCGCCACCTCCTTCCGTCCCTCTGGCCGCTGCCCCGGCAGCGCCGGCAGGAGCAGCACCCCGCGCGTCCGCCGCGCCGAGCGCGCAGGGCGAGCTCGGCCAGAGTGCTCCTGGGGCCCAGGCCGAGGCCCAGGCTAATCCGGCGGCGCGGGCCCGTGCCGCCCCGGGGGGCGGGCCATCACCCGCAGAACGGATCGAGGTGATCCGCACGCTGCTCAGGCAAGGGCGCCGGTCCGAGGCGCGTGCCGCCTTGCGTGATTTCCGCGCGCTCTACCCGAATTACCTCCTGCCGGACGATCTGCTGCGCGAGCCTTAACCCCAACTTCGGGGTTGTCGCGTTTAAGGAGGAGAGCTCACATACCGGGAGCTCAGCCACCGGAGATGACGATGAAAAAGGTACTGAAAGGCTTGTCCGCCCTCCTCGCCGCCGCACTCTTCTGCCCGGCCCACGCTGGCACGCTCCTCGATGTCGAACTGGTCAGCCGCACGAGCGGCACACTGGTGCCCGTCTATTTTCAGGCCGGTAACCAGTACGCCCAAGGCAGCCCCGGCGAGCGCTACAGCGTGCGTCTGTCGAATCGCAGTGGCGAGCGCGTGCTGGCCGTGCTCTCGGTGGACGGTGTCAACGCCGTCTCGGGCGAGACGGCCGATACCGACCAGGCAGGCTATGTGCTCGAGCCCTGGCAGACACTGGACGTCGCCGGCTGGCGCAAGTCGACGCGTGATGTTGCCCGCTTCTATTTCACCCAGCTCCCCGAGAGCTATGCCGCGCGCACTGGCCGTGCAGCCAACGTCGGGGTGATCGGCGTGGCCGTGTTCCGCGAGCGGGTGGCCGTCTCCCTGATCGCCCCGCTACCCCAGAGCCGCGCCGCCGACAGCGATGCTGCAAGGGGCGCGCCAGCGTCGCCTGGTCCAGCACCTCTGGCTCCATCCGCCGCGGATCAGCCGGCTCCACTGGCATCGCCTGCACCCCGGGCACCGCTTTCTGAGGCGCCTGATGCGAGCGCCGCAGCTCCCGCCGAGCGGGCGCAAGGCGCCTCCCGGATCGGCGAGGAGCGCATCCGCCCGCCGCAACTCGGGGCAAAGACCGAGCCGCTCGGTACGGGTCACGGGGAACGCGAGGCCGCCCCAGTGCGCCTTGTGAACTTCGAGCGGGCAACGAGCGTACCTGCCGAGCTTCACACCATCTGGTACGACAGTCGGGAAGCCCTCGTGCGCCGCGGCATCATCGCGGACAATCGGCCTGTCCCACGCAGGCCAGAACCGTTCCCCGGCGGATTCGTACCGGACCCGCCCTGCTGTCGCTAGGCGCAAACTGGTTGGGTCCCCAGACGCTCAGCCTCCGGTCCCCCTCGGGTTCCCATCTGCGGGTCGCACCCGAGGATGAGGATCAAGCCGGGATCTGAGGGGCGGGTTGCGAACCACCGGGGCGACCCGCAGCACGACCGGGACCAGTTCTACGCGCGCTCACCGCTCGCCCAGGCCGCCCGGCTCACCCAGCCGCTCCTGTTGGGCCACGGGGGACTGGATCAGCGCGTACCGAGCGCACAGGGCGAACTCTTCCATGATGCCGTCACCCGATACAACAAGGACGTCGAATGGATCCTCTACCCGGACGAAACCCAGCGCTGGCTAGGCGAGGAAGACGACTTCGACTTCTGGCCATGTCGAGCGCTTTCTCGGGGCACATCTTGCGGAGCGCTCGTGAGCGGGGTTGCGCGCTGCGCGCACGCCCGCCCCGCTCAATCCTGACCAAAAAATACTCAGGTCAGCCCTCGCGGATCTCGATGCGCCGGGCGCGCGCCGACTCGGCCTTGGGAATGTGGAGCTTGAGCACCCCGTCGGCGAAGTGGGCCGCAATGTGGGTCGCATCCAGTTCCCGGCTGAGCGTGAAACTGCGCCGGTAGTGCGCATGCCTGACCTCCCCATGGAGCAGGTCGAGGTCGGGCGGCGCCTCGAGCGTTGCGGCACCCTCGAGGATCAGGTTCTCGCCGTCGACGCGGATCTCAAGGCGCTCCTTGGGTACGCCTGGCAGATCGGCATAGAGGGTGATGCCCTGATCGTTCTCCACGATGTCCACGGCCGGCAGCACACTGTCTTGCGGCGCCTGCACGCCATCCACCGGCAGGGCTTCGACTTCCTGGTTCTGGCTCATGTTCGTTCCTCCCTTTACTGTACAGAAATGAGGCGCGGCTGGGCCTGGGCCTGCCTTGCGACGGTGATGCGCAAGATGCCGTCTCGATAAGTCGCCTCGACGCGCGCGGGATCGGCATCCTCAGGCAGGCTGATGACGCGCCGGAAGGATCCGGTGAAGCGTTCCCTCGCGTAGATCGTGCTGCCCTTGGCGCCCAGATCCGCGGCGCCGTTGCGCTGGGCGGCGATGATGAGCACGCCCTTCTCGACCGTGATCTCGAAATCCTTGCGCTCGATGCCGGGTGCGAACACGAGAATCTCGATGTTCTGCGCAGTCTTGCCGATGTTCACTGCCGGGAAGCTGCCGCGCGCCAGCGCCCGGATGCTGCGTGCCGTTGCGCTGCGTCCAAATACCTGATTTAGCTGCTGCTGCAGGCGCGCGAATTCGTCGAACACGTCGCCTGCGTACCGCAAGGATCCGTTCATGGTGGATCGCTCCTCTGAAAGGTTGTTCACCGACTCCCGTGCGGAATACCCGCGCCTGGCCGCATCGTCGGCTGGGAGAAACGTGGCGCGGGGCACCGCCCCCGGACAGCGTCCCGCCTGACACCCGGGCGCTGCGCTTCGTGGCTTCGAGGTAGGGTCGGCCCCTGATGATTTCAAGGGGGTGCGGCGCACGACCTCTCGGGTCGGGCGGTCTAGCCGTGCCAGATGCGATTGATACCGGTATCGGTGTGGATCCAGCCCCCGGTCGTGCCGGGGCGGAAGTAGAAGCCCACGCCACCGCGCTCGAAGCTGCGCACGAGCCCCCCCAGCACCTCGGTGTTCAGATCGATGATGCGGATGTCGGCGGCCTTGCCATCCAGATGCAGAGACTTGCGCGCCGCGGGCAGCCCGGTCTCGATCAGATGGCGGTTGGTCGCCGCAGTGCGATAGCCGCTCAAGACGTGGATCGGATGATTGATCCCGTAGCGCGCGCAGAACGCCTGGCAGGCCCAGAGCGTCTCGATGAGCTTGGGATCCATGCGCACGGTCTCCTTTGCCTGGACATCGCGCAGGATGGTGCACAGGCGTTCGTAGCTGCCGGGCACCAGCTCTCCATCCTTCCAGTAGAGAAGCGACAGATGCTCGTCGGTCGCCGGCCGGTAGAGGCTGACGGTGCGCGGCTTCAGCCAGAAATCGGCATCCAAGAGGGACGCGTCGAAAAGATCCGGCGGCGGGACCGGGCCGCCATGCAGGTCCCCGGGACGGGCAACCTGGGGGGGTTCGGGCGGTGCGCCTGCCTGGGGTGCCGCGGTCCGGCTTGCGTCCACCACGCCGGGCGTCTCGGGTGTCGCGCAACCCGCCACAAAACCGGTGTAGAGGCCACCGGCACCCAGTTGCAGGGAGCGTTTCAGGAAGTCACGTCGCGTCCGCAAGGTCCGATAGTCCGATACTCAGTTTCGACTGGAGCGGGCCGACATCCCGGTGGGAACCTCAGGGTGGGAGCCGGCCGCCTCGGCGACAGTGTAGCCGCCCCGGGGATGGTTTACAAACGCGTCTTGCCGCGAACAGCAGCTTCTCCAAAAATATAAGACAATGCTTATATTGAATTCGCCGGCTTGGCGATGAGGTCTGTCATGATCAGTCCTGACGTCCTGTTTCGCGCGCTCGCCGATCCGCTGCGCCGGCGCCTGCTCGATCACCTGCTCGAGGGGGAACGCTCCGTGAGCGAGCTGTGTGCCCTCTTTCCGATCAGCCAGCCGGCGGTGTCGCAACACCTGAAGGTGCTGCGCGAGGCTGGACTCGTGCACGAGCGCTATGTCGGTCGCCGGCGCATCTATGGAGCCGAGCCCGCGGCACTGCTGCCGGTGGCGCGCTGGGTCGGGCGCTATCAGGCGGCCTGGGATGCGCGGCTCGCGCGCGTGCACCGGTCGCTGCGCCGCGCGCGGCGGCGTTAGTCGGCGGGCGCCGCGCGCAGCCGGTCCACCTCGATGGGTTCAACGGCGCGCGCGTGGTTGCCCCACCGGGAGCGGATCGAGGAGACCACGGCGGCGATGTCTGCATCCACCAGCTCCTGGGCGAAAGGGGGCATGCCATAGGGCCTCGGATTGCCGGCCGTGACCGGGCCGAAGCCGCCCAGGAGCACGACCCGGATCGGGTTGACCGGTGCATCGGTCAGAATCGCGCGGTTGGCGGCAAGTGGCGGATAGACGCCCGGCACGCCCTGGCCGTCAGCACCGTGGCAGTCCTCGCACGAGTCCTCGTAGATCCGCCAGCCACGCTCCTCGGCCGCAGCGCCTGCCGGGTCCGCCGGGCTCAGCCGGCTCGCAGCGGCGCGAGGGGGCACCGCACGGGGACTGCTCGGCTGCTCGCTCGTGCCCGCGGGTGCCGCCTCGTCCTTCAGATAGACAACCAGTGCGGCCAGGTCGGCGGGTGAGAAATACTGCAGGCTCTCCTGGACCACTTCGGCCATCGGTCCGAACACGGTGGCCCGCGCGGACGTGCCCTGGCCGAGCAGCGTCACGAGGTCGGCAGTTGGCCAGTCGAGGAGGCCGGCCTCTGACGAACCGATGAGCGATGGCGCGTACCAGTCCACGATCGGGATCTGCGCACCCGAGAGTCGGCCCTCCGGGTCGGTGGCTCCCAGAAGGTTGCGATTCGCATGACAGGCGTTGCAGTGACCCAGCCCCTCGGCCAGATAGGCGCCCCGGTTCCACTGGGCGGAGCGCTCGGCCGAGGGTTGCCAGGTCGCGGCCCTGAAATACAGGGCGCGCCACACCGCGAGCAGGGGGCGCAGGTTGTAGGGAAAGCGCAGTTCGGCAGGACGGCTTGCCAACTCGATCGGAGCGAGGCTGCGCAGATACGCGAAGATCGCGTCCGAGTCGGCACGGGTGATCTTGGTGTAGTTGGGAAACGGAAATGCCGGATAGAGGAAGTGACCATCGCGGCTTAGGCCGTTGTGGAGTGCGCGCCAGAGATCGTCGGCCGTCCAGTTCCCAAGGCCGGTGCGCGGATCGGGTGTCAGATTGGTGCTGTAGACGGTGCCAAACGGGGTCGAGATCGGGCGCTGGCCGGCAAAGGCCAAGCCGCCCCGGGCGGTGTGGCAGGCGGCGCAATCGCCAAGACGCACGAGGTAGGCGCCGCGCGCGATCGCCGCATCCCCAGTGGCCCCAAGCGGCTCGCCCGCCACGAACTCCTCGCGCGTCCCAAGGTGATAGAGCACGGCCACGCCGCTGCCCAGGACCAGAAGGAGGAGCGCAAGACAAAGCGCTGCAATGCGCCTCACGGCGAACCCTCCCGGGCGAGGCTGCCACATTCCAGCGGGAGCTTCTGCTCTGTCTGCACCGCGGGCAACGCCCCCGCGGGCACCGGGGTGGCCGCAAGCCACGCCGACACCGCATTCGCATCCGCGTCCGAGAGATGGCGCACGACCTCGGCCATGCAGTCCGGGGCCCGGGCGCTGCGGCGCCCATTGCGCCAGGCGCCGAGTTGGCCGTTCAGATAGTCGCGCGGCAAGCCGATCAGCGCCGGGATCGCCGGCTCGACACCGAGCAGGATCGCGCCATGACAGGCCTGGCAGGCGGGCAGCTTCTGGTCCGGGTCGCCGTCCAGGGCGAGCACCCGGCCGCGGGCCAGTGTCGCAGGTGGCGCGGTCGAGATCGAGGGAGGCGCGTAGCCCGGATGCTGGCTCGCGAAGAAGGCGGCGATCTCGCGCAGATAGGCGGCAGGCATTCCGGTAAGGAGCGAGCGCATCGGCGGATACTGGCGCGCGCCGTCGCGAAAGGCGACGAGCTGGTTGTAGAGATAGCCGGCTGGCTTGCCGGCGATGCGCGGATAGTAGCCGTCGGGCCCGGCCCGCCCGAGCGGCCCGTGGCAGGCGGTGCAGGCCTTCAGCCGCTGCGCCATGGTGTCAGGCACCTGAGCCGGCTTCCCCGCCGCCACCGGCGTCACCGGGGGTAGCGGCGCCTGCTGACTCTGAAGCGCAGCCAGAGGCTGGCCCTGCGGCTCGGCGGCGCGGCACAAGGCCATGCCGAGGATGGGCGCCTGCCAGCAGGTCAGTAAGAGCAGAATGCATGGGATGCGTGCAGCGCGCCATACGAGCTTCATGGCCCACATGGTACTCGCGCGCGGTGTTGACCGAAGCGCGCCGCGGCAAGCCCCTCGCTTCTAACGCCGCCGCTGGCGGCTCGGGGCCAGGGTTCCACACGCATCCCGGCTCGTCGGCCCAAGCGCTGCCAAGTCCCGTGCACCCCGGGCAAAGCCTCGGGCCAGGGGCCTATTCCTCGGCATCTGCATAGCGCATGAAGCGCTCGGGACTGACCCGCAGCGCGGCACCGGTCGGGCATGCCGAGACGCACGCGGGGCCATTGGGCAGGCTCTGACACATGTCGCACTTGACGGCCTTCTTGGCGAGATCCTTGCCCCGTGCCTTCGGTTCGACCCCGGGTTCTGGCCCGAGCCCGAGGACCAGCCAGGAAAGGAGGCTTGGCCGATGGCGCTTTTTCTTCTGCGGCGCGAGCTGGATCACGCCGTACGGGCAATTCTGCTGGCAGTTGCCGCAGCCGATGCACGCATCGGTGATGTACACCTCCCCTGCGGCGCTGCGGTGGATCGCATCCGGTGGGCAGTCCTTCATGCAGTGCGGATGCTCGCAGTGCCGGCACGAGGTCGGGACATGGATCTCGGCATAGCTCGGGCCGGCCTCGCGGTCCAGGCGCGAGGTGCCGTCATGCACGTCGGCGCACGCCTTCTCGCAGTTGTCGCAGCGGATGCACAGGGACTGGTCGATGAGCAGCACGTCGGTGGCCTCGCCCACCCCCTGCTTGACGAGGAACGAGATCAGGCTGCCGAAATCCCCCGAGTTGGACAGCGCCTCGTTGGACCGGATGCGGTCCATGTGACTCGCCTCGACCTTGGCGCGGATCTGGGTGTTGCGTGCCATCACCTCGATGACCCGGTTGGCTTCCAGCATGACCGCCTCGCTGTAGACGGCGGCCCGCACCGTGGCCGAGCGCGGCAGGCGCGCGGTGAGCGCCATCTCGCCCACGAAGTTGCCCGCCGCGACATAGGAGAGCACCACCTCCCGGCCGCCGAACTCGCGTGACACGGTGACTGAGCCCCGCCGGATCAGGTACAGGCCGTCGGCGGCGTCACCCTCCCGAAACAGCACCTCCCCGGCGGCATAGCTCTTGAGCGCCGCGCCCTCGACGAGATAGTCGAGTTCATGATCCGGAATCGTCGCCGCGAGGTAGGTGCGCACCAGGCGCTTTAGGGCCACCTCATCGAGCGTGCGGCGCACCGATTCGACCGAGGCGATGAGCTTGAGCATCGAGCGGCGCGGTGTCTCGAGCAGCACGCAGTTCGCCCCGGCGGTCACCTTGGCCGAGCGGCGCCGGCCCGAGATCAGGCCCAGTTCCCCGAAGAATTCGCCCTGCCTGAGCGTGACCAGCTGCTCGGGCCCGGTTCCACCCGTGGCATGCACCACGACCTCCCCTTCGATGATCGAGTAGAAGCTGTTGGTGTAGTCGTTCAGCTCGAAGATGGTGCTGTCTTTCTTGGGCGTGGTGATGTCGCTGTCGAGCATGAATTCGCGCAGCTGCAGCGTCGTCAGACCGCCGAACATCGGCACGTTCTCGCGCAGGATCTTAAGGCCCAGGCTCACCGTCTGGGCGCGCCGGTAACCGGCGAACTTGGCCTTGAGCAGCGGCTCGTCGGCCGGCTCGACCGGGCGCCCGAGGATGTATTCGACCACCTCATAGCCCTGGTTCATGGCCTGCTTGATGAGCGGATAGCCGCCGAGAGCGCCGACGATGTAGAGGCCCGGCACGTTCGACTCGTACTGCTCGGACAGCTGCGGCACCGCGGCCGGGTCCTTGTTGGGGAACTTGATCCCGAAGCTCTCGACGAGCTTGCGCGGCGGATCGGCTCCGAGCCGGGCGATGATCCGGTCGCAGGCCAGGGCGTCGCTGCCTTGCCTGGTGCGGCACACGAAGCGCAACGGCTTCTGGTTGCCCGAGCCCGGGCCCACCGCTTCGATCGATTCGGCACGCGTGCCGTAGCGGCACTCGAGACGGCCCTCATCGATGGCCGCGAGAATCAGGTTCAGGTTGCCTTCCTTGCAGCGCGCGAACTCGTCATTACGGTTGATGACGATGACCCGGTTCTGCTTGGACAGCGCGAGGGCATTCTCGATGGCCGCGTCGCCCGCGCCGACGACGAGGATGGTCTCGTCCTCAAACGCCTCGGGATCATCGAGCTGGTACTGCACGAGACTGTGCCCGTCGCCGGCGACGCCGACCCGGCGCAGATTGCCCTGCAGGCCGATGGCGAGCACCACGGCCTCGGCGCCGATCACCTCGCCCGAGGCAAGCTTGACCCTGAACTGGCCCTTCGCGCCTTCGATGCCGACGACCGCCGCGCCGTAGCGGATGTTGACCTTGAGCTTGGCGAGCTCGCTGTCCCAGGTCGCGAGGATGTTCTCGCGCGTGCCCGCAGCAAATGACATCGGACTGCGCAGCGGCAGCACGCCCGGTTCGGCCATGACGTGCTTGCCCTTCTGGTACTTGTAGATGGTGTCCGCCGGGTGCGGGCTCGCCTCGAGGAGCACGTGGGGAATGCCGAGCTCGGCCGCGTGACCGGCCGCCGACAGTCCGCTCGGCCCGGCGCCGATGATGACGATCTTGAATGACGGGTTCATCGATGCTCCTCGCTTGCAGGTGCAAGCCTGGGTCACTGCCGGCTAAGTAGGCCGCGCAGGTCGCGCAGCTGGGCTTCATAGTCGGCGGGTCGATAATGCTCGTCATTGACGAGTGTGGTGTTAAGGCGCTGCAGCGCGCCGTTGAGTTCGCCTGGCGAGCGCAGGAGGTGCTGGCGGTTGATGTAGTCGATGACACTGCCAAGCGACATCGTCGCCTGCTCGGCCCCCGCGTAGTCGGCATAATTGCCGGAGAGGCCCTCGTCGATGAGCCCGAGCGCAATGCCGCGCAGGAACGCCGGGCCAAGGGAGCTCGCCTCGATCTGCCCGGCGAGCTCCTCGGCCTGGGCGCGCAACGCCAGGGCCTCGGCCGTGACATCCCCCTGTCCGGCACTCGCTGCCTGCAGCCGGGCAGCCTGGGCGGTGATGCGCGCGCCCAGGGCCGGATCGATCTGGCGCGCGATGACCCGCATCATGAGCAGGTTCGAGTCGTTAAGGCGCGCGATTCCCGGCCCCTGGCGCAGTCCGAACTCGGCATGCGGCTTCCAGCGCTGCTCGGACATCGGGTGATGGCAGGCATGGCAGTCAAACAGCACGAGTTCAGGGAAGATGCCGTCGCGGCCGCGCTTCGGACTGAGCAGGATCGACATGCTCTCCGAGACGGCCAGTGCCTGGCCGATGGCCCAGATCTTCACGCCGTCCCAGCGCATCACCTCGGCGCTGGCAGGCCCGTTCAGCCTGAAGTGGGCAGGCTCGATCATCGAGAAGGTCTCGAGCTCGAAGCTCAGTCGCGGGTGCCCTGCCCCCATCAAACGGTGCGTGACGAGCTTGTCGGCATTGCCGAAATGGCACGACAGGCACAGGCGCGCGCGCGCGATCGGCTGATCGGTCGGATAGAGTCCGGCAGCGAGGTTGCGCGCGTGGCTCGGATTGGGTTCGAGGTGCGTCTTGATCCAGCGTTCGGCAGGCCCATGGCAGGACTCGCAGACCACGCCATCGGCAAGCTTGAAGCGTTCCCCGCGCAGGGCCACGGGCACGTTGTGGGCATGGCAATCGAGGCACACCGCCGATTCCTGGGGCGGCTCGGGCAGACCCAGATTCTTCGCGATGCGCGCGGACTGCGCGTTCAGGAGCACCTGGTAGGTGCGCGTGTGCTTGTCCAGTCGCGACCAGGTGACGTATTCGGTCTGCAACACCTTGGAATCGCGAAATTCGGAGATCGAGCCGTGGCAGGTGCTGCTGGCGCAGTTGACTGTGCCGAGCGTCTGGTCGGACGAATGATAGGGCAGTGGCGCGGCCGCCGGCACCGGCTCGGCTGGCGTGGCCGCGCCCAGCGCCGCCATGGCCACCGGCAGCACCAAGCCCCACGCCAGCATCCAGGATCCCCTCATCGCACGTCCTCGCCTGGCGCAGCCTGCGCCTTGGACGCGAAGCCGTAGGAATCGACGGCATCGCTCACGCTCCAGACCGACCCGTCCGGATTCAGATAGAACTTCTTCATCTCGGCCGCGTTGAACGGCCGCGAACCGATGCGCCCGAACACCGCGATCTGGCCACCGGTCTCGTCCACCGCGCGGTCCCGGTCCAGACCCTTGGACAGCGCGAGCGCGGGCGAGCGTGTCCGGCGCCAGCTGATGAGTTCGGGTCGGGGTTCCGGAGAAAAGCCGTAGAACTTGGGCTGTGAGTCCGGCGAGGTCAGCTGCAGGACCTTAAGGCCGTTGCGTCCATCGGCGACATAAGCATACAGCGAGGCGTTGGTGGATGCGACCACCACGTCGCGGGCATCGTTCAGGGTGCCCTCGGCCGTGAAAAAGCGCACGAGGCGCGGGCTGCGCGGCCGCTCGACGTCGACGATGGCAAGACCTTCGCCGGCTGCCGCCACATAGGCGTAGGTGCGCGCCACGTAGACGCGCTGGGCATCCTGCATGGCCACGCGCGCCCCGGGCACGGCCACCGGCGCGTCCGGGTGCGTGACGTCGATGACCTCGAGCCCGCGCGCATCGGTCACGAACAGGTAGCGGAACTGCAGGGCGGAGGCGCGCATGTCAGGCAGATCGAGCATCGCCAGCACCTTGGGGGCGAGCGGATCGCTCGCATCGAGGATGACCAGGCCGCGGCGCGTGGCGATGTAGAGGATGTTGCCGCCGACCACGATGTGGCGGGCGCCGTCGAGCACGCCGTCCGGG
>PLEY01000088.1:0-7725 GCA_003136595.1 Burkholderiales bacterium
CGAACGGGTCGATCTCCGCGACGCCGGCGCAGCTCCAGCCCAACGGCTCCCAGGCTACGCTCGCACCCTCGATGCCCGAGCACACCGAGAAGTACCTCACTCGCTGCCTGGTGCTTTCGTGTGGGCACCCGTCGCCGGCGCGGGGTCGGTGGCCTTTTGCATCGTCCGCTCAAAACGCATCCCCGCCTGGAACGCCTCGGCGATCTGTTCCTCCGAATAGGAGTCGCTGGGGCCGTTCCCGGTCGTCGCGCCGCCGTATGGCATGGTCGCGCTTACTTTGCGTGCGTACTCACGGGCGTGTTTGCTGATTCGCATTGTTCTCTCTTTCGCGGACGAGAAGTTCGTCCAGGTGCGTAATGCTGCGATCTATCTCGGCCCGAAAAGCGCGCATCGAGTTGATCGCTCGCTCGATGTGGTCGACCGTTGAGGACGGCCCGATGATCTCAGGCACGGTTCCCCTTTCGCACCAGCGGCGGATTGCCGAGGTGCCAATGCCCGTGGCGGCATTTGTACGGCTCCAGTAACGGTGTGGGCATTCGCGCGACGCTGATTGCGGCTCGGACGGCCTCGGTGCGGTCGGCATAGACGCGCTTGGGGCGTCCGTCGGCCCTGAAACACTCGCGACTCATGCAGCACCCGCCTTGCGTCGGCCGGCGACGGCGCTGGCACCTTGCCCGCGGGGCGCCGAGGGCGTGAACGTGACCTCGCCGGCGATCACCGCGAGCGCGTAGCGGTAGACGGCATACGCGAATGCCTTGTCCGCGCCGGGGTCGTGATCGAAGTCCACGGCCCAGCGCCGCCAGATCGCCAGCGGCATGGCGGTCTTTGCCATGTTGCCCTTGCCGACGTAAGCGCAGACCTTTGGGCGCGGCACCTCCAGGTAGACGACGTCCCAGCCGCCCAGCCGTAGATCGCGCGCGTAGAGCTGCAGGCTGCGAAAAATGTGGCCCATCTCGTAGAGGTGGCCCGCGCCAAGCCCGGCGCGTTGGCCATCCTTGGCCGGCACGCTGGTGAGCATGGGCGCTTCGACGGCGAGCACGATCTTGGTCGTGCGCGGGATCGCCGAGAACGCAGCGACGTTGACGAACTCGGCGATCGCGTGAATGATCCGCGAGCAGCGGTCGAAGAGCGGCTCGCCCGCGTAGGTCACGATGAGGCTGTGCCGGGTGCCATCGGTGATGCCGGACTTCGTAAGGCTAGGGTCGATGCCGATCACGACCACGCTCATCGCCAGACCTCCGTCATTTCGCGGCGCGGCTGCGGCGCGCGCCTGGCGTCGGCGCCTTGGGTGCTTTCCCGCGCCGCGAGACGTGCTTCGTGAGGTCTGCCGCCGGCGCTCCGGCCTTGGCCGCTGCGTGTTGGGCGAGCGCGGCCAAAAACTGCGCGTGGCGGCGATCATGATTGACGCCGACGGGGCCCGTCAAGGCGTAGCCGCAAACGCAAAACCCGGCGTTGTCGGAGGCGGGTACCATCGGGTAGGAGGCGGCGTCTGCGGGCGCTCCCGTCTTGCCGTCAAGGGTTCCGGGCCGCCTGGGCGCCTTGTCCAGATCGTGATCGTGTCCGGTGGCGTTGCCCTCGAAGATCGAGGTCTGCAGGCCCAGGAGGGTACCCGAGAGCTTCAGCGCCGTGTGCGCGAGGCAGAACTCGTCGCTCTGCTCCTTGGTTTTCTTCCCGCAGCTCGGGCAGTCGTGCTCATCGATGTGCCGGAACACCGCGAGGGCAGAGCACCCGGCAACGAGGTCGCCGTCGATCTGCTCCTGGCTACACATAACCGCCTTGCTACGCGGCTGCACGATGCCCACGATGCGGCGCTCGTCGTAGGCGCGCTGCACCGCCGGCAGCAGCTCGGGCTCAATCGTTGGCGGCGCGATCGTCGCGCGCGCCGGGCCGTTCTCGGAGTCAGACATTGGTTCGCCTTTCTTTTGCAGGTTAGTTGCGGAATTGATCGCCGGACAGGCGTGGCGCGGGCCGCGCGCGCTTTGGGCTGCTCTGCCCGATCAGCCCCCCGAGGTCGAGCGCCGCATATCGGCGCGCAATCTCGGGATCGCGCTTGGCCAGCGGAAGCGCGGCGCGAGCGCGCACGGGATAGTCGCGCTTGCGCGCGGCGTGGCCCGCGGCGATCGATGCGCCCGGGTCGATCACCTTGATGCCGTTTCGATAGGCTGCTATGCGGAGCGCGCCCTCGGTGAGGCTCGGGAACGCGGCCTGGGCGGCGCGGAGTCCCCCGACCGAGTAAGCCGCCTCGAGTTTCGCCACGCGCTCGGGGGTCCAGGAGAACCGGGTCATGGCTTTGGGTGGTGTCCTTTCTTTTCGGTTCGGGAGAGGTCGGCCAGGCGCGCGAGCAGCGAGCGCAGGGTGTAGCCGACCTGGAGTTCGGCCTCGATCAGATCGGCGGGCTCCAGGTCGACGCGCACCGCGGCGCAGCCCGCAAGTGTGCGCCAGGGCTGGAACGGGGCACCGCGAGCGTGCCAGGACTGCCGCGCCAGCAACTCCAGGGTGAGCACGCGAAGGACGACGTCGAGGCCGACGCGGTTGATCGCTGCGAAGCGATGCAGCTCAGCCACCGCGTCGCGCCAGCGGGTCGCCGGCAGCGAGACTCCCATGGCCTTGAGGTCGGCCGGCGCTTGCGCGAGCGTTTCTTTGCGGAAGGCGACCGGATCGAAACGCGGCGCACGCGCGGCAAGCTCGTCCTCGCGCTTCTGCGCCACGCGGATGATCGTCTCGGCCTGGTTCGCGCGTGCCTTGAGCATGGGGTATGCCTCGGCGTCGGGCAGCGACCTCACAAGCGCCCAAAAGCGCGTGTCGTCGATCATGCGACCGACTCTTTCTTGCCAGGGTGCAACCGGCGTTCGACCTCGGCCAATGCCTGGTCGTCATACTCGTACATGAGCTGGCTTTCGCCGACCCAGCGGAACGGGTGTGAGACGTTCGGCGGCCCGTACCGATTTTTCGCCACGATCAGCATGGCGACGTCGTCGCGCTGACTGCCCGAAAAAGGGCGGTGTAGCTTTATCCAAAGCGACGCGATCTGTTCAAGTGCCGCGGTGTCTTGGGTTTTCCAGAGGTCGGGACGCTTGCCTTTGGAGTCGGCCGAGAGTTGGGCGGCAAGCATGATATGCACGTCTAGCTCAACGGCGAGGTCCTCGAAGGCTTGGCAGATTTGCGTCGGGCCAACGTGGCCTTGCTTGGCGTCGGAGAGCCAGCCCGCGATCTCGCGCGTGTGGTCGATCATGATCACCGGCCG
Source organism: Burkholderiales bacterium (assembly GCA_003136595.1). GTDB lineage: Bacteria > Pseudomonadota > Gammaproteobacteria > Burkholderiales > Burkholderiaceae_D > BOG-994. The sequence goes on from PLEY01000088.1 coordinate 3,245, forward strand.
AGGCTTGTGGCCGACGACGTCGGTGCGGATCATTTCGGCGATGCGCCGCACGTCGACGCGCGGCCGGCGAGGCTTGGGCTCGCGCACCGAGAGTTGGCGCTCCTGCAGCGCCGCCGCCGTGAGAATGTCGATTTCGCCACGGTAGGTGCGCAGAAAGGCCGTCTCTGAGCAGCGCGCGATCTTGGCCGCAAGACGACGCATGGTCTTGTCCTCGCCCATCTCCAAGGGCTGCAGCTGCACCGGATGCGAGAGCGACACGTGCAGGGCGANNCTGCTCCATGAACGCCGTCTTGCCGTAGCCGCTGAAGGCGGTGACGACACTGACGTCGCCCGAGCGCAACCCGCCGTTGGTCACGACGTCGAGCCAACGGAAGCCCGTCGCGAACGTGCGCGGCGGGCGGCTGTCGAGCGAGGTTTTGAGTTTGGCGACGAGGTCTTCAGCCATGCGCGGACTTTGGGTAAAGCGCGCGGGTGAAGTCGACGTGTACGCCTGCCAGCGGGTCCTCGGGCTGCGCCGTGGCCTCGATCACCATGCGGTCCTGCAGCGCCGAGAGCTTGAAGAGCCTGGTGCCCGTGCGCTCGTAGTGCGCCTCCCAGGCAGCGACGGCGGCCTCGGGCGTGACGCCGGCGCGCGCCATGTCGAGCGCGGTGCGTGACCAGGCCGCTTTCCACGCGGTGAGCGTCATCGCGCGCAGGTGGGGCGCGACCAGGCCCGCGATCGCGTCCCGGATCGCCCACCCCGCCAGTTGCTCGGCCGTGGGTTCGGTGCGCCGACGATGGGCGGGCTTCGAGAGCGGGAGAAGCGCCGTCTGCGTCCCGACCACCCCAAGCGGGAGCGACGCTCCCGGAGGTGGGGAGGTGGTGGCGTTAGCCGCCGCCTCACCGCCTCCTATGGCGCTTGCCCCACTCACCGCTTGAGTCTCGAGATCGTCTACTCCAACCAAATCCTTAGCCGCGCGCACGCGATCATCTAAGCGCATTGAAAAAGCTACGGATTTTGACCCCCCTTCCAGGGGCGGCTCAGGCGCAGNNTTCCAGGGGCGGCTCAGGCGCAGCCAGGGGCGAGCCAGGCGCAAACGTGCGTAATTCCAGGGGCGGCTCAGGCGCAGCCAGGGGCGAGCCAGGCGCAGCCCGTAGCGCGGAGAGCAGTTTTTTCGCCTCGCGATCGCCGAACGCGATTCCGGCCTCGCGGACGAATCGGCAGACCGTCGCGTTCGTGGGGATCGAACCCAAACGGCACGCGAGCAGCCAGGTGTCGGTCAGAGCGGTTCGGGCGGCGTCGGTCATGCCTAGACGCACCATGCGTTGGTGCCCGCCGCCCGAACCGCGGCCAGAGCCAGCTGGTAGAATCCCTCGGCGATCGCGCAGCCGATCGCGATACCGAGGGCGATGCGCATGGCCACCTCGACCCACGGCGGGAAGGGGCTGGCGGCGAACTCGTCGTCGGCCCGCAGGTACTTCACCACGCCCGTGGCGTGGGCCGAGGGCCGGGCGCGCACGGTTGGCAGAGGCTCGGGAGGGCGCCTCACAGGAGCTCCTCCGCAACGCGCTGCTCGGCCTTGGCCGTGACGATCTGATCGCGCAGCTCGATGGCCTCATGTACCGTGAGCAGGTGCCAGTCGTAAGTGACCCCGAGGTCGCTCTCGGCCGTGATCGCCGCGACGGCATCCTGGACGTCCTCGTCGGCCCAGCTGTTCTCGCGCAGCAGCTTCTGTATCTCGGCCTGGAGCGCCGGCGCGAGCAGAATGCGGCCAGATTTTGGCTCTGAGGGGCTCGTTTGCCCTTGGGCGGGCTGTTGGGCCACTTCTGCGGCCGGGGCCGCCTGAAGGGCCAGAAACGCCGCGAGTTCCGCGTCGGTGTACTCCCGGATCGGCTTGCCGCGTTCCAGGCCCAGGCCCTTCTGCAGGGCGTTCTGCACGGCCATGGCATCATCGGGGGACTTGAACCCGCCCTTGGGGCCCAGCTCTAGGCCCACGATCGCCGCAACGTCGGCCATGAGTTCCTTGCGCGACCGGCCCGGCTCCGGCGGCTGCCGGTGCTCGTCAAGGGCCGTGACCGAAGCCGTGGCGGGCACCGCGGCGGCGGGCACCGGCGACAGTTTGGCCGTCGCCGGGGTGACGTTGACCTCGTTGTCGGCCTGGTCCATCTCCTCGGCCACGTAGAGCCCCGAGAGTTTGGCCGGGAAGGCGCGGCGGATCGCCAGTGCCTCCGCACACTTGGCGAGCATCAGCGCCGGCATCTTGGCCCACATCTCGGAGGGCACCATGACCTCGCCGTCTTTTTTGAGCCCCGCGAACTCGTCGAACATGGCCGTGGTATAGAGCGGCTGCGCGAAGGTGCTGCGCATGATGCCGACCCGAGCCGCAGCCGGCGGTCCCCACTTCTTGAGCCAAATCTCGCGCCAGGAACCGTCCTCGCCGCACCAATGCGGCCCGACCTGCCCGGCGTAGCCGCTCGACGACTCAGCCGTCGCGCGGAAAAAGTCGATCGAGCTCTGCAGGGTCCAGTTGTCGTCGCCGGCGTCGTCGCCGCCGCGCGCGAGCGCCGCCACGATGCGCTCGTCGTTCTCGGGGAAGGTCGCCCCGCAGCCCTGTTTCTGGCGCCAGCAGTAGTACTCGGGTTCGTTCTTGCTCTTGCGAAGCGGCTTGCCGCACTCGAAGCAGGCGATGTTCGAGACGCCGTTCTTGCGCTTGCGATTGACCGCGTAGATCATGCGCGCCATGGGGTCGGCCCCCAGGCTCTGGCAGCGCGCGAGGACGAGCGCAATGATGTGGTCGGGGGCGCCGGGGGCGATCACGTTCTTGGCCGCGGCGATCGTCTCGGCAGAGAAGCTCAGCCGCTGATCGATGGGCGTCAGGAGGGCCGGCACGTGCAGGCCCGAGGTCAGGGCGGGTGCGATCTCGCCCGTGGCCGCAGCGGCGCTCACGTGCCGCCCTCCAGGGAGGCCGGCGTGACGTTGACCTCGGCGCCCTTGCGGCGCTTGAATACGAAGCGCGTGTCGATCTCACGCTTTGGCGGCCTGCCCTTGGCCAGCAAATCGTCGACGATGGTGCCGGCGTACTTGCGCCGCAAAGCATTGATCGAAACCGCGAGCCCCGGCTCGTCGTGGGCCGGGATCGGGTCTGGAATGAACTCAGGCACGTGCCGCAGCACCTTTGCGGCCTCGTCGGGCGGCAGGTGCTTCTGCGCCTCACGCAGCGCGTCGAGGTCCGGCGGGTCCTCGACCTTGACGGGTTCAAGCTCCACCACGTAGAGCTGGTGGGGCACCGAGCGCGCACCGCGGGCTCGAATGCGGGACTCGAGAATCTGCTTCGCGGCGCCCAGCAGCGTGTTGAACCGCGCGAGGTAGGCGTCGCGCGCGGCCTCGGCGTCGGCAATGATGTCGATGACACCGTCGTCCTCGACGCCTTCGAGGTCGATCACAGAGCCGGAGAAAGGGTCGACCAGCACCTCGGGGGACGTGCCGGCGGTGGGTTCGATAGAATCCGTGGTCACAGTAGGGCGAGCTCCTTTTCGGGCTTAGCGGCGGCCGGCGCGGCCTGCGCGGTGTCGACAAAGATCAGGCTGTGGCGAGCGCGTGTGATCGCCACATATTTCAGATTCGTTTCTTGCTCGGCTTCCCACGGCTGCTGGTTCTTCCAGACCAGGGGCAGCTTCTCGGGCGCGATGATGAACACCCGATCTGCCTCCAACCCCTTGGCGCGATGCACCGTGCTGAGTTCGACCGGACTCTCGCCGTCGCTGAAGAGCGAGTCGATGCACTCGGCCAGCTCTGCGAGTGACCTCGCATCGGGGAAGGCATCGATGCAGGCGCGCACCCCGTCGACCTGATCGCCCAGGCGCTGGATCTGCGATTCGCTGTTCTTGCGCTTTTCGAGCAGCGCGCACTTGAGGTCGAAGTAGGTCTCCAGGGCCATCGGGAGTTCGTCATACGGCAACCGTCCGAGCGCATCGGCCGCGACCTTGTTCAAGGCGCGAGCCAGGTCGCGGCCCTTCACCCGTGCCGGCACCCGTCTTGCGATCAGCTGCACGCACAGTTTGATCAGCGGCGCGGTGAGGCGGCAGAGGACCAGATCGCCCGTGCGCACCGTGCCCGTAAGCGTGGCCTCCGGGATATGATAGACCTCGCCGACCTGCGCTCCCGGCGCCGCCTCGATGTGTGGCACAATCGACTGTGCGCGGGCGATGACCGTGGTAGAGCAGCGGTAGCAGACCGAGAGCGGCAAGACCGTCGCACCCGTGCGCCGCACGATCTTGTCCCAGCTATCGGCGTCAGCTCCGGCGAATCCGTAGATCGACTGCTTCTTGTCGCCGACGAAGAGCATTCGGCCACCAGGCGCGCGCGCGGCAAGCGCGAGTTCGAGCTTCGCGGCGCTGAGGTCTTGGCACTCGTCGACGAGCACCCATTCGGCCTGGGTCGGACGCAGTTTCCACTTCGCCGGCAGCCAAATCTGATCGTCGAACGAGATGATGCCCAGGTG
>PLEY01000088.1:7731-9494 GCA_003136595.1 Burkholderiales bacterium
GAGGACTGCGCGAACCCGATCAGCGCCGCGACGGCCTTCGCGCCCTCCTGAGCCTGGGCGTTGTAATGCCCGTAGCTCTCGATGATCTGCCGCGCGAGGTCGCGATACTTGTGCGGCTCGAGTCGAACCTGCCGCTCGCGTCCGAGCTTGCGCGCGATCGCGGAGTGCCCGAGGCCGTTGAGCGTTCTGCACGTGACCCCTCCACCAAGGCGGTTCTGCAGCTCGTTGACGATGTGCTTGTTGAACGCCAGGAAAAGGGCGTTACTGGTTCGCAGGTGGCGCGTGGCCTCAACAAGCGTTGTGGTCTTGCCGCTGCCGGCAACCGCATCGACCGCTCCATCGCCGCGCCCGTCGCGAATCCAATCAAAGATCGCCTGCTGGTAGGCGCTGGGCTCACGCATTGGGGTCCCCCTGCGCATTGAATTGCACGCAGGCGTTCTCCCAGACTGCATCGAGCGCGGTGACCAAGCGGCGGTGCTTGAGCATTTGTGCGCGCAGCCGATTGAGTTGCTGCCCCATGTCAAAGCACCGGAGGGGCTGCATTACCTCGGCGGCAATATCGACCGCNNCCGCTCATGACCGCACCATCGGTTTCGAGCCGTCCAGGAATATGCCGCAGACCGAGCATTCGATCCGTATCCCAACGTAGTTTGCGCGGTGCTCCGGGGGATGCGGGCACAGGCGCATGAGCGCCACGGATGCGACGCGATAGGGAGGGCTGAGCGGGTCCAGTTCGAGCAGCGCGCGCGCGAACGCCTGCGCCTCGTCGTAGCTCAACGGGGCCTTGTAGTCCAGGCACTCGGCGCAGACGCCGTCCTTGGCCTTAAGCGCGTGGCTCGCGCAGATGTCTTTCCCGCAGCTCTCGCAGCGCAGCGCGCCATCGATGGGCGAGTAGCCGCCCTCGTCGACGCCGACGCTGACCGTGGCGTGGCAGGCCGGAGAGGGCGCATCGCAGATCACGCGCCCCGTCCAGTTCTCGACGCTCATATAGCGTACCCCAGGTCGACGGCGAGGGCGTGCTGCTCGCACAGCTTCTTCCCGTTTCGGACGTGATAGGCCAGCGTTTCGTGCGCGCTTTGCGCCGGCGCGCGATGGGGCATTTGGCACCGATCGCCCGTCCGTAGGGATGGGGCTGGGGGCGACGGATTTGCCGCCGTGGGGGCGGGTGTGGTATGGTTCATTTCGAGATGGGCACCCCTTGAACCCGGAGCGTTAGAAGCGCCTCCGGGTTCGTCCGTTTTTTAGGTCCTGGAAACCGCCAGGTTCGGGTTGGCGCTCAGCGCGCCTTGCGTTTCTGATCGACGCGCCAAAAGAGCGCCGCCAGGATGAGGAAAAAGGCCCCGCCTGTAAGGGCGCAGCCGGNNGGTCGTGTGGGATCATGCCGCCGCCTCGAACTTTTCGTCCAGGAGCGCGGCAAGCCCAGGGAGCCGCTTGCGAAGGCGCTCCACATAGTCGCCTCGGGGGACCGCCCCATTTTTCCACTTCCGCACGGAAAGCGGGGTGCAGCCCGCCGCAGCGGCGACCTCCACCTGGGTCCAGCCCGCAGCCTCGCGGGCGGCTTCGATCAAGTCTCCGAGTTGCATGGGCTCTAGGATACCGGAGTATCGCGGAAAGTCAAGGGTCCCGTCGCCCCGTCGAGCGGGTGGCCAAGGGGGCCACGCTCGTCCTTGTGGCAGGCGCAATGGCACCGAGGGTCGCCCCCGCAGCGGTCGTGCTGACGGGCGTGGCAGAAAATCGACCGGACCACCGCGTCGACGGTCAGC
>PLEY01000173.1 GCA_003136595.1 Burkholderiales bacterium
CAGCATTTGCCGGTGCAGCAGGCGCAGCGGCGGGTCGGACAGGTTGTCGCGCTGTATGAAATTCCGGGACTGAGGTTCGTTCTAATTCAGCCAGTTCGCTCGATTAAAATGCAGAGCTGATTGCACGATAATCGGAACGGGCCATTGCCTGACTGCACGAAATACGGGACTGTGAGTCGTGCAAGGTTGGAGGCAGGTTTGTGGCCGAAAACGACGTTGGATCGGAGACCAGCGATGACGCTTGGGCGCTCGCCAAGCACCGGGCCGACGTGATCCGCGCCCTTCTAGCCAAAGGTAGAACACGTCTTGATCCAGCCGCGGTGAGGGCTGCTATGGCTGAACTCGGGATCGGCCGTACGACGCTTTACCGCTTCATCTCGCATTTCCGCGCTACTGAGGTCACGTCCGCACTGCTTCCATCTCGGAGGGGGCGTCCAACAGGCGCCCGTTCGCTGGACGCCGGGCGAGAGAACATCATCGCCGAAGAGATCGACACGTTTTACCTACGAGCGGAGCGACCACGATTGTCCGACCTCGTCGAGCGGATCGCGGCGCGGTGCCACCAGATGAGATTGCCAGTCCCAAATTGGCGGACAGTCAGCAGTCGGGTCAGAAGCGTCGATGCTGCTTATAGAGCCCGTCAACGGAACGACACGTCGGCTCTACAGAATCTCGTTGCCGTCCCCGGAGAGTTCGTCGCTGCGCGGCCGCTGGATGTTGTACAGATCGACCACACGCCGATGGACGTCTTTGTGGTCGATGCGGAGAACCGGCTAGGCATGGCCAGGCCTTGGCTGACGCTCGCCATTGATGTCCATACCCGCATGGTGGTTGGCTTCCACCTCTCTCTCGAACCGCCTTCCGTCGTTTCGGTCGGATTGTGTATCTTGAGTGCCGTCTTCGACAAGACGGCGATGCTAGAGGCGGTTGGCATTAACGCCACCTGGCCGACAATGGGTCTGCCGCGGGCGATCCATGTCGACAATGGCGCTGAATTTCATAGCAGGGCTTTCGGCCGGGGCTGCGAGGAACATGGCATCCGTATTGATTGGCGCCCACCGGGAACGCCTCGCTATGGCGGCCATATCGAGCGCCTGATCGGCACGCACATGGGTGCTGTCCATGTGCTGACCGGCAGTACAGGCAGTTCGGTCGCGGACCGACAGGGTCGCGATGCCCAATCGCGGGCGACAATGACGATACGCGAGCTGGAGCGCTGGCTGTTGCTCGAGATCGTGGGCAAGTATAATAACAAGGTCCACGCGAGCCTGCACCGGCCACCCATCGCGGTCTGGCGCGAGCACATAGGCGACACCCCTCTTCGGCTGCCACCTGACCGGCTTCGGTTTTGGGTCGGGTTCCTCCCCGAAGAGCGGCGGCAATTGCGCCGCGACGGCATTCATCTGTTCGGGATCCGGTATTGGTCCCCTGCCCTGTCACAGGATGTCGGACGCGGCGAGCAGCGGCTCGTGGTGCGATATGATCCGCGCGACCTGTCGACCGTGTTTGTCCGGCGGACGAACGGCCACTTCATTGAGGCGCGCTATCGCACCTTGGGCCACCCGCCAATCAGCCTATGGGAACGGAACGCGGCTGTCCGCAAACTCAATGCCAAAGGTCGGCGCGAGGTGGACGAGACCATGATTTTCACGTCGGTGATGGAGCAGCGCTCAATCGAGGATGATGCCCGCCGCCTCACGGCCAAGTCGCGCCGCAACCGCGAGCGCCGACCAGTCGGTCAGCAGGACGGTGAGGCGGAGCCCAGACTTCAAGACATCGACACCGCGAAGCTGTCATCCGATCGGGTCGAAAGTGGGAGTGCCTGGGATGAGCCGTGATCACGCACACCTGGCGCCCACAGCAGCGGCCCTCCTGGATTGTCCGAAGGCAGAGCGGCTGGAGGCGATTCATGAGGACCGTTGGGTCACCTATCCTCGCGCGCGGTTTGCCCTCGAGATCCTAGAGACGCTCCTTGTTCGACCCCGAACCACTCGCATGACGAGCATCGCGGTTTACGCCGATAGTGGAATGGGCAAGACAATGCTGATGGAGCGGTTCAAGCGGGCGCATCCGCCGGCCTATGATCCGAACGAACGCCGTATGATTGCACCAGTGCTGGCCTTACAGATGGCCAGCTATGCGACGGAGCNNCTCCTCACGTCAATCGGCGTACCTTTCTCACCGCGTGCGACTATCATGGATCTCGAGATCCAGGCACTGCGCAATCTGCGGCGCATGGACGTGAAAGTGCTGATGCTCGACGAGGTGCACAACATCTTGGCAGGGAGTGCGCGGGAGCAGCGTATCGTCCTCAACATGCTTCGATATCTCAGCAATGAGCTGAGGATCTCCTTGGTATGCCTGGGCATTTCGGAAGCGAGAGAAGCTATCGGCGGTGACGTCCAACTCGCTCGTCGGTTTGAGGAGCTGATCCTACCTCGATGGCAGGGTGATGAAGAGTTTCAGGACCTCGTCGTGGCCGTCCTGCGGCACCTACCACTCAGAACAGCCAGCCAGATCTCGGCCCGGGCTCTCCGGCAGGTACTGCAGGCGACAGACGGCATCACGGCGCGCGTGTTCAGGCTGTTCAACGATCTCGCCGCCGATGCGATTGCAAGCGGCGCCGAATGCATAACCGACGAGAGCGTCGCGGCATGGCGCCCAATGACCCGTCCAACTCCTGCATTCGCATGATGGCCCCGCGGCCCTGGTGCCTTCCCTTCCCCTATGTGCCGGAGCCATTTCCAGACGAACTTCTGTCTTCGTGGCTGCGGCGCACCGGCGTTGAATACGGCATCAGCCTCGAGCAGCTGGCCCAACATATCGGGATCTCAACGACCAAGCCGGCCTACATCGACCAAGACCTCTCGCGGGACGAAATTGGGCGACTTGCAGGCGCGATGCGAGTGGAGCGAGCCGAGATCCGGCAACGGCTATATCAGCCGCTTCGTCCCCAGGTTCGTTCGTTACGGGCACACCGAGCACCGATCCAGGTCTGCACCAGCTGTCGGGCGCAGCATTTTGCCGCCCATGCGCAACCGGTTTTCATCCGGACCTGGTTCGAGTTCTGGCGTATCGAATGCCAGGCCTGCCAACGTGCGCTGTCCTCGCTCGGAAGTCCGGCGCTGGATCGATGCAATCCCGCCCGCGAGCATCCAGGCTGGTTCTCCGGCATAATGCCCGCTGCCCGCCACGGGGCCGCCCGGCTACATCTCTATGCACGACGGCCGTTCAGCGCCGTGCTCCCACCTGTCGCGGTTCTTTGCCTACTGTCCAAGCCGCTCACGCCTGGGTGGCCCGACGACGAAGTGATCCGATACGGAGGTTACGGTGTTGCTGACCTGTTTGTGCCTGGCTTGAGCGAGATCACGCGCGAGCAAGGCATCCTTGTCCCGGAGGTCTGGACCATTAAGAAGCCGGTTCGGCTCGTCACCGCTCGCATCATCCTGCTGGCGGCCCTTTCGCACTTCCTGGCCGATCCCAAAGCGTCGTTCCGTCGGGTGCGAGATACCGCCGGTTTCGGGGTTGGCTCTTTTCTCGAACGCTGGGTCAGTGCCCTTCCGCCACACGCTCGATCGTCGATATGCTGAGCAAACCAAGGCGGTATGCGTCCCGAGATTGCTGCAAATTTGGAACTGGGCAATCAGCCATTCCGGATTTAAGTGCAGCTGAAAAACCCGAACGCGGCGAATCCGGGAATTTCGTGCAATCTGACACGTATCATGCGGCCTCGCCGATCTTGTAGGTCCAAGTATGGATGACCGGTTCGCTGTTAACGTCATCAAGGTATGCCAGGATGCGTGATTTGAGCTCGGCCTTGGAAGCGACGCGGATGTGGCGGAGCATCGACCGCGCCATCTTGGAGAAGAAACCCTCCACGAGATTAAGCCAGGAACCGTGCTTGGGCGTGAACACGAGCGAGAAGCGGCCCTCGGGCTGGGCGTCCAGCCATGCCCTGGTTTCCTTTGAAACGTGCGCTGAGTGATTGTCGAGGATCAGCTTGAT
>PLEY01000071.1 GCA_003136595.1 Burkholderiales bacterium
GCAGCCTTGGCCGAACTCAGCCAGAACGAGCTCGCCCTCGTCGGCGGCGGCAACGGCATCATGCTCTTCATCTAGCATTCGCTCCCAGCGGAATATTTCCTCTTGCGACCCATCAGCGCTATGGCCGATGTCGAGTCCGAGGAGGTGTCCGCTTGCGAGGATCCGGGAGGCAAGGAGATCAATCTCGACTGAGGTGGCCATCAGGGCCAAGCGCTCCGCGCGGGCCCTGGTGGATTCCCCTTAAGCGCATTCGAATCCGTCCGGCTCAAGCAACTCGTGCCCCATCTGGGGCCGTGCGACAGTCTGAATTGGGGTCGGAACGCGGAATTCGGCCCATATCGGTCCATATCGGCCCGATCAAGCCGGCGCAATTCAGCCGCACTCAGTCTGCAGTACAGAACTACGCGCGGAGTCCCCGAGAGAGATCCTGACGCAGGTCCGCCACGTCCTCGAGACCAACAGCTACGCGCAAGAGCCCCTCGCCGATGCCGGCAGCGAGCCGGCCCTCAGGTGAAACCCGTCCGTGAGTGGTCGTCGCCGGGTGCGTGATGGTCGATTTGGTATCTCCGAGATTGGCCGTTATCGAAATCAGTTTGCACTGATCGACAACGCGCCAGGCTCGCGCCCGCCGGTCTTCGTCACTGGACGCTTCCATTTCGAAACTGACTATTGCCCCGCCACTGCGCTGCTGGCGCTGCGCGAGCGCATATTGGGGATGGGTACGCAGCCCCGGGTAGTGGACCTTGGCGACCCCAGGCACCCCCTCGAGCCACTCAGCCAGCGCAAGCGCGTTCGCGGATTGACGTTCCATGCGGATACCGAGCGTCTCAAGGCCCTTCAGCAGGACCCAGGCATTGAAGGGAGACAACGACGGGCCGGCCGTGCGCAGCACCGGAGTGATCTGTTCGTGGATGAGGGATTTCGCTCCCAGTACGGCGCCACCCAGAACACGTCCCTGGCCGTCGATGTATTTTGTGGCGGAATGGATCACCACATCCGCACCCAACTCGATCGGCTTTTGGAGCGCCGGGGTACAGAAACAGTTATCGACGACCAGCAGGGCACCGCAGCGCTGGGCAATATCCTTCAGCGCCCCGATATCTGCGATTTCAGTAATGGGATTCGAGGGCGTCTCGAGAAAGAACAAGCGCGTGTCCGGTTGCACGGCCTGCTGCCATGCGCCCGGTTCGCTCGAGGGCACATAGGTTACCGTGACACCAAAACGCGCCAGCAGGTTCGAGAACAGCTGGATGGTCGCACCGAAAATACTTTGTGAAGACACGATGTGATCGCCGGCCTTCAGGGTACCCATGCACAAAGCAAGGATGGCGCTCATGCCCGAAGCCGTGGCCAGGCATGCCTCGGCGCCTTCAAGTGCGGCGAGCCGGTCCTGGAACATCGCGACGGTGGGATTGGAAAATCGCGAGTAAACGAATCCCTCGCCCTGGGCCTGGAAACGTTCCGCAGCCTGTGCTGCACTCTCGAAGACGAAGCTGGAGGTCAAGAACAGCGCCTCGGAGTGCTCGCCGAATTCGGTGCGCGCGGTGCCCGCACGCACCGCTAGCGTGTCAAACTTCAATGGATCGGTCATAGGAATCGGCGTAAAAAAACCCGCTCAGCTCAGGTGCCAAAGCGGGTTGCAGGATTCTGCATTCACTTTAGCGGTATTTGTTAAGCGCCCGCAAGCGGTTCAAATCGGCGCATGAAGACATTGTCTCGCCCCGGGAGAATGCAGTCAAGTTGTTGGCGCGTGCCTGCTCTGGCGGGTGCCTCCTGGAGGAGCCTTCGCAAGCACCCCCACGCGGCGGCTACCCGAGGCCCGAGCGCTCGTGCCGGCGCGCGCGGAGCAGAAGTTCCGATACCGTGCGCCAGTTGCGGGCTGTGGCGGCGACTCCCAAGCGCTTCTCCGCGCCGCGGGCGAATTTGGACCCGCCGATTCCACGGGGAGCGTGCAGATACAGGACGCGTCCGTCGAGGTGCCAGGATTCGTCCGGTCCCTTTAGCGCGTCGAGCGAGGCCGCGATCTCCATCCCCACCGCACGATCCAGAAAGAATGCATGGACGGTGGCAGGATCGAGTCCCGGATCCGCAAAGGGCAGCTTGCGCGCGACATCCTCGAGATCAGCCAGGGCCAGGATGAGCACTTTGACATCAAGCCCGACATGCGCCCGAAGGGAGCGTGCAATTTCCTCACCAAAATCCGCTGCAAGTTCGCCTGCAGTGACGAACACGACGTTGCCGCTTTGGATGTAGGTCTCGACCTCGCTCCCACCCGCCTCCTCGACCAATGCCGAGAGGACCTGCATGGACAGGGAACGCCGTCCACCGACATTGACGCCGCGCAAGAGCATGATCCAGGTCGCCATCAGGAGTCGCTACAGGTCCTACGACCAGATGCCGGGTCGGTTCGGCCCGGGCTTGCGACGCTGGCGGGCAGGAGCCGCCAATTCGCAGCGCTGACGGCACGGCCAGCGCGCACCGGTGATCCCCGCACCCCGGGACGCACAGGTAGCCGGTAGCGGCCAGGTTGGTGCCTGTCGCCGCGAGCCCCATTTGGCTGACGGCCTCGCGCCGATCATGAGCGTCCTCGCCGCGTGGCCGGGATCTCATCAGATTCGAGCACGACCACGGCAGCAGTGGGTGCAAGCACCTGCGCGATCAGCGCGGTCGCGAGTGAATCCGGGTCGACCGGACGGTAGCGTGGCGGCACCAGAAATGCGAGAGGTCGCATCAGCGCCAGCGCCAGCGCCTCCAGAGGTCGAGCGCGCTGGCCGAGGCCTGCGCGCTCGCCACCCAAGAGGGATGGCCGGGCGATCACGAGGCAATCAAAACCGAGTGCGCTAACGTCGCGCTCGGCCGCCCCCTTGGTCCGGTTGTACAGCATGCGCGAATCACACGACGCGCCCAGCGCGCTGACCAGCGCAAAGCGCTCGGCACCGCGCGCGCGCGCGAGGCGCGCGCAATGGACCACGTAGTCGTGGTCGACACGCCGAAAGGCATCTGCCGAACCGGCCTCTGCACGGGTCGTGCCCAGGCTGCAGTAGACGTCCTGCACTGCGGGAAAGGTGTCCTCATTAAGGTGCTCGAAATCAACCAGATGCACTCGCACGCTTGCTGGAAGTCCCGATGCGGGACGACGCACCAGGGCCTGCACGTCGCGGTAGGCTCCAGTCCTGGCCGCCAGTTCCCTGCAGAGCGCCCGGCCGATGAGGCCGGTCGCGCCGATGACCAAGGCGAGCCTCGCCAAAGGGACTGCGGACGCTGCTGCACGGGGATCGCCCGCCATCGCTAG
>PLEY01000195.1 GCA_003136595.1 Burkholderiales bacterium
TCCGACGGGTCCGCCCGGTCCGATGGGGCCGTCCGCTCCGATGGGGCCGTCCGCTCCGATGGGGCCGTCCGGTCCGACAGCGGCGGAGGACACCCGGATGCGACCGTCGTCCCCGGGCCGGTACTCGACCGTCGTCCCGAGGTCGATGGCCATGGGCAGGGCCACACCGGCGTTGTAGTCGGTGTGGTCGCCGATCAGGGTGACCCGACCCGGGCCGGTCGCTCGTCGGACAGCGGACACGTGGACGCTCCTTGGGGCGGGGCGGGGCGGGGCGGGGCATGGCAGGATCCATGCAGCGCGCCGTCACGCAGGCACAACCCACCCTGGACGAGTGCCCTAGCGCGCCCGCCGCGTCAAAGAGCGCGCGCCCCGCGAGTGCAGGAACAAGAAAGTAGCGCAGACCATGGCAAGAAAAGCATCGGGAGCGATCCCAACCCACGCAAGAACCGCCCTCGTCCTGCAGGGAGGCGGCGCGCTCGGCGCCTATCAGGCCGGGGTCTACGAGGAACTGTTGCGCACCCCCTATCAGCCCAACTGGGTGGCTGGAGTCTCGATCGGTGCGATCAATTCCGCGCTCATCGTCGGCAATCCCGCCGAGCGCCGCATGGAACGGCTGCGCGAGTTCTGGGATATCGTCTCGTCCGGGGTGAACTATCCGCCCCCGCCCTGGGAGGAAACACGCGCCGCCTTCAATCGGGTCTCCGCGCTCTTTGCGGCAACGGTCGGAGTGCCAGGCTTTTATCGCCCGCGCACGCTGCCCGCGTTTCTCGAGGCACCCGGTGCGCCCGCAGCGCTGAGCGTGTACGACACGGCCCCGCTGCGCGAGACACTCCTGCGCTTGGTCGACTTTGACCTCATCAACTCCAAGCGGGTCCGGCTGTCCGTTGGTGCGGTCAATGTCACGAGCGGCAATTCAATCTACTTCGACAATTTCGAGCGCGAGATCGGTCCCGAGCACATCATGGCGAGCGGCGCGCTGCCTCCCGCGTTCGCACCCGTGGTCATCGACGGCGAGGCCTACTGGGATGGGGGCATTGTGTCGAACACGCCGCTGCAGTACGTGCTCGATAACCGCGACGGGGAGGGGATGCTCATCCTGCAGGTCGATCTGTTCTCGGCACGGGGCCCGATGCCCGTCGACCTCGGCACGGTCCTCTCGCGCCAGAAGGATATCCAGTACTCGAGCCGGACCCGCTACAACACCGACATGGCAGCCAAGGTGCAGAACACGCGGCAGGCCGCACGCGATCTGCTTTTCGGGCTTCCCGAGCGGGTGCAAAAGGAGCCCGGGATCCGGGAACTGCAGAAACTGCTGGCCACAGCCCCGGTCGACATCGTTCATCTCATCTTCCGGCAAAAGCCCTATGAGCATGAGTCACGTGACTACGAATTCTCGCGCGCCTCAGTGCTCGAGCACTGGCAATCTGGAATGCGTGACATGGCCGACACCCTGGCCCACCCCGACTGGCTGCGCCGTACCGGACTCGACGACGGCGTGGTGACCTACGATCTGAGCCGCCCGCGCGGCTAAACCCCTGGAGCCCCCATGAAGATCGAGCAAGTCCGAAGCACAGCCTTCGCAATGCCGCTCACGAGCCCAGCCTTTCCGCCCGGCCCCTACCGGTTCGTGAACCGTGAATTTATGGTGATCACCTACCGGACCGACCCGGATGCACTGAGAGCCGTCGTCCCCGAGCCCCTCGAGATCGGCCTGCCGCTCGTGAAATACGAATTCATCCGGATGCCCGATTCGACCGGCTTTGGCGACTACACCGAATCGGGCCAGGTGATCCCGGTCTCCTTCGAAGGTGCGCAGGGCGGCTATGTCCACTCGATGTATCTCAACGACCATCCCCCGATCGCCGGCGGCCGCGAACTATGGGGCTTTCCGAAGAAGCTTGCCTCACCCGTCTTCGACGTTGAAATTGATACGCTGGTTGGCACACTCGACTACGGCAAGGTCCGCATCGCCAAGGCGACCATGGGGTTCAAGCACCGCAGCGTGGATGCGGCAAGTATCGCGGCAGCTCTCGCGGCCCCGAATTTCCTGCTGAAGATCATCCCGCATGTTGATGGCTCACCGCGCATCTGCGAACTGGTACGCTACTACACCACCAACGTGACGGTGCATGGCGCCTGGACCGCGCCCGCCTCGCTTGAACTCCATCCGCACGCCCTCGCCCCGGTGGCGGACCTGCCTGTACTGAAGGTGGAATCGGCGCTGCACTTCATTGCCGATCTGACGCTGGACCTGGGAACGGTAGTGTTTGATTATCTTTTACCGAGAAAGAGGTAAGCCCATGCAACTCAAAGACAAAGTGGCATTCGTGACGGGAGCAGCAAGCGGTATCGGCAAGGAAATCGCCCTGGTCTACGCGCGGGAAGGCGCGAAGATCGCGATCGCCGACCTGAACAAGGCAGCCGCCGAGGCGGCGGCTGCCGAGATCAACGCCGCCGGCGGTAAGGCCATCGGCGTGGCGGTGGACGTGACCGACGAGGACCAGGTCAACGCGGCGGTTGAGGCGACGGTGCAAGGCCTGGGTGGCGTCGACATCCTGGTCAGCAACGCCGGCATCCAGATCGTCCATCCGATCGAGGAATTCAGCTTTGCCGAGTGGAAAAAGATGCTCGCGATCCACCTGGACGGCGCGTTCCTCACGACACGTGCCTGCGTCAAGCAGATGATTGCAAGCAAACGCGGTGGCAGCATCATCTACATGGGCTCGGTGCACTCGAAGGAGGCGTCGGTGCTCAAGGCGCCCTACGTGACGGCCAAGCACGGCCTGATCGGCTTGGCGAAGACGGTCGCCAAGGAAGGCGCGAAACACAATATTCGCGCCAACGTCATCTGTCCGGGCTTCGTGCGCACGCCGCTCGTCGATAAGCAGATCCCCGAACAGGCGAAGACCCTGGGCATCACGGAAGCCGAGGTCATCAAGAACGTCATGTTAAGGGAGACCGTCGATGGCGAATTCACCACCACCGACGACGTGGCCCAGGTCGCCCTGCTGTTTGCGGCCTTTCCGACCAATGCGCTGACGGGACAGTCGCTGGTCGTAAGCCATGGCTGGTTCATGCAGTAACCTGGGGTAGCGGACGCTCATTCCCACGCTCGGTGTCACGGCGCGAAAGACCTCCTCCTCGCTGAGGGGTCTCGGGACGACCGGCGCCAAACCCGATGCTGCAGGGCGATGCCGCCTGGCGCGTGGCTGATCACGTTGACATCCTCCCCATGTCTAA
>PLEY01000069.1 GCA_003136595.1 Burkholderiales bacterium
GATCACTTCAAGATTGCCGTCTATTTCCATTGCGGTGGCCTTGATCTCTATCCTTCCGGCTTGACCCACAGAAAAGTCGGATGAACCATTTCTATAACCAGCGCTTTAGCATCGGCCTGTCCGCTCAGGATACGACCGACCTGGTCAATTTCCTAAACGCGCTCTAACGCTCGGAGCGGAAAGGACACTGCGGTCTTCCGGGCATCCCCCGGAAGACCGGGTAGCCGAAGCCTCGAGGCCAGGACCTCAATCGAGCAGTGAATCGACTCGACGCTTGGCGCAGACGAAGTGATCGATACCAACTCCACAAGCACTTCGCGCCGTCGTGCGCGGCCCCCTCATTGACCCCTCTGGCGGCGAACTCGGGTTCGGCAATCGGGGCGACCCCGCGGCAGTGAAACACAACTTGTTCGGCTCGGGCCAAAAAAACGACTACCGGACAAATCCGCGATTCGGTTCTCCATATCCTCCCTCATAGGACTTCCCCGTGAGAAATGTCACCGCGGATGGCGACCTCGACCTGTAGGCTGGGTCCTCGGTGAACAGGACACTGGGGATCCTTCAGGCTCATGGAACGATCAGGACGGCGAGAGGTGGTGTGCAAGATATTCTTCGCCGCAGTCAGTGTCGGACTCGGCGTCCCTCAATCCGCCCGCGCCCAGCGTAACCCCGACCTGCGTGCCGCGACCAGATACCGCGATCAGTCGAGCGGGAAACGCCACTGTTCCACCTGCGTCAACTTTCTGCCTGGGGGGCCAAATCCAGGTCTGGGGCGCTGCAAGGTGATCGAGCGCGACGACGAAATTGATCCGAACGGTGTATGCGGGCTCTGGTCGGACACCTAGCACCCTCGGGCCGCTCGAAACGTGTGTGAGACTGATCCATCCTCGGGAGCCCCCGCCTCTGGTCCGCAATCCTGACGACGAGCCTTGAGCTCCCGGTCATCGGGGGGACTTAGTCGCTCACCCGGCACTTGGGCGAGCCATGCTCTGTGCAAGAGACGGGATCGTTGGAGGCTACCGCGCGGCACGCCAAGACCGCTCCTCCTGTCACAGCACCGTCACAGCAGGAAAATAAGCTCGCACCGCGTCACCCTAACCGGCCAACCCCAACCGGCCATCTTCTCGTGAGGCCGCATACCCAGAACACCGATGTCGGCCCCACAACCACCCATTCGAAATGCCGCGCGGCGCACCGGGATGAAGTATGCGCTGCGGTTTCTGGCCGCAGGCTTGGCCTCGCCCTGGACCTGGATCGGGGCGACCGATCCGGCGCGAGCCAGGGACGCTCCCGAGGAACCCTGCANNCTGGAGCTCGACCTGACGCTTCGCAATTTTGAGGAAGGCGGTGCCTCGACGCGCTATTGCTACCTGCTCCCCGACGGCGCAGAGGCGCCCACCTTGCGCCTGCATCCGGGCGACGAACTCGTCTTACGCCTAAGGAATGCACTGGTCGCGCCGCAAGGCGCAGCTACGGCTCCATCGTTCGGACCCGACATCTGTCGCACGAGGCCCCAGGGTCTGGACGACTCGTGTACGGCCGGTCCCATGACACCGCTTTCCACCAATCTGCACTTTCACGGGATGACTGTGCCTGCCCGATGTCATCAGGACGACGTCCTGAGGACCTCGATCCAGCCCGGCGAGCCGGTCTACGAATATCGGTTCAAGGTACCGGAGAATGAGCCGCCCGGCCTCTATTGGTACCACCCGCACATTCATGGCTACAGCAGCAAGCAGGTCCAGGGCGGCGCCTCGGGCGCTCTGATTGTCGAGGGTATCGAGCGCGCCAATCCGGCGCTCGCCGGCCTCGCAGAGCGAGTCCTCGTGATTCGGGATCTCGATCTCATCCATCCGGATGCGCGCCCGTCCCCATCCGAACCCACCGCGCAGGCGATCATCGACCGGGACGGGGACGCGGTGAACACGGGCACCGGCTCCGGAAAGCCCGCCAAAGATCTTTCGGTCAACTTTGTGACGGTCCCCTATCCGGATTACCCGATGGCTTCGATTGTGATGAAACCCGGGGAGCGCCAGCTCTGGCGGCTGCTCAACGCCTGCTCGGTGACGTACCTCAACATTTGTGCGCTCTTCAAACGGGGTACGAAATATCGCCCTCAATGGCTGGGCGTTGTCGCCATCGACGGTGTCCCCCTCACCGCAAGCGGCCGCGTCGGCCATGCGATCGAGTGGCGCGACAGCGTGGTCGTCCCCCCTGGCGCCCGGGTCGAATTCATCATGGTGGGTCCGCCCGAGGGCGTCCCTGCAATGCTCGTCACCCGAACCGTGGACACCGGTCAGGGAGGTGAAAACGACCCGAATCGAACACTCGTCTCAATCATTGCAGCGGCCAATGCACCGGATGCCCAGTCGCGGCTTCCGAGCGACAGCACACCACTGCCGGCACCGGCGCGTCCGTGGCTCGGAAGTGTAGCTCCTGTCCGCGTGAGGAAACTCTACTTCTCCGAGGACCCACAGGATCCGAACCAGCCCCAGGGCAACGCCGGTTTCTACCTCACCGTCGAGGGCCAGGCGCCAGCGCCCTTCGATGCACTCTCACTGCAGCCAAACATCATTGCCCAGCAAGGCGATGTCGAGGACTGGATCATCGAAAACCGGACCAGCGAACTCCACGCCTTTCACATCCATCAATTGCATTTTCAGCTCGTCGCCTGGATGGGGCTTCCCGTCAACGAACCATTCCTGCGCGACACCGTCAACGTGCCCTACGCGACGGGTGCGGCCGCGACCTACCCCAGCGTGCGGGTACGCATGGATTTTCGGGATCCCGATACGATAGGCACCTTCGTCTATCACTGCCATCTGCTCGATCACGAGGACGCCGGCATGATGGGGCTCATCAGAGTCGATCCCGGGCCGGCGTAAGCCAGCCCCCGCGACGCGCCATCGCCTGGCAAAGCGTCTGTGAATCGACACATTCCCAGTCCGCCTTCCTTTCAGAATCGCAACCGGTCTGGATCAGTCTTTTGCGGCCTGATATGTCATCGGCCAGTCACGGGCGATTCGTAACCTCTTGCCTGCAGTCTCCTCCACAAAAGAGCAACGAGAACATCCCCATCCCAACGCCAATCCCCGGAGAGATCAAAACATGAAACGTCTTGGAAATGTCATCGCTGGATTGCTTCTAAGCGCATTTGGAACCAGCACCTTCGCCGCTGAGGGGCCGGTACCGAAAGGCATCGCTCCTCTCGATCATGTCTTCGTAATCATGATGGAGAATCACTCGTACCAGCAGATTCTGAACAATCCGAACATGCCGTTCATCAATGGACTCATCGCCCAGAAGCAGGTCAGTCTGGCGACCAACTACTTCGCTGTGGGACACCCGAGCCTGACGAACTACCTGGAGATCGTCGGAGGCTCGAATTTTGGAGTCCGCAGCGACAATTCTCCTGATTGGCACAACACCAGCTGTCAGACGAATCTGCAGACCGGGATACCGAATGCGGACAATGGCGGGGGCAACAACCCGTATCCGATTGAGACCAACAACGTCTGCCCAATCTGGGGTGAGGGGACGGATGCCGTCACCGAGGCGGTGGACAACTGGAACGAAGTCAATCCGCCGGTGTTCAATTTCCTCGCAAACATCGACGGCGTGAAATCTGTGCCCGCCGCCGCCAACACCCTGGGCAAGACGATCGCTGACCAGCTCGTGGAAGCGGGCCAAAGCTGGAAGACCTATCAGGAGAACCTGCCTCTGAGCGGAGCCGATCTGATCAACTCCAGCAACGGCACGGCAACCAACCTCACAACCTTTGACGCTTCGCAGCCGCTGTCCGCAACCAATCTGCCGCCGCTGACATCCGCTGGTGTCGTGGCCGCCTATGCTGTCAAGCACAACCCGTTCGCGTATTTCAGGAGCGTCCAGGAGGGTGCACGACCCGACCACAGCCTGCGCAACATGGTGGGCTTCGAGGGTCCACGGGGGCTCTACGCCGATCTCGCCACGGGACGGGTTCCCTCCCTGGCCTACATCGTTCCCGATCAATGCGACGATCAGCACGGTCGGGGCAACGGTGACGCGTTCTGCCAGTACGACCAGGGCATCGCTGCCTATAACGGCAACACGGACGGCACGCAGGTCGGCCTCAATCCGGGCTTGTCCGAACAGGCAGACGTCACACTGAACAAGATCGTCTCGAGCATCAAGTCCTCACCAGCCTGGCATGAGGGCCGCAACGCGATCGTGATTGTTTGGGACGAGAACGATTACAGTGGACTCGCAACGGCCCTGCCCGCCAACACGGTGTTTCCGGCCCAGAATGTGAACCAGGTGGTGGTGACGGTTGAGACCAGCGACGAGCGTCGTGGTCGCGGCATCCAGAGTGGCACGTTCTATACGAGTTTTTCGCTGCTGCGTTCCCTTGAGGCGGGCTTCGGGCTGCCCTGCCTGAATCACGCCTGCGACAAGGGCGTCAATGTCATGGCCGATCTCTTCCGCTGACAATGCCTCGAGGGGGCGCCCGAGCCTCGTACGCCTCCTCGGCGGCACCCGCGCACAGGACGAAGGGTGTCGCGGTGCGGCCGGCAGCCTGCCTCGCGACAGCAATCTTGATACGCCCGGCAGAGCGGCCGGTGGCGGCAGTATGCGCGTTGCTCGAACTCTCCTCGAGCCCACGACCTGACAGCCCCGGCTGACTCCCTCAAAGCCGCCACTCGAGCCCCTGCTCGGCGCAGGAGCCCGAGAGAGAACGGCGTCGTCCCGGTCCAAGGGATTCCGGGGTCGCCGACGCAACGCAATTCGTGGGGCCATGCAGTACGGCAAACTGTACTAAACTAATCCCATGTCATACAGAGTCCGCATTGTTCTCGCCTGGGCCGCGCTGCTAGGTGCGCTCTTGGGTGCACTGGCTCCAACGGTGACGCGTGTGCTTGGCTCTGCACGCGGAGTTCAACTGGCCTTGGCCGAGACCTGTAGCGCGCGGGTCAACCGCATCCAGGGCGATGCGCCCTCCGGTGCCCATAATTGGGGCGAGAGCTGCCCCTTCTGCTTCTCCCACGCCCTAACCCCCGTCCCGCCTGCGACGCCAGTTCAGTGGATGGCCCGTAGCGGCGGGACGTACGCGCTCAACCCGATGTCGGGCGATCTGCCCGACACCGCACAGACGTGGTCGCGCGCTCATTCCCGTGCGCCTCCGGCGCTCAGCTAGTCCGCCCGGCGGGAAGGGCTTCGCCAGTCATGCGCAACCAGGCTTTCTGATACGCCCAAAGCGCATTCGGCGCGCGGTGCCCCGCCCGACCACCCCCGATTCACCGACCGCGAGAACCCCTGGAGGGAGCGCCACAAGGCAGGGGTGCAGCGGGATGGCAAATCCGGCCAATTGCTTCATGTCCCAGTAGCACTTAGCCAGGCGCGGGCAGCGCGTGCTGGCGTGGAGATCCACAGTGAAGACCCGTCAAACCCTGGTGGCCTGTACGCTCGCCATCACCAGCCTTGCCGTGAGCGCCCACCAGTACGCCCTCGGAAAACTCACAATAGTGCACCCTCATGCACTCGCCACCGTGGCCGGCCAGAGCATGGGCGGTGTCTTCATGACGATCGAAAACGCTGGAGAGGGCGATGCGCTGGTCCAGGTGAGCTCAGCAATTGTCCCGCGCGCAGCCCTGCACTCCATGGCCATGGATCAGGGCATCATGCGCATGCGCGAGATCGCGCGCATCGAGATCCCGGCCAAGTCCACCGTCGAACTCAAGCAGCAGGCAGGCGCACACATCATGCTCGAAGGACTCAAGGCCCCTCTGGTCGCGGGCCAGACCTTTCCGATGAAGCTCAAATTCGAAAAGGCGGGAGAAATCGCGATCGACGTCCATATAGAAGCCCTGGACGCCCACAGCCACGCCGAGTAGGCCACCATGCCACCACGCCCGGTGCTGCGCGGCCTGCCGACATCCCGCCACGGGAAATCCCCATGCCGGGGGACTGTTCTCGCGGCCGTCGGGCGCGGCGTATCGTCGTTGTCGCGAACCCTACGATGAGTTCCTCCCTTAGGCGCGTTGCCACAATCGCCGCCCTGTTCGGCACCCTCCTGGGAGCCCTTGCGCCGACGATAACGCACTTTATCGCCGCCGCCGACGCGCTTTTGACCGCGCGGGATGCGCACGATCCCTGTCCGTATCACACACCAAATCACACACCGAATCACACGCGCGACCCGGCAGCCGCCACGCATCCGCGACAGGATACCTGTCCCTTCTGCGACAACACGGCAGTCGCCCCGGTACCGCCGACTCTGGTGGTCTTCCGGCCGGCGACCATCACGGCCTGGTTCAGGATTGCCACACCACCCATCTCGCCCTGGATAGAGCGGCGAGTCTGGCTCGCAGCCCTGTCGCGCGGCCCACCCGTTCACGGCTAAGTACGTTCCGGCACGTTTTAGCCAGTTCAGGAACTTCATATCCGCGTGTTGTGCGTAGCGGACCCACGCTGAAAGACCCGACGCTACGCGTCGCCTGCTAATCCGTGTCGCGTATTGCTGCTTGGCCAGAGTCGCCCTGTGGAGCGGCCATCGGACTCCTCAAGAATCTGATCGCCCCCCCGGCGATCCAGATTCAAAGACCGGGATGCCCAGACAGCATGTTAGGGATTTCCCCTCAGATTGGGACGGAAAACATGAACATCGATCACAGCTTGGCGCGGCTTACCACCGCTGCCGCAGTCATCCTCGCGCCGCTGGCACCTTCAGGCGCTCTCGCGTGTGCGACGTGCGGATGCTCGCTCTCCACGGACGCCGCCATGGGACTCTCCTCGGACTCCGGCTGGCGGGTCAGCCTGCAGTACGACTTCATCGACCAAAGCCAGTTGCGCACCAACGGCGACGCGATCTCCGAGCCCCAGGTTGCAAACATCAACAATGGCGGGGGCAGCCAGGAGGTGGAGCGTCAGACGATCAATCGCTACACGACCTTCGGGGTGAGTTACTCGCCAAGTTCCGACTGGAATGTGAGGGTCCTCGTTCCGTACATCGATCGCAGCCACACCACGTTCGGTAGCTCGAGCAATCCCTTGAGTCCAAGCGATGTGAGTGGCTCGACGCTGACCGGTCTCGGAGATATCCGCTTCGTGGCGAGCTATCAGGGTCTTTTGCCCACCCACAACCTGGGTATCCAGTTTGGCGTGAAAGTGCCCACTGGCGCCTATGGCGGCGGTCCTGGCGAGAAC
Organism: Burkholderiales bacterium; assembly: GCA_003136595.1. Classification (GTDB taxonomy): domain Bacteria; phylum Pseudomonadota; class Gammaproteobacteria; order Burkholderiales; family Burkholderiaceae_D; genus BOG-994. The sequence continues at coordinate 7,183 of PLEY01000069.1, forward strand.
GGTAACAACGTCGGTCGTGGTTACATCAATTTCAACTCCGGACCGAACGCAGGATCGCCCGTCGACACCAGTCTGCAGCCGGGCACAGGTAGCACGGACGTCATTCTGGGTGCCTATTTCTACCAGCCCGTCAGCCAGAACTTTGACGCCTTCGTCACGGGCCAATTCCAGTCGGCGGTCGCAAAGAAGCTCGATCAGCCCGGGGCCGATTACCGGCCGGGCAATTCCGAGAATCTGAGCTTTGGTGTGCGCTATGAAGCCGACCCGAGCATCGTGCCGCAAATCCAGGTCAACCTGACACACAAGAGTGCCGACCAGGGATTTCTCGCGGATACCACCGATACCGCGGGCGTGGTCGCCTATCTGAGCCCCGGGGTCACGGTGCGCGCGCTGCAGAATATCTACGTCTACGGCTTCGTCCAGGTCCCGCTCTACAGCAAGCTCAGCGGCTATCAGCTCTTCCCGAGATGGACTGCGACGCTCGGAGCGAGCTACTCTTTCTAGTCCGCGCGCCGCAGTCACCCCGGCGGCACATCGTCCCCTCCCGGGGCGGGAGGGCCGCCGTATTGGTGAGGATGCTATCGCTGGGACCCGGAAGCGGCACCCCTCGCTTGCGCTCGCCGCGGTGACCCCGGGCGAGGGACCGCTCGCTAGAATATGGCTTTCATCTGTAGGAAAAGCGTTCGCGGCTGCCCCACGGCCCAGAAGTTCTCGGTGACGCCTCCCTTTAGGTCATTGCTCGACAGCGTCCCGAAATTCGCATAAAGCCGATTGCAAAGATTCAGGATCCCGCCGGAGAGCTCGAACGTGCTGCCCACTTTCTGCGTGAACCCGAGCCTGATCGTGTAGAAACCGGGAATCTTGCCGAAGTTGAGAAGGTTGTTCTCGTCACCCCGCGCGAAAGTCGATCCCTGAGCCAGGAGCTGCGATTCAAGGTGCAGATCCTGGGTCACCTGATAACCCAGTTGCACCTTGGCCACAAGCGCTGGAAGTCCGGGAATCTTGTCGCCCGGCTCGACCGGGACGCATGCCGGGCCGGGACATGCCGAACCTGGGTTCGCACCGTTCGCAACGACAAACCGGGACTCATAGGTTGCGTCGAGCCAGGTCGTCGCGAGGGCGAAGTCGAGCGCGTCGAGCTGGCCGTTCAGGGCGAACTCCACGCCCGCTCGCCGGGTCCGGCCCACGTTGGAGAAATAGCCCGTCGTCAAGGTAGACTGGTTGAAGATGATGTCGTTGTACAGATTGCTGTAGAAACCCGCGAGCCGCCAGTTCATCGCCGTGCCGAGGTTCCCCCTCGCGCCCACTTCAAGGCTCTTCGCGACGACCGCCCTTAAGTCCGGATCCGAGGAGAACGCGCTCGGCACACCGGCGCAGGGACGAACGGGATCAGCGCAGGCCAGTTCAATCGCCGTGGGGGTGCGCAGGCCCTCGCCGTAATTCGCAAAGAGTGTGGCACGGGGCAGCAGTACAAACGTACCCCCGATCGACGGATCGAAGCGCCGGTAGGCATGGTTCCCGTGGACGTTGACCAAGTCATTGTTCTGGTCGATGGATGTACCCGAGAGGTCGACCGTGGAGTGATCGTAGCGGCCCGAGAGCGTGACGCTCGCGCGCGGGTCGATGACCAGGGTTTCGGTGGCATAGGCTCCGAGCGAGGCGTTGGACGAGTGGATGGCCGACTGGGGCGAAAACGGGTCAACCCCGATGGTGTCGAACGTGACATCGATGACTGCATCCTGGCCTGCCTGGGAAAAGTGCGTGGTGCCATGCTCCCCGCTGACCCCCATCGAGAAGTACTGCTGCAGCGAACCGACGCGAGCATGATTGGAGAACTGGAGATTCACCCCGTAGATGTCCTGGGTGTAGGTGCTCACGACGTTCCCCGCGCAGGCCTGTCCGTAAAGAGCATTGCAGCGCGTGATCTGATCGGGCTCACCCCCAGTCACCGGATCGTTGATGTTGGAGTCGACGAGGCTATGCCAGATGTTGCGATAATAGAGGTTACCCTCGATGCTGTTGGCACCATTCAGTTCGGCTCGCGCAGTCAGATTCGCAACGAAGCTGCGGGTGGATTCGGAGTCGGGATGGGAGTATCCCGAGATGGCATCCTCGAGCATCGACTTCGCCACCAACTGATTGCCCGCAAGATAGTCGTCGACGTAGGTGATCGAGAAGTCCAGTTCGGTCTTAGCATCCTGGAAGCCAACCTTGGAGAAGAACTGGCGCACCAGACTCGGGTTGTATTTCGCCCAGCCGTTGTCGTCATGGAAACTCGTCGCAGCGTAAAAATCGGTGTTGCCCTGACTGCCTCCATATTCAGCGTCCACCGTCCTGCGATCGAAGGAGCCTGCGGCAAGGCTCACGCTCGCGCCGGGATAGGCGAAGCCGCTCTTGGTGTCAAACGCCAGCGCTCCCCCCAGCGTGTTGAGCCCATAGACCGGATTGGTGCCGGGAACCACCGTGATGTCGGAGATGGCGATCTTCGGCACGAGATCCCACGAGACAATGTCTCCAAAAGGCTCGTTGATGCGAATCCCGTCGACGTAGACAGACAGGCCTTGTGGCGTGCCCAGAACCGGCGAAGCCGTATAGCCCCGGAAGTTGAGATCCATCTGGTACGGATTGCCCTCGGTATCGTTCAGGTTGACGCTGCCCACGGCCTCGTTCAGGAGGTCGGTCGCCGTGGTGGCGCCGGGGGAGATGCTTTTCACGGATATCGTCTGCGCATTCCCCGGATAAAGATTGATCGGCACGCCGGTGCCCGCAACCGGGCTCGATCCAATCACAGTGGCCTCGGGAAGTTCCTGCGGGGTTGCCTCGGAATCCGCCGCCATGGCCGGGGGTCCGTGTAACTCGAGGGCGAGCAGCGCGATCAGCGCAATCAGGCCTGTGATCGCACGCAACGGGATGGGAGGCACGCAGCCACGCGGGCCGCGAGCCCTGAGCGCAACGGGGCTAGCCACTGGCTCTCTCATCGACCGCCGCGATCAGGTTCGTTTTTTCGGGGGCGGTTGGAGCGGGCCGCCAACGCCGGTGTCGCTAAGGTTCTCGCGCTAAGGCTCGCGAGTCGGGAGTCTAAAAAGGCCAGCTGTCGGGCACACCGCGCGAGGGTCACACATGCTCCCTGGTCGACTGAAAGACACGATTGTGGCGGAATTGCTCTTGCCGGGTGATTTGCGATGCCCGACGCTCCTGCGAACGCAGGGTGCGGATGAGTAGCGGGACGACCGGCCCCGCTCGCCATCTCCTGCAGGCGGAGCTTCGGTCCTTCGGTCATTCGGCACATCTCCGAGAGGCGGGCGGCCGCGCACTGTCTACTTAGGCTTCATTCTTGCTCCAGCTCTCCGTAGGGTTGATATTGACATTCCCGCAGCCAAGAAAGCGACAATAGTTGACCGGGTGTGACATTTTTCGGCGCAGCCGGGCCAAATCAAGCCACTTCCACTCATCTGGGAAAACACTCCGAAAACACTCCGTTTCGCGGCTGCGAAGTATGCATATCGATATCTCCGTTTCGAAGATACGGAACCACCGCGACGCGCACCTCTCGTGATTTGCTCATGTGTGAGCGAGGACGCCACCTCTCCATGCCCGGGTCAACTCCCCTGCCCGCCCCGTTGAAATACGATAATGGGCTTGATATTCCGCCGAACCTTCCGTCCTTCATTCCGCTTAACATTCCGCTGAAGGGCAGGATGCGAGCGCGTGGCCTGAAGGTGAGGTTGTGTCGCCACGCGGCCAACCCATCTGGCACGCCTGTCGGTCGACAACTCAGCCGAGGGCATGGCACCAGGTGGCCACTCGATGCGCGGACGGGCGGGATGTGGGCGATGTGCGGGAGTGTCGAGACCGGGATGGGGCGCCTGGAGAAGGCGCGTGCGCGCCGCCGGAGGTGGCAGGAAGCCCCGGATAGACAAGATAAAGCGGCCAAACCAGTCGAGGGGATACGGGTATGACCAGTGCACGCAAGTCCAGAATGTCTGCCGATGAGCGGGACCAGGTCATTACCATCTGGAAAGACGTGCTCGGGCAGAACACGATCGACCTTGACCGCGGTTTTGCGGACCTCGGTGGCACGTCCCTCGCGGCCAATCAGTTCGTGGCCAGGCTCTCCGCACAGATCGGCCTGGACGTTCCGGTCATCCGGGTGTTCGAGTATCCGACACTCAGGCTGCTGTTGCGCTATCTCGCCGAGGGGGCAAGCCCGCCCACGGCAGTGCCGGGGCCCGATTCCCGGGCTTCCGATCGGCATGCAGGCGCCGCGCCGGACGGCGCCGCCCGGGACGGAGATATTGCGATCATCGGCATGGCCTGCCGGTTTCCTGGCGCTCGGAACCTCGAGGAATTCTGGGCCAACCTTCTCGATGGGCGCGACACGATCACGATCCTCGATGATGCCGAACTGAGCCCCGAGGTTCCCGCCGAACTGAGAAGCGATCCACGCTACGTACGCGCGGCCGGATTGATCGACTCGCCCTATGCGATGGACGCCGAGTTCTTCGGGATCAATCCCATGGAGGCCAAGCTGACCGATCCCCAGCAGCGCGTGCTGCTGGAGACAGCGTGGCACGCGCTCGAACATGCCGGTGAGGGTATCGGAAGCCTGCCGGAGCGCACGGCCGTATTTGCCGGCACGGAGGACAACAGCTACTACCGGGCCGAGATCGCCCCCTTCCCGCAGGCCGAGAGCCGGGCCGGTCGCTTCGCGATCATGACCGGCAACGAGAAGGACTATGTGGCGATGCGCATTGCGCACAAGCTCAACCTCAAAGGCCCCGCGATCAGCGTTCACACGGCGTGCTCGACATCGCTCGTGGCCGTCATCATGGCCGCCAAGAGCCTGCGCCATGGCGAGTGCGACCTCGCCCTCGCCGGTGGGGCCTCGGTCCACTTTCCGACACCCGAAGGCTACTATTTCCAGGAGGGTGGGGTGTTCAGTTCGGATGGGCATTGCCGGCCCTTCGACGCGGCGGCCGAAGGCACCAACTTCACCGACGGCTCGGGTGTGGTGGTGCTCAAGCGCCTTGCTGATGCGATTCGCGACCACAACACGGTCTTTGCGATCATCAAGGGGGGCGCCATCAACAGCGACGGCGGCGAGAAGGTGTCGTTCTCCGCACCCAGCGTCGCCGGGCAGGCGGGTTGCATCCGGGCGGCGCTCGCGGATGCGGGAGTCGACGCGAGCACGATCCAGTACGTCGAGGCCCATGGCACGGCCACTCCGGTTGGCGACCCGATCGAACTTGAGGGACTCAGACAGGCCTTTGCGCTCCGTTCGGATCCGCAGCGCCGGCAATACTGCGGCCTGGGTTCGGTGAAGAGCAACATCGGTCATACCACTGCGGCGGCGGGGGTCGCGAGCCTCATCAAGACGGCGCTCGCTTTAAGCCACGGCGTGATTCCGGCGACGGTACACTTTGAGAAGCCCAATCCCGGGCTGGATATCGAGAATTCGCCGTTCTACATCGTCGATCGCAAACTCGACTGGCCACGCGGCGAGCCTGCGCGCCGGGCGGGTATCAGTTCCTTTGGCATCGGTGGCACGAATTCACACCTCATCCTCGAGGAAGCGCCCGCCCTGCCCGAGCGCTCACTGCCCGCCACGCGCCCGTTCGAGATCTGGCCTGTCTCGGCCAGGAGCCCCTCGGCGCGCGACCGGTTGCTTGCGGACCTGAGCCAGGAACGCTATTGGCCCCGGGATGTGGCCTATACGCTGCAACACGGCCGCACCCGCTTCCGGTACCGGGGCGCACGCGTGCGCCTCACAGAGCACCAGATCGATGATCTCCTGGTCCAGCCCGCGCAGGAGGCGCTGGAAGAACCGCGCCTTGTGTTCATGTTCCCGGGCCAGGGTTCCCAGTACATCGAGATGGGACGAAGCCTCCACGAACAGTTTCCAGAATTCCGTACCACATTTGACCGCTGCGCTGATGTGCTCAGCCGCGAACTCGGCCTGGACTTCAAGGCGTTCATCTTCGACCCCGCCAACCAGGAAACCCTGGAGAACACGCGCTACACGCAGCCCGCACTCTTTGCCATCGAGGTATCGCTTGGACGCATGCTGCTCGATTGGGGCATCGAGCCGGACTTCGTGGTCGGCCACAGCATCGGAGAGTTCGCAGCAGCCCACCTGGCCGGTGTGTTCTCGCTCGACGATGCCCTGAAGCTGATTGCGGCACGGGGCCGCCTGATGGCGGACCTGCCACGCGGACGGATGCTCTCGGTACGCGGCGACCTCGACGCGGTCCTGGCCGCAGCCGGCGAGCCGGTCGACATTGCGTCCATCAATGGGCCCGTGCACTCGGTGCTCGCCGGGGACATCGAGCAGATGAGCCGGGTCCAGACGCGCATTGAGGCGGCCGGCATCCCATGCCGACCTCTGCACACCTCGCATGCCTTCCACTCGGCCATGATGGACCCGGTGGTGCCGCCCTTCCTTGCGATCGTGAGGAGCGTGCAGCTGCATGCACCCACGCGAGCGCTGATCTCGACCGTAACCGGCTTGCCGATGAGCGCAACCCAAGCGAGCGACCCGCTTTACTGGGCCAACCATCTGCGCGCCACGGTGCGCTTTAGCCCGGCACTGTTGCGCAGCATTGAGCTGGGCGCCAACGTCTTCCTGGAGGTCGGCCCCCGCACCACGCTTGCCAGCCTCGCCGTACAGCACTTTGCAAAGACCGAAAAGGGCGCGGGCCACTACACCGCCATCGCGCTGCTGGGCGACGAGCCCGATGCGGTGAGCGAGGTGGGTGGCATCGGCGTGGCCCTTGGCAAGCTCTGGTGCGCCGGCATCGAACTGCCCTGGGAACGGGTCTGGGGCGGCGGTCGCCGGGTCCCGCTTGTGTCCAGCTATCCGTTCGAGCGCAGGGAGTATCGCTTCTCCGAAGGACGCAAGGCAGACCCCCGGCCCTTCGTCGAGCAGGCCAGTGAGCCCGTGGAGACCGCGACAGATCCGGGCCAAGCCGCAGCCTCCGACACCTCGCAGGGGAGTGAGGAACGCCTCGCGGGTGAACTGGGAGTCCTGTTTGGCGACTATTCGGGACTCGCCGTCACACAGCTTGACGCCAGTTTTGTGGAATGCGGTTTCGATTCACTGGTGCTCATGCAGATCGGCATCGAGCTCGGCAAGAAGTACGGGGTCTCGATCGCTTTGCGCGACCTGATGGCGTCGCAGAACACGCTGCGCCGGCTCGCAGCCCACCTCATCCACGCGGCCCCGGCCGAGAAGATTCAGCATCTGAAGACTGCAAGCACGCGTGCGAGTGCAGGGGGTCGGGGCGCGACAGCAAGACCGCCTGGGGGCATCCCGGCCACCCCGCCTGACCAGCCGCCAGCCCGTGCCGGCTGGCCTCTCACCGCCGCAGCGGGCGGCGATGCGGCGGGTGCGGTCAGGGAACATCTGCGCGCGGTGCGCGACTTCATCGATCGCCAACTGCAGGAGCTTTCCGACCAGGAAGGCGCCGGGCTCGCCGCACCGGCTACGGCCGCACGCGAGGCAGTCCGGGTCACCCCGCGCATCAAAGGGGGCGAGGTGAAAGGCACCGAGGCACCCAGCGACCGACCGCTGATCCGCGCACGGCACGCTCAGCCCCCGGAGCCGGGAGCCTTCCGCGCGCCCCTAAACCCAGGCGAGGGCGAGTGGTTTGTCTTCCAGGAAGACGCCCGGCGCTATCGCCGCCTGGATCATTGAGGTACACCATGGCTCGCGTCTACAAGCTCACGCAACGCGCCGGGTACAGCCAGGCGGCACCGCCCGCGCCGGTCGATCCGGCCGCACTGTTCGGCTCAGAACGCACCGTGCCAAGTACGGCCGCGCAACGCGAGATCTTCAGCGCCGCCGAGAGCGATAGGGTGGCCTCACGGGGTTACAACCATTCGATCTCCCTGTTTCTCACCGGCCCACTCGACCACGATGCCCTGTATTCGGCGCTCTTGAACCTGGTCGACCGGCACGAGGCGTTGCGGGGCCGGTTTTCCGCCGATGGCACGGAGTTCATGGTTCGCGAGCGCATCGCCCTTGAAATGCCGATCACGGACCTCGGTCAACTGGACCAGGCAGACGGGGCTGCAGCCTACGACAGATTCATCCGGGCCGAGCTCGATCATGTCTTCGACCTGAAGGAAGGCCCGCTGTTTCGCGCGACCCTCGTGCGGCGCGGCGCCGACGACTCAGTGCTGGTCTTCAACTGCCATCACGCGATCGTTGACGGCTGGTCATTGAAGATCATCCTCGCTGAACTGCCGCAGCTCTATTCCGACCTGGTGCTCGGACGCTCTCATTCGATGCTGCCCGCCGCGGCCTCGTACCTCGAATACCTCGGCCTGGCTGCCAGGCGCGAGCGGGAACGGGCCGAGGACGTCGCCCATTACTGGCAGGGTGTGTTCCGCGATCCGGTCGCGGCTCTGGATCTGCCGGTTGATCACCAGCGCCCGCCGACCAGGACCTACGCTTGCCTGCGCGAGGACTACCGCATCGAGCACCGTATCTACACCGAGCTCAAGGCTGCCGGCGCGCGCCGGGGTGCGAGCCAGTTCGTCACGCTGCTCTCGGCCTTCGCCCTTTTCCTCGGGCGCATTGCGGGGCTGGCCGATTTCGTGGTCGGTGTTCCGGCTGCGGGCCAGATAACGAGCGGCAAGAGCGGGCTGCTCGGGCACGATGCCCGCGTCATGCCGATCCGCTGCCGGATCGAGGAGGGCGACACCTTCGGCACTTTTAGCCAGCGCATCATGGAGGCGTTTCTCGCCGCCTACGAGCACCAGTGGATCACCATTCCGGAACTGCTGCGGGCCATCCGGTATCCGATCGAGCCGTCGCGCGCGCCCCTCATCGCCGTCATGTTCAACTTCGATCCCGGCATGGACGCGGGCGCCTTGCACTTCGAAGGGCTCAGGGCCCGGCACTTCTTCAATCACCGCAATGCGGAGACCTTCGAGATCTCGGTGAACGCGGTCGTCGAAGAGGGCGATCTCATCCTCGAGTGGGCCTACAACCGTGACCTCTTCGATGCGGCGGAGATGCACGCGCGGCTCGAGCAGTTCGAGCATCTGATGGCCGGGATTGCCCGGCAACCGGACAGCCCGGTCGAGTCGCTACCCCTCATTCCTTCGGACCAGGTCGCGCGCATGGACGCGCTCCTGAACTCAACCGGGATGGACTACCCGCGCGAGATATGCGCGGACCATCTTGTCGAGAAGCTCGTCCTCGAAGCGGGCGACAAGGTTGCCGTGGAATACGGCAGCGAACGACTCACCTACCAGCAGCTGTGGCAGCGCTCCGGCGAGATTGCGGCGGCGCTCGCGAGCGAGGACCTGGGTCCGCTCGCCCTCGTCGGGGTGATGCTGGAACGCTCGGCCGACATGGTCGCCGTGCTCCTCGGTGTGTGGCGCGCGGGCGCCGCTTTCGTGCCGCTCGACCCGGCCTATCCGGATGAGCGCCTGGACTACATGGTCGAGCACTCCGGGATGCGCGTGCTCCTCTCGCAGGCGCAGGTCAGCCACCGGCCCCGGTCAGCGGTCAGGGTGCTGGATGTGGGCGCATTGGCGCGCGCGGCGCCGCAGGCGGGAGCAGCCGCGCGCACGCGCAGGCCCACCGATCTGGCCTATGTGATCTACACGTCCGGCTCGACCGGCAAGCCCAAGGGAGTCCAGGTGCCCCACGCGGCGCTGGTGAACTTCCTCACCACGATGCGCACCCAGGCCCCGGGGATTTCTGCCGCTGACCGTCTGCTTGCGGTCACGACCCTGTCGTTTGACATCGCCGAACTCGAGCTCTGGCTGCCGCTGGTCACCGGAGCGACCACCGTCATCGCCGATCGGGCCACGGTGATCGACGGGGCCGCACTGGCGCGTACGCTAAGCGAGGCGCGCATCTCGTTCCTGCAGGCGACGCCCTCCACCTGGCGCGTGCTGCTGGCCTCGGGCTGGCAGGGAGATCCGCAGCTGGTCGCGATGTGCGGCGGCGAGGCCCTGCCACGTGACCTCGCCCTGGCGCTCGTTCCCCGTGTGCGTGCGCTCTGGAATGCCTACGGCCCGACCGAGACCACCATCTGGTCGACGATTGACCGGGTCACCACGGACGTGGTGACGATCGGCAAACCGATCGGCAACACGCAGGCTTATGTACTCGATGCGCGCCGCACCTGGGTGCCCCGGGGTTCGATCGGCGAGCTCTGGCTCGGGGGATGCGGGGTCACACGCGGCTATCTGGGACGCGATGACCTGACTCGCGAACGCTTTATCGCAAATCCGTTCACCGGCGAGGGCCAGATCTACCGGACGGGCGACCTCGTGCGCATGCGTACCGATGGGCGTCTCGAATATGTCGGAAGAAATGATTTCCAGGTCAAGGTGCGCGGCTACCGGATCGAACTGGGCGAGGTGCAACTCGCGCTCTCGCGGCTGCCCTCGATTCGGCAGTGCGTCGTCGTGGTGCGCGACCGGCAACCGGGGGATGCCCATCTGGTCGCCTTCTACACGGCCGCCGAGGGCGCGCGCGGCGACGCAACCGAGTTGCGTGCCGGATTGCGGGCGAGCCTGCCGGACTACATGATTCCCGGTTGGTTTGTGGAGATCGAGCGTCTGCCCTTGACCGCAAACGGCAAGATCGACGTCAAGGCACTTCCCGATCCCTTTGGTGCGGCCCCCGCCCCGGCTGCGCGGCTCGGGCCGATCGAATCGCTCCTGGCTGAGCACCCGCTGGTTCGCGAGGCTGCCCTATGGCAGATCGCCGAGGATGATCCGGACTGCCGTCCCGTGGCGTTCGTGGTCTGCCGGGGCCAGGACGAACCGAGCGCGGTTGCGCTGCGCAAGCATCTGCGCGGCCGCTGTCCCGAGGCGCTCATCCCCGAGAAGGTCGTCTGCTGCGAGGCGCTACCCTTTACCCGTGAGCGCACCATCGATCGTGAGCGCCTGCAACGCCTCCTCCCCGGATTCGCCGGGCTGGGCGGCAGCATGGCCGCCACCGATGCGCCACGCACGCCGAACGAAGTGCTGCTTGCAAACGCCTGGCGCGAAGTCCTGCAGATCCCCTATGTCGGAATCCAGGACCGCTTCTTCGATCTGGGCGGCCACTCCCTCCTGTCGATCCAGATGATCGCGCGCGTCGCAGCGGCAACGGGTTATCGGCTGACACCCCGTCACGTCGTGGTCGACACACTGGGTCAACTCGCCGCCCGCATGTCTGACGAGCCGCCGGGCATCCCCCGCTCATGAACCCGTTTCACTTCGGTGCCCCCGAGGCGCCCCTGTTCGGCATGTACACGCCACCGCGCGCCTCGGCCGCACGCCCGGCGGGGGTACTCCTATGCGCGCCGATCGGGCTCGAGTATATCCGCACGCATTACGCGCTGCGCCTGCTGGCGCTGCAACTGGCCGAGGCCGGCTACCACGTGCTGCGCTTCGACTACCATGGCGTGGGCGACTCGAGCGGCACCATCGCGCGCGGTCAGTTCGACGTCTGGGTGGACGATGTCATCCTCGCGGCCCGCGAACTGGCCGAGATCTCCGGTAGCGACGCGCTGACCGTGGTAGGGCTTCGGGCCGGCGCGGCGCTCGCGCTTGAGGCGCTGGTCCGAGAGCCCGTCCACACACCGGGTCTTGTGCTCTGGGATCCGGTCACGGACGGCAGCGATTACCTTGCGACGCTCGAGGCCCTGCACGCCCAGATGGCCGCGCAACGTTCAGAACCGCCTGCGGCGAGCGAAGAGCTCCTGGGGACCGCTTTTCCCGACGACCTGCGCGCCGCACTGCGCGGGTTCGAGCTTGAACAGCGCCTCGACGCAGCCGACCTGCGCAGCGCCGCACTGGTGGTCTCCGAGGATCGCCCGAACTTCCGGTCCCTGCTCGCAAAGATCCGCAGCCGCTGGCCGGATGCCGACTATCGGCACCTCACCGATCCGATGCAGTGGGACAGCCTGAAGGCGGCGTTCGATGCGCGCATGACAGGGCCGATCGTGCGCGCGGTGGCACAGGCGACGGAGGCCCTGGCATGAAGGAGAAGGCCTGCCAGTTCGGTCCCGACCTGAACCTGTTTGGCATCCTGTGCGAGCCCGGCGTGTCGGCGGGCCCCACCGATAGGCCCTTTGTTCTGATGCTCAATGCGGGATTGGTCCACCATGTCGGTCCGCACCGCATGTCGGTGGACCTCGCGCGACAGCTTGCGGCGCTTGGCGTGAGCAGCCTGCGCTTCGATCTGGGTGGTCGAGGCGACAGCCAGACCTCGAGCACAGCCGACTCCGACGAGCAGCGCGTGCAGAACGACATCAGCGACGCACTGAACTTCCTCGAGCGCAAGCTAGGTGCCCGGCGCTTCGTGCTCTTCGGGTTGTGTGCCGGTGCCGACAACGCTCACGCCGCGGCTCTGCGTGATGCCCGCATCGTCGGTGCGATCTTCCTCGACGGCCATGCCTACTGGACGTGGCGCAGCTATGTCGAGCACTACCTGCCGCGTCTCGGAAGGCCCCGTGCCTGGCTCAATTATGCGCGGCGGGTCCTTGCTCCCGGGCCGCCGGTGGCCGGTGAATTCGGGGTCCATGGGCAGCGTCGGCCGTTCGGGGCGCGGCGCACGGTGGAGGGCGAGCTCCAGACCTTGGTCGACCGGGGTGCGCGACTGCTCTTTGTCTACACCGGGGGCGTGTCCTACTACTACAACTACGCGAGCCAGTTCGCCGACATGTTCGGTGGGCTCAACACGCGCGGCCAGATCGAGGTTGAGCACTACCCAAAGGCCGATCACACCTACACCTTTGCCGAGGACCGGGAGCGACTGTTCAAACGCCTCTTGCAGTGGTTCGCGGCACAGGAGTGGCATGGCGTCTGATTTTCCGCTCGGGGGAGCGTGCGCCTCAAGTCGCATCAGCGTCGCTGAGGTCGCCCGCCTCGGCCCCCCCCGCACCGCCGCCGAAAGGCTTGGCGTCAATTTCCCGGATCGGCTCGCGGGCGCCGTCCGAAGCCGGCAGTACGAGTTCATCGCCGGGCGGGCGGCCGCACAGGCTGCGCTGCACGTCGCAGGCTTTGGAGGTCATGCGCTCTTGACCGCCTCGGCGCACCGTGCACCCCAGTGGCCGGGAGGGTTCGTCGGCTCGATCGCCCACTCGCACGGGCAGGCCTGGGCGGTCGCCGCGCCGCGGCAGCACTTTGATGGACTGGGGATCGACCTGGAACACTGTCTCGGGCAGGTGCCGGCGGAGGAACTGGCCCCCGCGCTCATGCGTGCCGAGGAGATCGCCTCGGCGCGCCGCAGCCCGCTGGGGTTTGGGGTGCACGTGACGCTCGTCTTCTCAGCCAAGGAATCGCTCTACAAGTGCCTCAATCCCCTCTTCGGCAAGGAATTCGGGTTTCACGATCTGGTGGCGGAGACACTCGAGACCGCCGCCGGCACGCTTGGGTTGAGGCTCGAAGCCCCACTCGCGCCGCGCGTCGAAGCAGGCCGTCACTTCGAAGTGGAGTACCGAATCGAGCGCGGGGCAGTCTGGACGGCCGTGGGCTTGCGCAACGGGTAGCCCGTGACAAGGCGCAAGGCACAAGCGTGGCGCCGGCCACAAACGCCCCGGCACCGCGCGCGACGCGATCGCATCCGCCGGTGGGACGAGCCTACTGGGGCGGACGGGTACTCAAGCCGCTTGCGCGATTCATACTCGTGATGGTCCGCTCCTCGGGCCCGGTCAATTCGGCGCGAAACGGAAACTCCATCGTGCACGCCCCACCGTTACAGAGCGCGGGCTTGTAGGACTGGGCCATGAGGGCGGTGACGAGCACCTCGGTGATGTCCGGATCCGGGGACTGCGACACCGAGACCGAGACTGGCTTGCCGCTCGGATCGACCTTGACGTAGGCGAGCACTGCGCCCTTATGCTGCAGGCCCGAGTCCTCGTGGGCTCGGCGCAGGCTCAGGAAAATCGCCATCTGCCCCTCTGCAGGATAGGGGGGCTCGTCCCCCTCACCCAGGTGTTCGTACTGCGCCTTCAGGCTTGCCTTCTCCTCTGCCGAGAGTTCGGCATGGCGCTTGTCGGGCGGCAGGCTTCCGGCCTGGATGATCGGCCGCTTGATGTGCGACCCAAGGCCCGGGCTGCTCTGCTTGATCGTGTACTGCGGCAGATCGCCGGGCTCGGCGCGCGGCGCGCTGACGCCCATCATGCCGAATACCACCCCCGCGAGGGCCATTCGTTTCATATTCGACTCACGCTCCCGCTTGCTCTCGCCGATCGACCCGACGCGCGTGCGCGCCGATCCGGTGATGGTCAGGCGACACGGGCTGGCTGTCGCTGAACCGCATCTACTGAATTATGCAACAGCCGGGGGACTGGACGGGTGATCAACCATGCCGACCAAGCAGGGGATCCACGACCTGGACGAGACGCGCGTCGGTCCAGGAGGGATCCTCGTCGTCCCAGCCGTTGTGAGCCAGTCGCCCGGAGCGATCGATGACAAAACTCACCGGACACTTCCAGATCCGGCCGTAACCGCCAGCCCAGGGGCTGCCGAGCAGCCCCACGGGAAAGTACAAGGTGCGGCCCACGGCCTCGACTTTTGGCAGCGCGCCCGGCTCGTCGAGGCTAAAACCCAAAACCTGCAAGCCCTCGTGCGCGTGCCGCTCGGCGTAAGCGGACAAAAGCGGCAACTCCTCGCGGCACGGCGCGCACCAGGTTGCCCAGAAGGTCGCAATCACCACCTGGCCAAGCAGCTCCCTGGTGGCGATCTGACGCCCGTCGAGCGTGTGCAGCACAAGCGGTGGGGCGAGTTCGCCAAGCTTCAGGCTGCTGCCCTGAGCCCCCCGCATGACCAGGCACCCGCTTGCGGCAAGGCCAAGCGACGCGGCGCGCCAGAGAAAGCGGCGGCGCCCGCGCTGGTGCGCGGGACTGGCAAGCTGGGTTGTCATGGTGTCACAGACAAGAGAAGAGAGACTCTAGGGAAGCACTGGCGGGAGAGTTCGGTTGAATCGGTTTGGAGGGCGAATCCGATTCTATCTGATCCGTCGTCCCGCATCTGCGGCCCAAGCGTCTTCGCACCCTGGGCCAAGCCAGCTTTGCACAAGATTCCGGGTTTGGCGCTCTGGACCGCCCCGCGCTTCTCCGCTGTCGCGTGGCCGCCCTACGCTCAGGAACACGCAGGCTTTAGAGCTGCGCGCGCAGAAGGCGATTGCTGACGGTACAAGCGACGCCGGCCGGTTTCCACAGCGGTTGTCGACCTTGCCCTCATCGTCGATGCAACCGCTCATGCCTGACGCGAGGTGGCGCAGCAAGTCCGGTGCCGAGGCGCACGCTCACAACCGGTGGACCCGGCGGTCTCATGCGACTGTCCATCTGATGGTGTGTCCTGTGCGCACGTAGAACTACTCCGGTGGACAGAGTATGACGCGAACCCGCGTCGAACAAGAATTCGCTGTAACCGGTAATTCCTGCGTCCTGACAGTAGACCGAATAGCGAAAATGGTGTGCCTAGACGCGCTCTCGCATGTGTCGTTTAAGCGCATGAGCCTGGCATCCGAAAATCGCGGGAAGCTCACCGGTATGACGCGTCGATTCCTGCCAAATCCAGCGATGAATAGGCCAAGCAGCAGCAGGTCAACAGTAGCCGCCTCCGCTTGCCGACCCGATCTGCAAAACGCAAACCCTCTGGCGTCTGATCGGTCTCGGTACGTTCGCCAGTTCACGGTGACGGCGAACCATCGGATCTGAGATGGAAGGCCAAATCAGTGGCGATCGCTCGTTCTGGCTCACCCCTTTAAGTCGTACCCGGAAAAATGCCGGCGTATATGAAAGTGGCCCCTGCCCGCCCTCGGGCGGTAAGGCACACGCGGTTTGCGTTAGCATGAGTTGGGTCGTCCCAAGGCTTCGTACGATCGGCGCGGCCTGGCTCACGGAGTCGCGTGTCGTGGGAGTGCGGCTGATATTCAGTATCGATCAGACTTCCGGACCGTGACCCCGGACTGTGACCCCGGAGTGCGACCCCGGACTGCGACCNNAACATTTTCGCAAATGACACTGTGGGTAGCCCATGATCCCGATACAACCCGGGCCCGAGCTTCCGCTTTATCGCCTGTACCTGCTCAGGGCTTCGTATCTCCTGATTGGTCTGGCGCAGGGCTCGCGGACATGGCCGGCGATCCTGCATCACGCAGGGCCGTGGGATTTCTGGCAGGGCGTGGGGATGAGCTTCTTTGGGGCGCTGACTCTGCTCTGTCTCCTCGGCGTGCGGCATCCGGTCAGGATGCTGCCGCTACTGGTCTTCGAATTGACGTGGAAACTCATCTGGGTGCTCGCAGCGTGGCTACCGCCCTACCTTGGCCACACGCTTGACCCCGACATTGCCGATTCGTTCTTAGGCATCGCCCTGGGCGTCGTGATCGTGCCGCTCATTCTTCCGTGGGGATACCTCTGGAAGGTGTTGGTGTCGACGTCCGGCGACCGGTGGCGCTAGAAATTCCGCTGCTCTTGGTGTTCCAGGGCGCTGCGAAGGATTCCTATTGCAAATGGCGCACCCCTGAACAAAAGTGATCGGGCTTTGCCGACCCTTGCGTCCCGCGACTGCCGCGAGGTTGACGCCGGGGTGACGCCGGGCGGCCCGGTCTTGGGAACGCGCCTGCCGCGCTTGCCGGCTGCGCCCGACGCTTAGCCCTTGCGGGTCATGACGTCAGTGCTCATCCCGAAGCGAGGGGTCATGCCATCCCGGATGGCACGGGCCTTGGTGAAATGGTTCTTGGCCAGGCGGCGGTAGTACGAGCCCTCGATCACCTTGGCCAGGCTCAGGTGGGATTTCATGTGGGGCAAAGCCGGATCGAAGCCGTCGGGAAACAGCCCGACGATACGCGGGTAGATATCCGAGCCGACCCGAAAGACCGTGGCCGCTGAGCCCAGGCAAACAAAGCGTTCGAACTCGGCGGGCTTCAGAAAACGGTGCGCCTCGAGATAGACAATCTCCTTCATTGTCGGGTGCCAGACCTCCTGATCATCATTCAGGTCGCTTACCGTGTAGGATTCGCCGGTGCCATTGCGGCGACTCTCGAGTTCACCTGAAAGTTTGAGCGTGTTGGGAGCCATCGGCCGCACAATGGCCCCGTCCTCCACGATGTACGGGCCAAGGAAATCGCTTTGGAGTTTGATCAAGATCCGCTCCAGTGTCTTGTAGTCGGCGATGCGCTTCGGTGGTGGCCAAGCTCCAGACGGAAAAATCAGGACCGCAATCAATCACTTAGGACGCGATCTTCCCGAAGTTTACCCGGTACTACGCGGCCGCGAAAGCCCTCGCAGGCGCCAGGATGGCCGGTGTTCGGCCTGGGGGCGTGTTGGCCCCCACACTGTGTTACGGCGCGCGCCCGCAAAACCTGAGCGTGGGGGGGTTCGCAAGGGCTGGGCGCCGCCCGTCAAGGGATCGTCAAGGGATCNNGATCGTCAAGGGATCGTCAAGGGGTCGTCAGCGGGATTGCATGAAGGCGGCGCGCGTCGTTACACTTGCAGACGCAAGGGGGATCGTGCCCCGATCGGGGAGAGGCCACGCAGACGTTATGCGGACATTTATNNGGTCGCGAGGACTGACCAAGGCGGGCGAGCGGCCAGACCGGCCGATCAGCAAAGGTGAAGACGAAGAGCATGATTACCCCCCACACCGCCGTACCTGGCTTCTGGCGCAGGGCCGCCTTGGCGGCATCGCTTGCCACCGGGCTCGCCCTGTCTCTCCTTGCCCCATCCGGCGCCTTGCCTGCCGCACCGCCAGCTGATCCGTCTTCAGGGGCGGCGCCTGGCCTACCGGCCACGTCGGTCGTCACCCCCGGCATCGCCCAGGATGCGCTCGCCCCGATCACGACCGACGAGGCGCCCGCCGGGAACGCCCCGGGCTCTCCCCTTTCCGCCAAGCCGCTACCCGTCGCGAGGACTGCGGCATCGGTGCGTCAGTTGCTGGCCGATGGTGAGGCGTGCTTCACCCGCAAGCAATACTCCTGCTCCATCGCAAACGCGACGAACGCTCTTCAGATCCAGCCGGGCAATCCTGCCGCAACGCGCCTTAAGGCGCGTGCGGAGGCGGCGCAGACCGACGCATTGAACAACATCAAACTCGAGTAGGGAGCCCTGATGCAAACCCCATCCCGCCGTCCCGAAGCGCTCGCGCTGGGAGCGGCGTTTTTGCTGTCACTGTCTTGCCTTCCCGCCGTGTCGGCACAGACCACCGAGGCCGTTCCGGCTGCCAACCCCGGTGCAGCGCCCGGCCCTCAGCCCGCCGCCGACCCCTGCAATACAGCGGGAGCGGCGGTGCTGGGCGCGCTGGCCGGCGCACTCCTCGGCGGCCGCAACCATCGCCTCGCGGGTGCGGCAGCAGGCGGTGGATTGGGTGCCCTCGCCTGTCTTGCGTATAACTATCACTCGCAGCAGGTCAAGTCCTCCCAGCAGGTGGCCGCGGAGTTCGAATCCCAGCACCAGGGCCAGCTGCCCGCGCAAGCCACCATTTCGCGCTACGAGACCCGATTTGATCCCTCGAATCAGATTCACCCGGGCGCTGGTGCGAACCTCGATTCACTCATCGAGGTCGTGCCCGGCGCAGACGGCCAGGCGCCGGTGGTCGAGGAGGAGATCAACATGTACGGGCCCGATGGCAAACTGCTGCGCACGGCGCGCAAGCCGGCCAACAGCAACGGTCAGGCCGGCGCCTACCAGACCCAGTTCACCTTCAAGTTGCCCGAGGGGGTTCCACAAGGAGTCTATGCATTTCGCACCAGTCTCTATCTCAATGGCTCCAAGGTTCAGGAGGGGGGCGCGGACCTCCAGGTTGTGATGACGGATCGGGCGGGCTCATTTGCGCCGGTCTAGCGTGACCCGGGCTCCTCCCCACCGCGCCCCCGCGAGAAGCGGACCGCATGAATATCGCAGCGCAAGGCCTTCTCCCTGCATCTCCCGCCGGATGCCCGATGCCGCGAGACGGCCATGATCGTCACGGTCGCAATCTGCACGTGGAACCGTGCCGACTCGCTCAGAAAAACGCTGGCGAGCCTCGTTGCGGCCACTCCTCCGCAGGGGCGCTGGGAAGTTCTGGTGGTGAACAACAATTCGACCGATCACACCCACAAAGTGCTCGACGAGTTCGCCGCGCTGTTGCCGCTTCGCGTCATCCTCGAACTGCGCCAGGGACTCTCGCATGCGCGCAACGCCGCGGTTGCTGCGGCGGCCGGGCGGTTCATGCTCTGGACCGACGACGATGTGCTGGTCGATGTCAACTGGTTACGGGGCTACGAAGACGCAATCGCACGCTGGCCCGAAGCCAGCGTCTTTGGGGGACCGATCCACCCCGTCTTCGAAGGGAGCCCGCCGGACTGGTTGACGGAGGGCTGGCGCCTGATCGCCGAGGCATTTGCCTACCGTGACATGGGGGAGACGGTGGTTGCACTTGGACCCGGAGAGGGGCTGCCGTTTGGGGCGAACTATGCGGTCCGCACAGCCCTGCAGCGCCTGCACCGCTACGACCCTGACCTTGGGCGCAGTGGTCCGTCCGGGGCGCTCGGGGAGGAGGTAAGCGTGCTGGAAGCCCTCCTGAAGACCGCCGAGGGCTGGTGGGTTCCCGAGTCGAAGGTTCTGCACCGCATTCCGCCCGCCCGCCAGACGCGTGCCTATGTCGGCCGCTATTATCGGATGGTGGGCAAGACCCACGCGATGCTCGAGGCCCACGAGGACACGCCCATGTTCCTCGGTATGCGCCGCTGGGCGATCCGCAATACCCTCGTCAACGGCTCCGCCTACTTTCTGAGGCGCGGGACCAGGCGACCTGTGGGTGCCTGGTTGCCGGTCTACGCCCAGTTGCACTTTGCGCTGGGTTCGCTACGCCCGACCCGACGCCAGGGCGACTCGCACGAGCACTAGGCAGCGCACGCTATCGCGCCCGAGACCCGGTGCTCTGCAGTGCGCCCCAGAATGTCCACCATGTGCCTGACGCATTCCTCGATGACGCCGAAAGACTGGTTTCCGACTTCTTCGCTCTTGCCAAACGGGTCCGCAATCCCCTGCCCACGCCGCGCGTCAGTCAGGAAGTCGCCGAGCCAGACCAGTTTGCTGTTCGCCTCGGGATAAAGACTGAGCACGTTATCCTCGTTGCGCGCATCGAACACGACCACGAGCGCCGCATCGCTGACAAGCTCCTCGGTAAGATAGCGCGAGCGGTGCTCGCTGAGGTCTACATTCTCGCGCCGGCGCGCCCGTTCGATGATCTCAGCGGGCGATGGACGTCCCTCCAGGGACAGCGATCCCGACGATCCCGCCGTGACCCGCTCGGAGAGCGATTCCGGCAGGAGCCGGCGCAACAGCCGCTCGGCGTAAGGACTGCGACAGATGTTGCCCAGACAGACGAATTCGACGTGAAGTGCTCCGACGCCAGAGCTTGCCGCACGACTCATCTCTCTTGCGAGGAGGCTCTCGGCCTCGCGCGGCCGGCGGCCGAACACTCTGCGACGGGCCTTGCGCCAAAGCCTGCGCCATTCATCGAACGCCGGATTCGGATCATCCAGAACCAGCGTGTCGTTTGACTCGATGCCCAGCAGGGTCCGGGCGAAACCTCCAAACCAAGCCCCCGCCACGGCGAGACGCCGCGCGGTGCGCCCGCGCTGTGCGGCCAGCTGCTCGGCGAGGAAGTACAGATCGCTTGTGAGGTTGCGCGCATAGTGATTGGGAGGATAGCCGCGCGCCATCACGCGCTCCCCGTTGAGCACGAGGTTCATCCACCAGTAGGGAAAGTCGATGCCCAGGCTAACCGGAAGCGGCAGCGACCCCCATGGCCTTGCATTGCCCTCGAGCAGGATCCATTCGCGTGTCACCGGATCCTCGCGAAACTCGAACATCACGACCCCTGTATAGCGCAGCCGCCCGACCAGCGCGGTGCAGGCCTCAACCAGACGCGGGTCGAGGTCCTCGCTCTTGCGATAGCCGCTGCTGCCCTTTTGCATCGGATGCACGCGCACGTGCTGGAAGCATTGCAGCACCTCGCCCTCGGCGGCCAGCAAAGACACGCCGACGCCACCACCCACAAAATAGGATTCGAGCAGGACCTCGCGGTCACGGACCTCGGCCAAGCCGGTGAGCGCCGCGGCCCTCGTGTGGAGGATGGAGACCTCCTGGCGCAGTCGCAGGTTATCTAGGATGAACGAGCGCCTGGGCTTGAGCACGAGCGGCAGTCCAAGCGCGGCAAGCGCTGCCTCGGGATCATCGCCTGGCCGGTAAATCTGGCCACGCGCCACCGGGATCCCAAGGCTTTGGGCAAGCGCGCGCGTCTCGACCTTGTCGAACAGGACTTCGACCGACTGGACATTGGGGATCGCGACGGGGCAGAATTTCTCGATCCGCTCGCGCGCCGCGTGCAGAGGCAGGATCGCAGCATCGATGCACGGCATGATGAGATCGAAGTGTTCCCGCTCAAGCAGGGTGCACAGCGCATCGAGCCAGCGTGCCCCATCACCCCGATACACGGGCAAGCGATGGATGCCGCGGATATACCGTGAGTGCAGGGCGCTCGACTGGAACTCCTCGGGGACGACGTGGACTTCGACGCCCTTTCGGCCCAGCGAGCGCACCGTCGCGAGGAAGCTTTGCGTGTCATCCCCGAAGACGAGCACCTTCTTTTGATTTGAAATCATTGGACGACAAGTTACAGCGGGCGGCAGGGGCCACCCGTCCATCGATTAGCAGTCAGGAGGAACGAATCTTGACCCCGCATGTTCTCCGCGTGGGCGCCCCGCCACGCCCTTCGCGGCACTCTGTGGTTCGGCCTTCAACCTTGCCATAAGTTTCATTGTACTTTGTCAGGATTTGCAACAGCCACTGACCGGCGAGGGGTCATGCAACGTTTTGACAGTTGCGGCCTCATCCACAAGGAGGGCGCTTGCGCCTGCGCAAGAAACGCCCCTCTCCGATGCGCGCCAGATCGAAGCCGAAATCGCCTCGCGCTAGGGGCGGCTCCAGGCGCGCGCTGCGAGCCAGCCCGTATAGGCGAACCACCTCGCTCCGGGCCAGATCGCAAGCCCCAGGCGTGCGAAGGCAAGCGCTCCTTTTGGATTGTTCGCCCGGGCCTCGGCCAGTGCAAGGCGGCGATAGGCGAAGCCCGCGACGCGGCGGGCATAGCGCTGGGCGGCGGCCGAGGGACAGGTCTCAAGGAGGTGGTTGGCGACCGCGGCCATTGTCAGCTCCTTCTCGATGGGGCTAAGGCGGGTCGAGGCGCTCGTGGCCTGGGTCGGATCCGGGACGTGATGGATCGACACCGTGTGGTGACGATAGACGACCCCGCGCGCGCGCTCGATGGCGCGCACGTAGAGATCCATGTCCTCACTGTAGCGCACGCCTTCCCAGAAGCCGCCAGCCCGGTCCAGCAGCGCGCGCCGGAACACGCAGGTGTTCAGGTGCGGGAAATGGTCGATGAGGCATTCGGCACGCGCGAGCCGGATGCGCTCCCCATCCTGGCGGGCGTCCAGGCGCAGCCGCTGTGCGAGCAGCGGCAGCCAGGGCTGCGCCCCGCGTTGGCCACGGATCGAGGTGTCCTGGTTACCGAACACGAGATCAACGTCTACGCTCTCACGAAACACAGCAACCGCGGCGGCGAGATGCTCGACATCGCACCATTCGTCGTCATCGTCGCAAAAGGCGATGAGCTCGCCGCGTGCCGCCTTAAGGCCGGCATTGCGCGCCACCGACGGTCCGCTGCCGCCCTGCTCGCGCGAATCAATATAGCGATAGCTGCTCGCGCGCCCGAGAGCGGCCACGAGTGCCTCATTGGCGCGGCCATTGTCCGGTAGCGAACCATCGTCGACGACGACGACTTCCACTTCGGCATGGGACTGCTGGCCGATCACGGCGAGCGCGGTATGCAACAGGGCCGGACGATCCCGGGTTGGAACAATCACCGAAACGAGCATAAAGACCCATCTTCACCGATGGATTGCCAGCAGAGGGTGCCCGAGGGGTAAACCCTCCCGATCGGCCTCTCCGTGTTGCACAGGTTGCTCACGTGACGGCCTTGCATCGACATTCCACCCGACGTCCAACTCATTGATTATAATTGAGTTTAGGGAACCGGGCGAGGGTTTGCAAGAAGCCGGCCGCCGATTCCGCAGGGACTCGGGGGAGCTCGGGTTGCGAACGGTGGAGACAGGCAGAGATTTCGTGGGTCCGAAATCGGGGTGCGGGCTTGAGGGTGCACAGCCAATGGCCGAGGGGAAGCGCAATGCAAAAGCCACACCAGGTCAGCTTTCTGGACGAGATCTGCGATCCCCGTCCAAGCAGCCGGCTGATGCTCAAAGAGGCTTGGCCTGCGCTTAGCCAGGAAACGCAGATGACGATCATCCACCGGGTGACGACAGACCCCTTGTACCCGGAAGACATCGAGCTGCTGGAACTCGCCCTGACGAGTCCGAACCCTTATATCCGCTACCTGGCGGCGCGCAGCCGGTGGCTCGAGGCGCGCTCGATCGACGGCGAACCCTTCAAGGCCACGTTGCGAGAGCGGCTGCGCGGCGATCGCAGCGGGCTGGTCCAGGGCGCCCTCGTGCATCGGGATGCCTATTCGCAGCTGGTCGGACTCGGTCCGGATCCCGCGGAAGTCTGTGCCCTGTCTTCCACTGCCCGGATCACGCTTCTGCGGCGCGTCAAGCACCCCTTGGACTGGTTCCCAAAGCTCGTGCGCCGCGCGATCGGCGAGTCACTGGTTGCCGCCGAGCTGCGCTCGATGGTCGAGGAATATCTCGCGAGCCATATCGACACGAAATTCGCGGGCCCGGACCTTGACGCCTGGACCGATCGCGATGCGCAGCGCGGCCTGGCCGAGCTGTGGCGCCTGGCGGCGCAGTTGATCGGCCACTATCCCGAGAGCGCCGAACTGCTGATCGATCGCCTGCCGGCACGCACCCCCGGGTCAGTTCTCGAATGCATTCCAGAAGATGCGCTGTCTGCCATGACGGAGCAGGCGCTGGTCGCCCTGCTGCGCCGGCCTGACGTCGGCCTTGGGGCCTTTCGCGCCCAGGTCCTGGTGCAGGCATCGAAGCCGGGTGACGAACTTCTTGAAGCCGCGGCCAGCCAGGCCGTGGCGATGACGCCCCTGCAATTCGCAACCCTGCTGACGCTGCCCGAACGGCTCCCGGCGCTGGAATACGCCGAGGGGCTGCCGCTCGTCATGAAGATGGCGCTCAAAGACTGTTACCGATACAAATACGGTCAGCCGCGTTTTGGCGAGCTGACCGATTATCCTCCCGAGACGTTTCGCAACCTGCTTGCGCGCCTGCCTTCGGAGGAGCAGCGCGAGACCGTCAAGGAGCTGCGCAAATACCACCTCGCGACGATTCTCGCCCCCTGGCCTAATCAGCCTCCATCGATCGACGAATACCGTCGCAGCGCTGAGCTCATCGATCGCGGCAAGCCCTGGTCAGGCTTCGTCAGCCGCATGCAACGTCCGAAGGCCATGGCCGTGAGCGGCGATCCCTGGGCGACCTACTGCAATTTCGGGCGCTATTTCGACATCCGGGAGAACTATGACGCCCTGCGCCAGTTCAGCTCGGGCTGCTATCCCGACGACGTGACCGATGGCGAGATCCCGGTGCAGAAGGTCCAGCCCTAAGGCTGAACGAGCGTGCGCAGCAAGGCGAGGTCGCAGCGCTCGAATTCGCTGGCGCCGACCCGCACCCGCGCATCCAGCCCGGGAACCTGCAACGCGGCCTCGGGGAATGCCTCACCCAGAAAATACGCGCTAGGCGTGACGAGCGTGCGGATACCGGCCTGGTGGGCGGCCTTCAGGCCATTGGGCGAATCCTCAATGGCCACCGCCTCGGCCGCGCTGATCCCCAGGCGCCGCAAGGCCTCGATGTAGATTGAAGGATCGGGCTTCTTGACCGGGGCATCCTCGGCACAGAGGACCGCAGCGAAACCCAGTTCCCAGTCGCCGCCAAACTCGCGCGCGAACAGGGATTCGACGTTGGCCCGGCCGGTGGTCGTCGCGATCGCCACGAGGACGCCTGCCGCCCGGCATTCGTCCATGAGGCGACGCACGCCCTCGCGCAGCCCAATACCCCCAGCCGCCACCAGTTCGACATATTCGATGTTCTTGCGCGCGTGCACGCGCCGCGCCAGCGCCTCGCGCGCGGCCGGACTCGACGGCGCCAGGGGACGCTGCGCCATGTCGTAAAGCAGCCGCTCGTAACCCCCGCTGACCTCGAGCAGACGCCCATAGAGGCCCTCGTCCCAGCGCCAGGCGACGCCAAGCGCCTCAAAGGCCCGATTGAAGGCGACCCGGTGGCCGTCGCGTTCGGTCTCGGCGATCGTGCCATCGACATCCCAGATCACTGCGCGTAGCTGCGCCAATTGCTGTTCCTCCCCGAACACCCGCCCGGCAACTCACGGGCGACCGACCGTGCCCACCCGCAACCCACGTTGAGTCCACGTCGAGTCCGCCTTGAGTCCGCCTTGNNNNAGCATCCCGGCATTGGCGGCAGCGTACTTCGAGCCGAAGGTGTCGCCCTGGGTCGCGGGGAACAGACTGTAGATCTCGCCGAAGACGAGAAAATACACGGCCGACACCAAGACGAAGACGACCGGATGGGCGCCGAACTGGCTCAACACGAACAACGCCCCCGCAGCGATGGAAAATGCGATGGTCATGGTGTTCTCGCGACCGATCTGGTCCGAGACCCAGCCAAAAAAGGGCCGGCCGAAGCCATCTAGGATGCGATCGAGCGACAGCGCNNGGGACCACCGATGCGGCAAACATGAGCCCCCCCGCCGCCACCAGCACGAACATCAGATACATGACCCAGAAGACAGGTGAGCGCAGCACCTCGGGAGGCCGATATTGCCTGACGGTCTGGCTCGGATGCGGTTGGGCCTTTTCGGCCGTAAAGGGCGCTTTGCGCAGGCCCCACGCCATCACGAACACAATGGCGCCCTGCAGGATGCCGAAGAACAGGAACGTGTGTTCGTAGCCCTCGGACTTGATCATGTTGCCGATCGGAATCACGCTGA
>PLEY01000161.1:0-44163 GCA_003136595.1 Burkholderiales bacterium
GCGGGCGCGCAGGTATCGGCACGATGGACTCGTCCATCGGGAGGAGGCGAGCCCTCGCACCCCCGTATTCCCGGGTGATCCGAGGGCGTCATCCAAGCACACATCGGCAGCCCGTGCCACGCATCCCCGTCTCCCCACAACACTTAACAAAAGTTCACACATGGAGGGTCACCTGGACTGCTTTAATCCTGCCCTGGTGCACTGCGGTAGCGGTGCGCGGATGCGAGCCGTCTTGCGCTGCGAGAGGTCGCTGGATGAGACCTGGAGCAGACATGGAGCAAGGCAAACGCAATACGGCCGGAGCGGGTGGGGACGGTGGCGCCCAAGACAGCGGGGAGGAGCGCTTGCCCTTCGAGATCCGGCTCGCGCAAACCGACGAGGAATTGCGCAAGGCGGTCGCGATCCGGCACAGCGCCTATGCGCGGCATGTCCCCGAGGTGGCGAGCCGGCTCGCCACCCCCGAGGCCTATGACTTTCAGGATGACTCCGCCGTGCTCGTCGCCCTCTCGAAGCTCGACGGGGCGCCGCTTGGGACCATGCGCATCCAGACCAACCGCTCGACGCCGCTTGCGCTCGAGGAAGCGGTCGCGCTGCCGGATTGGCTCAGCGGCCGGCGCATGGCGCAGGCCTCGCGGCTGGGGGTCGGTTTGGGCTCGATCGGGCGCGTCGTGAAGACGAGTCTGTTTAAGGCCTACTACCAGTACTGTGTGTCGGCCGAGGTCGACTGGATGGTGATCGCAGCCCGGGCTCCGCTGGACCGGCAATACCAGGCGTTGCTCTTCGAGGATCTCGACCCAGACGGCCGCTTCATTCCACTGCGCCACGCCGGCAACATCCCGCACCGCCTGATGGCCCTCGAGACCGCGGCCGTCGAGCCCAAGTGGCGCGCCGCCGGCCATCCCCTCTATAAGTATTTCTTCCGCACCCGCCATCCGGACATCGACCTGTCGGTTCGCGCGCGACCGGCGCGGGGCACTACGCGCACCGGCGCACCCGGCCCCACCGAGCACGACAGCGCGGCAGGCACCCCGACCGTGCCGGGCCCCCATCCGCGCTAGGCCCAAGCCGCCTGTCGGTGGCACGCGCGGCTGGCGAGCGGCGCGCGCTCAAGTATTGCCCCAAGCCTGTCGATAGCTCACTCAGAGGAGACAGGTCTTGCCCTGTCTCCTGCGAGGCGATGGGGCAAACGATGCAACTGGAGTACGCGAAAAGGCTCTTGGGAGGCCGGCGTCTGGACGACGTCGTGGCGGCGATCGTCTATGCGCTCGCGGTCTACGCTGTGCCGGTGCTGATCGCGGTCATGTCCCTGTTTGCCGTCATCGCGTGGGATAGCCAGTACCGTCTCGGCACGCCCGAGCCCCTGGGATTTCGCGTGCTCAGCGCGGGGGAAGGCCTCGCGCCGGCCGCCGCGCAGCGGGCCCTCGCACACGCGCCTCCGGTCGAGGGTTTCGACACCCACCTGTCGGACGCACCATTCTGGTTCGAATTCGGTGTCCTGCCCGAGGGCGACACGCCGCTTGTCGTCGAGTTCACCTCGCGTCATGCCACCGAGGTGACCTGCTGGGGAGGCGCAGACCTGGAGGAGTTGGGCGCGGCGAGCCGCCAGGCCTTCCAAGGCCCGGTCACGGCGGCCAAAGGCGGCTTTGCGATCGATCTTGGCGCGCTCCAGGCGCCGCAGCAGGTGCTGTGCCGCGGCACGTTCCAGGGCCCGGCCCACATCTCGTTACGGCGCTGGAGCCGCGCCGGTTTTGCGGCCTCGGTCGAGAAATTCCACCGCGATTCCGGTTTGCTCGACGGTGGGCTGGGTGTGCTCGCGGCCTTCGTATTGCTGACCGCCCTCGTGACGCGGGAGTGGCTCTACGTGGTCTTTGCCGCCTGGCTCGCCGCGAATCTGCGCCTCGCGGCCGTGTCCGCCGGCTGGGACACGCAGTGGTTCGAGCAGGTCATCCCGTGGGACTGGATGATTCCGCTGCGTAAACTCACCGCGGCGTTCTACTATCTCCTCACGGTGACGCTCTTTAGCCGCCTATTCCACGACGACCTCAAGCGCGTGGGCTATGGAGGGCTCATGCAGACGAACCAGTGCGCGTGCCTGTTCGTGCTCGCCGCGGCGCTCTGCCTGCCGTTTCGCTACTATCTGCCGGTGCTGTGGATCGCGACCGCCTTTAACGTGTCGGTTATCGCATTCCTGCTCGCGCGCATCCTGGCCATCACGCGCTCGCGCGTGGCGATCTGGTACGCGGCCTCGCTTGCCCTGACGCTCTCGGCCACGCTCTATGAGGTGTTCGCCGCAGCGCTCGGCATCCGCGGGCTGATCGGCAGCGTCAACAGCGTCACGGCCGCCCTCTTCTCGAGCATCATTGTCGCGCTGGCGATCGCCGAGCAGATGCGCCAGGAGCACCTCGCGCGTATCGAGGCGCAGGCGCGGCTGCATCATGCTTACGAGGCGATCCCGATCGGCCTGTTCACGCTGGATCGCGAGGGTTACATCACCCAGACCAACCCGGCGTTCAACCTCATGATGGGCCTGCCGAAG
The DNA here is from genome assembly GCA_003136595.1 of Burkholderiales bacterium. GTDB lineage: Bacteria > Pseudomonadota > Gammaproteobacteria > Burkholderiales > Burkholderiaceae_D > BOG-994. The sequence continues at coordinate 2,537 of PLEY01000161.1, forward strand.
GAGCACCACAGCCACTGGTCGGACCACTTTGGTGCCGCGGGGTGGTGCCAGCTCAGGGAGCACGTCGCCACACAGAATCGGCAGGATATCGAAGTGTCCGTGGCCCCCACCGGCAGCGGCGGGCGGCGCGCTTTCCTGGTGGGCGCGATTCTTGCCGACAATCGCATCGAGGGCTCCGTGCAGGACATCACTGAGCGGGTCCACGCCGCCGAGCGACTGTCGTTTCTCGCTGAGCACGATCCTCTGACCGGCATCCTGAACCGCCGCGGCATCGAGCGCGTCCTCACTGAGGCGATCGAGTCGCAGGAGGCCGGCATGCACGTGGCACTGGCCTATCTTGACCTGGACCGCTTCAAGCTCATCAATGACCTGTTTGGTCACGAGGCCGGGGATGAGGTGCTGCGCCAGGTCTGCGCCCGCATGACGAGGGTCATGATCGGCGGCCAGGAACTCGGCCGCGTCGGCGGGGACGAGTTCGTCATCGTGTTTCCGGGCGAGTCGATCGACAGTGCCGCACTTACCTGCCGGGCACTCGTGGATCTGATCGGTACGGCGCCCTACCAGCTCGGAGGGCGCGCGTTCCAGATCAAGGGCTCGATCGGACTGGTCGAGCCCGGCCGGGACGTCGGAGTAGCCGACCTCATCTCGCTGGCCGACCGCGCCTGCCGCGAGGCGAAGAAGGGACAGCAGGAGGGATTGGTCGTCTACCGGGCCGATTCCAAGGCGGTGCGCGAGCGCCAGGACGAATTGCGCCTCGTGCATCGCTTCGGATCGGCGCAGGTTCCCGACGGCCTGTTTCTGCTGATGCAGCCGATCATGTCGCTCAGCGCGCCCTACGGGTCGCTGGACTTCGAAGTCCTGCTGCGCCTGCGCGAGTCCGACCAGTCCGTCACGCCTGCGGGCAAGATCATCGGTGCCGCCGAGGCCAACGGCCGCATCGCGATGATCGACCGGTGGGTGCTGTCCAACACGCTGGAATGGCTCTCCCTCCACGAACCGGAACTGGCCAGCACACGGTTTGTCTGCGTCAACTTCTCAGGGGGATCGCTCAATGACGAGCGCTTTGTCGAGGATGTCTACGCGATGCTGGCCAATGCCGGGCCGATCGCAAGCCGCCTGTGCATCGAGATCACCGAGAGTGTGGCCCTCCACGACCTGGCGTATACGCGGCGCTTCATCGAGCGGACCCGCAGTTTCGGGACCAAGATCGCGCTCGACGACTTCGGGGCCGGCTACACGTCGTTTTCGTATCTGCGCGAACTGCCCGCTGATGCGGTGAAGATCGACGGGACGTTCGTGCAGGGTGTTCTCAGCCATCCGGCCAATCTCGCGATCGTCGCTGCGATCATCGAACTGGCACGCAATCTGGGCATGAAGAGCATCGCCGAATGGGTCGAGGACTGTGCGACACTGCAGGCGCTGGCCGAGGCCGGGGTCGACTATATCCAGGGGTATGCGATCGGCGTGCCGCAGAAGCCGGGCAAGATCCTCGCGGCGAGCTCGGCTGCCGGCTTTATCCGTGATCCGCTGGTCGCGCAGTTTGTACGCGAATCGAGCGCGCGCTCGGAAAGCGAGCAGATCTGGGCGGGGGTCACGGGCATGGCGCGCGCGCGCATGCACTAGGACAGGGCGGCGCACAGGCGGGCCGCCCGGGGAGACCAATTCGGTAAGATGCACGGGTGCTGGCTTCCAGCGTCTTCCCCGGGACATCCCATGAGTTCGATCCGAATCACAGCGGGCCAATACCAGTTTCTCGCAGAAACCAACCCCGATGCGCCACGGACCGTGGCGGCGTTCTCCCAGTTGCTGCCGTATCGCCAGAAGATCATCCATGTGCGCTGGAGCGGCGAGGCGTGCTGGATTCCCCTGGGGGACTTCGACCTCGAGACGGGCTTTGAGAACCACACCAGCCACCCTTCGGTCGGCGACATCCTGTTCTATCCGGGTGGCTACAGCGAGACCGAGATCCTGCTTGCCTACGGCAGCTGCTGTTTTGCGAGCAAGATGGGTCAGCTGGCCGGCAACCACTTCCTCACCATCGTCGAAGGCCGGGAGAACCTGCGTAAGCTCGGGGTCGAGGTGCTTTGGGGCGGGGCCCAGGATATTCTCTTCGAAGCGGCCTAGAAGCGCGCCCAGAGCGCGGTGGCTAGGTCACGCGCACCCGAGCGGGGCCGGACTCAAGAGTGCCGATGACCGCGACGTCCGCGAATCCCTCGGCGCGAAACAGGGCGAGCACCCCTTCGACCGAGGCCGGTTTGCAGGCGACCAGGAGTCCCCCGCTGGTCTGGGGGTCGGTCAGGAGCGCCTGCCAGGCCGGTTCGATGCCGCCCACGAAGTCGACCGCGTCACCATAGGCCTCCCAGTTGCGGCGCGAAGCTCCCGTCACATTGCCCCGCTCCAGGAGCGCACGGCTGCCGGGAATGAGCGGGATCGCGGCATGCTCGATCCGGGCTGTGAGCCGCGCGCCGCGGCATACCTCGAGCAGATGGCCGAGCAGTCCGAAACCGGTGACGTCGGTCAGGGCGTGCACGCCCGGCCACGCGCCAAGGTGCTGTCCGGGCGTATTCAGCTGGGTGGTCTGTGCGAGCAGGCGCTGGTAGCCCGCGGCATCGAGTTCGCCGCGTTTGATGGCTGCCGTCATGACGCCCACGCCGAGCGGCTTACCCAGGATCAGCTGGTCGCCGGCGAGGGCGCCACTATTGCGCTTGATCTGGTCGGGTACGACCAGGCCGATCACCACGAGTCCGTAGATCGGTTCGGCCGTGTCGATGGTGTGGCCGCCGGCGATCGGAATGCCGACGCTCGCGCAGACAGCCTGGCCCCCTTCGAGGATGCGTGCGATCACTGCTGCAGGCAGGCGATCGATGGGCATGCCGACGACCGCGAGCGCGAGCAGTGGCCTGGCGCCCATTGCGTACACGTCAGAGAGCGCATTGGTGGCGGCGATCCGCCCGAAGTCGAAGGGATCGTCGACGATCGGTGTGAAGAAGTCGATGGTGGCCACGAGAGCCTGGTGCTCGTTGATCTGGTAGACCGCAGCGTCGTCGCTCGTCTCGAGACCGACCAGAAGTTCCTTCGGCACGGGCATTGCTGGCAGTCCCTTGCCAAGGATCTGGGCCAGCAGGCCCGGGCCGACCTTGCAGCCGCACCCCCCGCCATGCGCGAATGCCGTGAGCTTCAGTTCGGGATCCCTCGTATCGTTCATCATATTGGCGCGAGGAACCCGGCCCTGCGGCCTGGGCCGGCGGACGTCGATGGCGTTGCCATCGTTGCTCTGGGTTGTGCCTCGATGCGCTCCCCTTTCAAATCAAGACCCTGTTCGGTAAGCCGGCCTGCCACCTATCCGGGCCTTCTGCCTTGGGCCGGATGTCCGGTATGACCCGAGGCAAGTCGCGCCCCCGCTATACTCGACCATGCGGTCCGGATATGGGCCTCGGTTATGGACATCGGNNGGACATCGGACATGGACATCGGATTCTTTGATCTGGGGCCTCGACTGTGGGGCCTCGGCTGCGGGCCTCGATCCGGATCAGATACGCGCTGCCGCGGCGCCCCGCGGACTCGATCCCCCTCGATTCGAGCATGGTGCGGACCTGCATGCGGCGCGACTGGAAGTCTAGAGCAGGCTCCTCGCGAAGGCGCGCGCTTGTCGGGAAACAGGATGGCCTTCATGCCTTACGCCTTGCACGCCAGTTTAACTGATATCAGATCCAAGGCTCGATGCCGCGGTTCCCCTGGGTCGCCTTGCCATGGCTGGAGGTATGCGTGAGCGTGCTGCATGAGTCCTTTAACGCGCTTGCCGGGCGGCTCGCTGATTTCGACTGCATCATCGATACGCGCAGCCCCGCGGAGTACGCCGAAGACCATCTGCCCGGCGCCCTGAACCTGCCGGTGCTCAGCGACACAGAACGCGCCGAGGTCGGCACGCTCTACCGCCAGCGCTCGCCGTTTGAGGCGCGCAAGGTCGGTGCCGCGCTCGTCGCCCGCAATATTGCCCGCCATATCGAGACCGATCTCATGGGGCATCCGAAGGACTGGCGGCCGCTCGTATATTGCTGGCGCGGCGGTGAGCGCAGTGCCTCCATGGCGCACATTCTTGCGCGCATTGGCTGGCGCACCACGCAGCTGGCCGGGGGCTACAAGGGCTACCGGCGCGCGGTGATCGAGGCCGTGGACGCGCTCGCCCCACGCCTGCAGTACCGGGTGCTGTGCGGGCCCACGGGCAGTGGCAAAAGCCATCTGCTGCGGGCCCTCGCCGCCGAGGGGGCCCAGGTGCTGGATCTTGAGGCGCTCGCCTTGCACCGGGGCTCGGTGCTCGGCACCTGGCCGGATGCGCGGCGACAGCCAAGCCAGAGAGCATTTGAGTCGGCGCTCTGGCTGGCCCTCGCGAACCTGCGCCCCGGGGAGCCCGTCTACGTCGAGGCCGAAAGTCGCAAAATCGGCGACCTGCGCGTGCCGATCAGTCTGGCCGAGGCGCTGCGCTCGGGCGTATGCGTCGAAGTCGAACTCGAATTCGCAGAGCGCGTGCGCCTCCTTCTTGAAGACTATGCGCATCTGATCGCCGCGCCCGATGAGCTGCGCACGCGCCTTGGCTATCTGACCGAGCGGCATGGGCGCAGTGTCGTGGCCGCATGGGTCGATCTCGTCGACGCGGCTCGCTGGGAGTCCCTGGTGAGCGCCCTTTTGTGCATGCACTACGATCCCGCCTACCGGCGCTCGCTCGGCCAGCATTTCCCGGCTGCAGGCGGGGCGCCGCGCATTGCGGTTGCAAGGGCCGACGAAGAGGGCTTCAGACGCGCCGCCCGAGCGCTACGCGCCTCTTGGTCGTCTTCGCACCGGCCCGAGGGCGTGCTCGGCTAGGAAGGGCCTGGTGCGCGCGGGCTAGTGCGGGCTCGCGGCCGCATCGCCAGCTGGCGCGGGCGCAGCAGCGTCCGCGGGTGCCGGACGAGAAGCGGCCTGCTGCTTGGCGGCTTCCTTGGCCTGCTTTGCCTTGACGGCCGCCGCGTGGTGCCCGACCGCGCAGCCAATTGCGGCCCCCGCGACGGCGTGGTGGCCGGCCACATGACCTGCGACACCGCCGACCACGGCACCCTTGACGCATCCGGCGGCGTTCGAGGCCAGCGGCATGCCACCCAGCGCCACGGTGAAAGCGAGTACGATGCAGGAACTTTTCAAAATGAACTCCTTCAGGTTGTGTCAGGCATGATCGGCAACCGGAAACGCCCCTCAGAGGCCGCCTTCAGCTGTCCGGGCGGCATCAGACCGTTTTCGGACGCCTCAAGCCCATTATAGAGAATGTTGTCTGGGTGGCGCGCCGGCTGATGCGCCATCCGTCCTGCCACCCGCCGGGGTGGCACACCTGCATTCTGGTCATCTCGCGTGTGTCCTGCAGCAGCCCGTTTCTCCCAACTTCTTCCATCAGGAGTTCTTCGCATGCGCATACTTGCCGGTTACGACATGACGTTCAGTTTTCCTCAGCCGACGCCCATGATCCTCACCCTCAGCATCCACCAGTCGCGCGCCGCGCAGGTGCTCGTGCAGGACTACCTTGTCACCGAGCCACAGGTGCCGGTATACGAGTACTTCGACCTCTACGGAAACCTCTGCAGGCGAGTGCTCGCGCCCTCCGGACGCTTTCGGATCCGCTCCAGGGCGCTGGTCGACGACCCGGGGTTGCCGGACGTGGTCGTTCCCGAAGCGCGCCAGATTCCGATCGAGCAACTGCCCGACGAGGCGCTCGTGTTCCTGCTGGGCAGCCGCTATTGCGAGACCGATCTGCTCTATAACGTNNGACTTCGTGCACAACCACATCGAATTCGGCTACGCCTATGCGCGCAACACGCGCACCGCCTGGGAGGGCTATAACGAGCGTCGTGGCGTGTGCCGCGATTTCGCCCACCTTGGGGTGGCCCTGTGCCGCTGCATGAACATCCCGGCGCGCTATTGCGCGGGCTACCTTGGCGACATCGGGGTTGAGCCCTCAGCGGATCCCATGGATTTCGCCGGCTGGTTCGAAGCCTACCTGGGCGGCGCCTGGTACACATTCGATCCGCGCAACAACACGCCGCGCATCGGTCGCATCCTGATCGCGCGCGGCCGGGACGCGGCCGATGCCGCGATCTCGTGCTCCTTTGGGCCGTCGATCCTCGAGCGCTTCCAGGTTTGGACCGAGGAGACGCAGTCCGACGCGGCGAACTTCTAAGCGCCGCGCACCGCAACCGTTGCCCGGTTTTTGCAGGCGAATGTCGCCAGACGCAGGCATGCCGGGCGCAACGAGACGCGGGGCACGGGGCGGCGGCTCCAGACTTTGGTGTAGCATCTCACCGCTCGTTGCCACCTCTGACGCAAGCCTCGCCGCCCGCCGCTTTTCGAACCAGGATTCCGATGCACGTGCCCACCCCGACCCGCCGCATCCGGGTCGCAGTTCCGCCGTCTCCAGCCCCACGCCGTGGGCGGGCAGGCGCCACCGACAGGGAGCGGACGCTGCGCGCAGGCCGCCTCCAGAAGAGGGTGACGGCGGCACTCCCGGACACACTGCCGGACTCGGTGGCATGCATCTTGCACCCTCGATGCGTACGGGGCTGTGAAGACGATCCCACCATGAGCGGGCAGGACGATGCGCTGCCGATGAGGCGCATTCAGCCGCGCCGCGGCATGGTCCGCAGGGGCTCCTGCAGGCCGGCCGTACCCCTTTCAACCAAGCTGCCGCCCCTGCTCGGGCGAGCGGCCATTTTTTCGAGTGGAGTCCGGACATGATGTATTCCTTCTGGCGGAATCGAGTGCTGCATTTCGCCATGACACTCGCCGGTGTGCTGGTCCTAGAGGGAGCCGTCGCGGCGGATCCCCAGCGCGGCGGCACACTGCGTCTGCTGGCGCTCGCCGCCGCTGGCACCATCGATCCGCAGGTGAACTACACCGAGCAGTGGTGGCAGGTCTATCAGCCCGTCTACGACGGCCTTGTCGCATTCAAGAAGGCTGCGGGCACGGCGGCTTTCACGATTGTTCCCGACCTGGCCGAGGCGGTCCCGTCGCCGCAGGACGGGGGCAAGACCTACGTCTTCAAGCTGCGCCGGGGTATCAAGTTCTCAGATGGTCGCCCGGTCACGCTCAAGGACGTCGTCGCCTCGTACCAGCGTATCTTCAAGGTGCTCTCGCCCACCGCGGGCAGCTTCTACAACCTCATTGTAGGCGCCGATCTCTGCATCAAGACGCCCGCGAGCTGTACCCTCGCCGGTGGGGTGGTCGCCGATGAGAAGAACAACACCGTCACGATCCACCTGACCGAACCCGATCCCGAATTTCTCGACAAGATCGCCGTACCGCATGCCGCGATCCTGCCCGCCGACACGCCAGCCAAGGACGTGGGCGTGAATGCGATCGCCGGCACCGGGCCCTACATGATCGCAGCCTATGATCCGAAGAAGGAACTCAAGCTCGTGCGCAACCCCCACTTCGCGCTGTGGAGCGCCGACGCCCAGCCCGAAGCCTTGCCAGACGAGGTGGATTATGAGTTCGGCCTGCCGGTCGAGGACGCGGTCACCGCTGTCGCCAACGGGCAGGCCGACTGGATCTTCGATCCCATCCCCGCCGACCGTCTCAATGAGGTCGGTACCAAGTACGTGGCTCAGACACAGGTGACGCCGCGTTACGCCATTTTCTACCTGCCGATGAACGTGCGCCTCGCCCCGTTTGACAACCTGAAGGCGCGCCAGGCGGTCAACTACGCCATCGATCGCCGCGCACTCGTGAAGATCTATGGCGGCGCCAATCTCGGCACGCCCAGCTGCCAGATCCTGCCCCCGGGCTTTCCCGGCTACGAGCCCTATTGTCCCTACACCAAGAATCCGGGGAAGACCTGGAGCGCACCCGACCTCGAGAAGGCCAAGCAGCTGGTCAAGGAATCCGGGACCGCGGGTCAGAAGGTGACGCTCATCACCGATGACACGCCCGAGGGCAAGGCGATCGGCACCTATGTGCAAAGCGTGCTGAGCGAAATCGGCTATGACGCCTCGGTCAAGGCGATCTCGGGGAACATCGAGTTCACCTACATCCAGAACACCAAGAACAGGGTGCAGATCAGTTTCTCGCGCTGGTATCAGGATTACCCCGAGCCCTCGGACTTCCTGAACGTGCTGTTCTCCTGCGCAAGCTTTCGAGAGGGCATGGACGCCTCGGTCAATATCTCCGGATTGTGCGACAAGTCCCTCGATGCCGACCTCGCCCGGGCGCTCGCCGCGGGCGTCACGGATCCCGCGCTGGCGAAGACACTCTGGGCCGGCATCGACCGGCGTGTCACGGACCTCGCCCCGGTGGCGGTGCTCTATAACCCGAAGCGCGTGAACTTCTTCTCCAAACGTGTCCAGAACATCGTGATCAGCGGCCAGTTCCAGTGGCTGTTCGCGCAGTCCGCGGTCCACTAGGGGGCGCGCTTGGCTGTCGAATCCGTCACCGGATCGCCCGGTTCCGCGAAACCCGCGCCGAGCGCGGGCGTCTGGCGCACCGGCTTCGCGCGGCTCGCACAGGACCGCTTCGCCATGCTCGCGCTCTTCGCCTTCCTCGTCATCGTAGCCGCCTCGCTCGGCGCCCCATGGTATGCGCAGTACGTCGCCCACACCGATCCCTTTCATTCCAACATCGATGGCGAGATCGAACTGGACGGCCAGACTGTCTCGGTGATCCAGGGGTCGACCGAGGGCCTGGGCCTCGGCCAGACCCCGCTGGGTCCGACCTGGCGCGCGGCCTATTTTCTGGGCGCCGACAATCAGGGGCGCGACATTGCCGCGCGCATCCTCTACGGTGGACGCTATTCGCTGGGCATCGCCGGGGCGGCGACCCTGATCTGCCTGGCTCTGGGTGGCGTGATCGGTGTCGTCGCCGGTTTCTTCGGCGGGATCATCGATCAGGTACTCTCGCGCATCCTCGACGTGCTGTGGGCCTTCCCGGTCTACCTGCTCGCCATCTCGCTGTCGATCGTACTGATCAGCAAGGGCCTTGAGATCGGCCCCTTCACGATCGAGGCCGGCAGTCTGCTCCTGCCGATCGTCATCATCGGCATCATTTTCGTGCCCTACGTGGCGCGTCCGATCCGGGCCCAGGTGTTGACATTAAGGCGCAGCGATTTCGTGCTCGCATCGATCGGCTTTGGCGTGCCCAGTCACCGCATACTCCTCTTTGACATCCTGCCGAACGTCTCGACCACCCTGATCGTCTTCGTGCCCCTCATGATGGCGCTCAACATGCTCACCGAATCGGCCCTGTCGTTCCTCTCGATCGGGGTGCAGGAACCGAATGCCAGCTGGGGCACCATCATCCAGGATGGCCTCGCGCTCCTCTACACGCGACCCATGGTCGCGCTTGCGCCCGGACTCGCGATCGCCGCCTCGGTGCTTGCGCTCAATGTGTTTGGAGACGGCCTGCGCGACGCGCTAGATCCGCGCTCGAAGCTCAGGATCCGGGGCGGCACATGATCTTCACCCTGCTGCAGCGCGTGGCGCAGATGCTGTTCGTCATGTTCGGCATCAGCGTCTTGGTGTTCGCGATCTTCTTTGCGACCCCCGGCGCGGATCCCTCGGCGCGCATCGCCGGGCGCAATGCCTCGCCCGAGACGCTCGCGGCGGTCCGTCACGACTTCGGGCTCGACAAGCCGCTGCCGGTTCAGTACGGCCTGCTCATGGAGCGCCTGTTCGTCACGGGCGAGCTGACCTCGTTCGTGAACCGCGGCGAACGGGTGCTCCCCGAGGTGGTTGCCGCCACGCCCATCACCCTGTCCCTGGTGCTGGGTGCCTCGGTGCTGTGGATCGCCGGGGGCATCCTGATCGGCGTCGTGGCGGCGGCGACGCGCGGCTCGCTTCTCGATCGCGCCCTCATGGTGACAGGCCTCGTTGGCATCTCCCTGCCGGTCTACTGGCTGGGCGCCGTGATGAATCTGCTCACGCAGAGCCGCTGGCACGACACGGTCCTGTTCTCGTGGGTGCCGCCCCTCGGATACATCGCGCTCACCGAGGACCCCTGGGGCTGGTTCAAGGTCCTCGTGATTCCGTGGCTGACCCTGGCCGTGTTCTATGCCGGTCTGTACGGCCGCATCCTGCGCGCCGCGATCATCGAGGCGGGACAGGAGGACTACATCCGCACGGCCCGTGCCAAGGGTCTTGGCGAGACGCGCATCCTGCTGCGCCACGCCCTGCGCTGTTCCCTCATCACCGTCGTGACCCTGTTTGGCCTCGACTTCGGTGCCCTGGTTGGTGGCGGGGCGCTCCTGACCGAGGTGGTGTTCGGTCTGCACGGCATCGGAAAACTGACCTACGACTCGCTGGTTTCGCTCGATCTGCCGGTCATCATGGCGACCGTGATGTACGGTTCGTTCTTCGTCGTGGCGGCCAATGCGCTCGTCGATATCCTCTATGCGTTCGTCGACCCACGGGTACGCGGTGGCCACTGAACTGGAGACCCCGTTGCTTGCCGTGCGCAACCTGCGTGTGTCGTTTCGCACCGCACGGGGCGTGGTGCGTGCCGTGGACGATCTGTCGTTTGCGCTCGCTCCGCGTGAGATCCTGGGCGTGGTCGGCGAGTCCGGATCGGGCAAGTCGATCTCGCTTTTGACCGTCATGGGACTCGTCAATGACCCCAACGCGCTCATCGAGGGTTCGATCGTCTACAAGGGACGCGAACTGGTCGGCGCTTCGCGTCGCGAGATGCTGGCCCTGCGCGGCGGCGAGATCGCGATGATCTTCCAGGACCCGATGACCGCGATGACGCCGGTCTATACCATCGGCTGGCAGATCGTCGAGCAGATCCGGGCCCATCAGCGCGTGTCCGGGGCGACCGCCCGCAAGCGGGCCATCGAGCTTCTCGGAGAAGTCGGGATTTCCAATCCGGCGGCACAGTTCGACCGTTTTCCCCACCAGCTCTCAGGCGGCATGCGGCAGCGCGCGGTGATCGCGATGGCCCTGTCATGCAACCCCTCGGTGTTGATCGCCGATGAGCCCACAACCGCCCTGGACGTGACGGTGCAGGCGCAGATCCTCGAGCTGATCCGCCGCCTGCGGCGCGACTTCGGCTCGGCGGTGGTCCTCATCACCCATGACATGGGTGTCGTCGCGGAGCTCGCCGATCGGGTCATGGTGATGTACGCCGGGCGCGTGGTGGAGCACGGCACCACCCAGGAGCTGTTCCGCGACTCCTGGCATCCCTATACCTGGGGTCTCCTGGCTTCGATTCCGCCCCTCGAAGGGGAGCGCCCGCGCCGCCTGCCGGCGATACCGGGCGCGCCACCCTCGCAGCTCGGGCTGCCCAGCGGCTGCGCATTCGCGCCGCGGTGCAGTTGTCGCTTCGAGCCCTGTTCGAGCCGCCCGCCGGTGCTCGCCGGTGCCGCGCACGAGGCCGCCTGTTTTGTTCCCGCCGAGCGGCGCCACGCGGCGCGCGCGCAACTACTTGCAAAGGGAGAACGCGTCACATGACCAGCGCTCCTCCTCGGGCCCTGCTCGAAGCGGTCGATCTGTGCAAGGAGTTTCCGATAGGCCCTGGCCTCGGCTCGAAGGCGCGCGCACGGGTGCACGCCGTCGACCGGGTGTCGTTCCAGGTGTGGCCTGGCGAGACTCTGGGACTGGTGGGCGAATCCGGTTGCGGCAAATCGACCCTCGCACGCTGCCTGGTGCGGCTCTACGAACTCACGTCGGGGTCGTTGCGATTCCTCGATCAGGACATCACGCACAGCTCGCCGCGCGCATTGAGATCCACCCGGCAGCATCTGCAGATGGTGTTCCAGGACCCCTACTCGAGCCTGAACCCGCGCCGGCGCGTGGGCGACCTGCTCGCCGAGCCCTTGCGTGTGCATGGCCAACGCACGCGCAGCGAGATCCAGGAGCGCATCCATGCGCTGCTCGGTCTGGTGGGACTGCTGCCGGATCATTTGAACCGGTTCCCGCATGAATTCTCCGGAGGTCAGCGCCAGCGCATCGGCATTGCTCGGGCACTGGCGCTGTCACCGAAGCTGATCATCGCCGACGAACCGGTCTCAGCGCTCGATGTCTCGATCCAGGCCCAGATCATCAATCTGTTCTCTGATCTCCAGGAGCGCCTGGGGCTGACCTACATCTTCATCGCCCACGACCTGTCCGTGATCCGCCAGGTGGCGAGCCGCACGGCGGTCATGTATCTCGGATCGATCGTCGAACTCGGGCCGACGCAGGCCCTCTACGACGCGCCCGCCCATCCCTACGCGCAGGCCCTGATCTCGGCCGTGCCCGTCGCGAGCGTCGATGCGGGGCGGCGCCGTGAGCGCATCGTGCTCTCTGGCGATCCGCCGAGCCCCTTGAACCCGCCCGCGGGTTGTCGCTTCCATCCGCGCTGCCGGTTCGCCACTGCGCAATGCCGCTCGGAACGGCCGCTGCTGCGCCCACTGGGAGCTGAACGCTTCGTGGCCTGTCACCATCCGCTGATCGCAGCCTAGCGCGTCCAGGCGCCTTCCCAGGGCTCTTCTCGGGACTGGACTGTCGTTCCTTGAGGCTCTAGACTGTCACCCGCTCACGCGGCATGGTGGCCGCTGATGGTGCGTTCTGAAGGTGCGTTCTGATCGCGCGCCACGATACTCAGCCGTGAGACAGCGGTGTGGGAAGGTTGAGATATCGGTGAGCCATCGGTGAGCCATGAGTGAGACAACCGTGAGACAACTGTAAGCAAGGAAGACCATGCCGAAGATGGGTGCACTTTTGATGACCTGCGCCGCTCTGGGCGCCGCACTGGCGCGGGAGCCGGCGGCAGCGCAGGTGGGCATGGCGGTGACGATCGGTGTGCCGCCGCCACCCCTGCGTGCCGAAGCGCTGCCGCCACCCCGGCGCGGCTACGTCTGGGCGCCGGGATACTGGGCCTGGAATGGTCGGCGTCACGTCTGGGTATCAGGCTACTGGGTGCATGTGCGCCACCATCAGTACTACACGCCGGGGCGTTGGGTACAGGGCCCGGGAGGCTGGCAGTTCGTGCAGCCTGGCTGGGTACGGGGTGATGGGCCGCCCCCCTAGGCACGGGTCGGCGGACCCGCAGCCGCCGCGATCGGCGCGTTCATGAACGGCGCGCCGCCGCGGCCGCTACGACAATGACGGCGCCTGGCGTTGCAATCGTCACGGGCGCAGGTAGCGGCGTGGGCCGGGCCGTCACCTTCGCGCTCCTTGAAGCCGGTTACCAGGTGGTCGTAGCCGGGCGCCGCCTCGATGCGCTCCTCGCGACTGCAGGCGCCCCGCGGGCAGTGGGCCGCACGACCGAAGTGGTGGTCACGGACGTCACCGACCCGCAATCCGTGGCGGCGCTCTTTGCCCGTACCACTGCGCGCTTTGGCCGACTCGACCTGCTCTTCAACAATGCGGGGACGGGCGCGCCGCCGGTGCCGCTTGAAGACCTGAGTCTCGAGGCCTGGCGAAGGGTGGTCGACACCAATCTCACCGGAACGTTTCTCTGCACCCAGGCCGCGATCCGCGTGATGAAGGCGCAACAGCCCCGCGGCGGGCGCATCATCAACAATGGTTCGATCTCAGCGGTCGCGCCCAGGCCCCACAGCGCGCCCTATACCGCGACCAAGCACGCCATCACCGGCCTGACCAAGTCCACCTCCCTCGACGGCCGGGCCTTCGACATCGCGTGCGGGCAGATCGATATCGGCAATGCCGCCACCGACATGACGGCGCGCATGTCCACGGGCGTGCTTCAGGCGAACGGCTCCTTGGCGAGCGAGCCGACCATGGATGTCGAGCACGTCGGGCGCGCCGTGGCCTATATGGCCAGCCTGCCGCTTGAGGCCAACGTCCAGTTCATGACCTTGATGGCGACCACGATGCCCTTTGTCGGCCGAGGCTAACCCGGCGGCGGCACGCTCTGGGCGCGCTCGCGCAGCTTCATGCGCAGCCCCACCGGTTCCATGGTGAATGGCAGGCGCTCCTCGACCGGCGAGCCGTCGGCGGTTGCGACACTGTCGATCTCGAAGTTGCGAAACAGCATGGACACCACCATCTTGATCTCGAGCAGCGCGAGGTAGCGACCCGGACAGAGTCGCGGGCCGCCACCGAAGGGCATCGAAGCCCGCTTCGGTGCGCTGCTGCGGCCCGACAACTCCTCATCCTCGAGCCAGCGCTCAGGGTGGAACCGTAAGGGTTCCGCGAAATTGCGGCCGTCGGTCGCGGCACGCCGGGTGAGCAGCATGACCATCGCGCCCCGTGGCACCCGGATACCGGCGACCTCGGCGTCCTCGTAGGCCTCGAGCAGCAGAAAGGGGGCGACCGGCTTGAGCCGCATGGCCTCGTGCGTACAGGCTTCGGCGAAGGTGAGCGCGCCCGCCAGCGCAAACTCGGTGGCGACGCTCTCGGGGCCCAGCACGCGCGCGCTCTCCGCGTGCAGTTGCTCCCTGACCGCGGGCTGGTCTGAGAGCAGGTGGAGCAGCCAGGCGAGCGTGTTGGCGGTCGTATCCTCGCCGGCCAGGAGCATCGTCAGCACATTGCCGGCCACGTCCTGGTCGGTGAGCGCGCTGCCCGGCGCGTCACGCGCGGCGATCATGGCCTCGATCAGGTTGTCCGGGTTCTCCAGTCGCTCAGGGTCCGCGCGCAAGCGCGCGCGGGCCGCATCGATGAAGCCTGCGACCGCACGGTGGACCTCGACGAGGTGGCGATCGAGACTGCGGTCGCGGGCCAGCTTGAACCAGCGCCAATAGGGCAGTGGCGCGAGCAGTCGCTGCCCCACCATCGGGAAGATCGCATTGAGGTGCTGCTGGATGACGTTGTCGTCGGACTCGAGGGTGTTCATGGCCGCGCCGAACGCAAGCCCTGCGGTCACATCGACCGTGTAGCGCATGAGGTCAGCCTGCAGATCGATCGCCGTGCCCGCACGGGCTGCACGCCGCCAGCGCGTCTCGAGTCGCTGCGTGACGGCGACCAGTGCCGGGAAGTAGCGGCGGATGTTGTTGGGCGCAAAGGCCGACATCACCATCGGTCGCTGGCGCTGCCAGACCTCGGTGTTGGCCGTGAACAGCCCTGTGATACCCATCTCTGCGGCGATCTGCCGCAGGCGCACGCCACGGCCGAATGGCGCGGGCCGATCGCGCAACACCCGGCCGATGACCTCGGCGTCAGCGACCACGAGCACCTGCTTGTTGCCCATCTTGATACGAAACAGATTGCCGTAGCGCTCACTCCAGCGCTCGGCCGTCTGGTGAAAGCGCATCGGCTCGGCCTGCAGCATGTTGCCAAAGATCGGCAGTCCGGGGGGGCCGGGCAGCGTGTGCATCCCGCGTAAGGCGGCGGGGCTTGAGGCGGACGGATCGGTCTCCAAGCGTGAAGGCATCGCGTACGGCTCCGGGAAGAGAGGGCAGGACAGACCCCATCTTAAGGGACTTGGTGCGCGCGGCGCGCAACTGCCGATGAGAAAGCCCCAAAAGGCATCACGCTTGATTGCTGCGTCTACCTGTTCGTGCCCAGTCTGGGTCCTGTGTCCGCCCTGGGTGGTTCCTGTCTCCTTCTTGGGTATTAGGCCACTTCGCTCTGATGGGGGGGAGTAGGTTGCGCGGTCGAGGCGCCTCGCCTCGCGGGCTCATTTGCCAAGGAGGCCTGCGGCCACGTTGATGGCAAACCCCAGCACGCTCGCATTAAAGAAAAAGGACAGCACGGACTGGGCGACGGTCGCGCGTCGCATCGGGGTGGAGCGGGTCACGACGTCGGAGGTCTGCGAGGCCGCCGCAATCGTGAACGAGTAGTAGACGAAGTCCCAGTAACCCGGGTCGGGACGGCCTTCAGGAAAGCCCAGTGGGCGGGCGTTCTCCGGGCAGCTGTAATACAGGTCAGCATAGTGCAGCGTGAAGACGGTCGGCACCAGGAACCAGGCGCCCAGCACGGTCAGCGCGGTGAGCAGGTAACGCCCGAGGAGCCAGGCGGAATCGCTTTCCTTCGCGCCGAGGAGCATGACGACTGCAACGAGGCTCGCGCTTGCGCCCAGGCAGACGACGATGAGCATGCCAAGCGCCGTGTCGTCCTCCTGTTCGTAGACCTCGCGCATGCGCTGCTGGGAGGTGCGCAACATCATGATCCAGACGAGCCCGATGAACAGGTAGACACCGCCATTCCAGGCCAGGAGCGCGCGCTCGATGGCGTTGCTCTGGTCCGGGACGACGAGCCAGGCCAGAACGCCGAATCCAATCGAGCTCAGAAAGCGGATGCGCTGCTTAAAAAAGCGCGCAAGGCTAGTCATGCGCGCCACCCTGGGGTTTTACCGGACACCCCCCGAAACCGTTGACGCAGGCCGATCGCGATTGCATTGCATTCCTCTGAGTGCCGATGGTTCGGCGGATCCGGGATGGCCGAGACAGCCGCCGCCGGAGCGAGCCCTTATGAGCCGTGCGTGCTGGCGCAGCTTGCCAAGGGATTCCGGACCCAGCCTGGCGCCGATGCGCTGCGTATTCTACATTCGACCCCGCGGAATCGGCGCGCGGCGCGGCGTGCCCGGCCGCGCGCCGCGCTGCACGCGCTGCGCAAAAGCGCACGGGCGTGGATTAGAATGCCGCTCTGGGACGGCCCTTCTTTCTTCTTCAGTCATTCAATCGGCGATGCGCACCTTTCTGAACGTTCCCCGCAACGCGCGCTTCGCCGCGTTCCTCGTCGCCGCTGCAGCCGTCCTGTCGCTGGTCTACATCGACATGCTCGTGCCACTTCTGAGCGGGCTCCTGGCGTTTTCGCTGGTGGTACAGCTCACGACGGCGCTACGGCGCGATGCGAGCGAATCGCATCGCGCCAAACTGCTCGCGGTCACCATGCTGGTGATGATGTTCGCAGCCGTGCTGGTCGGACTGGGGCTCGGCCTGCACCTGATACTGCACGACGGCGCCGGTTTTCATGAACTGCTCGACCGCATGGCCGACATTCTTGCCTCGGCCAGGGCCTGGCTGCCCGCGGCGCTCGGGGCGATGATCCCCCAGACCGACGCCCTGTTCGAGTCGGTGTCCGGATGGCTGAAGGGCCATGCGGCCGAACTCGGCACCTTGAGCCTCGACGTGGTCAAGGAGATGGGCTACGCGCTCATCGGCATCCTCCTTGGCACCATGATGGCGGTCAGTGAACTCGCGCCGGCCGGGCGGCTCGGACCGGCCAGCAACGCGCTCCTCACGCAGGCGGCGGCGCTTCGCGATGTGTTCTGGCGCGTGGCCACGGCCCAGGTCAAGATCTCTGCCGTGAACACCACGCTGACGGCCGTCTATCTCATGCTCGTGCTGCCGCTCTTCGGTGTGCATCTGCCCCTGTCGAAAACCATGGTGACTTCGACCTTTGTGGCAGGGCTTTTGCCCGTGGTCGGCAACCTGCTCTCGAACACCGCGATCACCATCATCAGCGTCGGTTACTCCCTGCCGGTCGCGATGGGCTCGCTCGCCTTTCTGGTCGGAGTGCACAAGCTCGAGTATTTCCTGAACGCGCGCATCGTCGGCAGCCAGATCAATGCGCGTTCCTGGGAGATCCTCGTGGCCATGCTGCTCTTCGAGAGGCTGTTTGGGCTGCGCGGGGTGGTGATCGCACCGATCTTCTATGCCTGGCTGAAGGCCGAATGGCACCGCTGGGATGAGGTGGCTGAACGGCCCCTGGCCGCCAAAGCCAGCGCCGCCACGAAGGAACTCGAGGCCACTCCCTAGTGTAGTGTTCGACTCTTGAAGGAACTTAAGTGAGTTTCCCCTGTCCAATGCTGTACTTCGGTTTGCATTGGAGCGAGCAATTGCGAGTTGCCCCAGGGATAGAGTTGACGGCTGAGCTGGAAGTCGAGCTGACGAGACTTGCGCGCTCCAAGCGCACCAGCGTCAGGCTGGCCCAGCGCGCACAAATCGTGCTGCTTGCCGCACAGGGCCTTCAGAACAAGGACATCGCCGAGCAACTTGGCGTCGGGCGCGTGCAGGTAGCACGCTGGCGCGAGCGCTACCTGGAGTCCGGACTTCAAGGCATTGAGCGGGACCTGCCGCGCGGCGCACCGCCACTGAAGGTGGACGTTGCGAAGCTGGTGGAGCTGACCACGCAGAGCAAGCCCGAGGCGGCCACGCATTGGAGCACGCGCAAGATGGCCGCAGTGCTGGAGGTCAGCCCCAGCACCGTGATGCGCCACTGGCAGGCAAACGGACTGAAGCCGCACTTGGTTCGCGGCTTCAAAGTCTCGCGCGACCCGAAGTTCGTCGAAAAGCTCGAAGACATTGTGGGCCTGTACATGTCTCCGCCCGAACACGCGCTGGTGCTGTGCTGCGACGAGAAGAGTCAGGTGCAAGCGCTGGACCGCGCGCAGCCGGGTCTGCCAATGAAGAAGGGGCGCGCGCAGACGATGACGCATGATTACAAGCGCAATGGCACGACCACGCTGTTCGCGGCGCTCAATGTGCTCGACGGGCAAGTCATCGGCCAGTGCCAGCCGCGCCACACCCACGCCGAATGGCTGAAGTTCCTGCGCAAAATCGACCGCGAAACGCCCAAGGAAAAGACGCTGCATCTGATAGCCGACAACTACGCTACCCACAAGCATCCAGCCGTGCTGGACTGGCTGAAGAAGCACCCGCGCTTCAACATGCACTTCACGCCGACCTCGGCGTCCTGGCTGAACATGGTCGAGCGTTTCTTCCGCGACATCACCGTCAATCGGCTGCGCCGCGGCGTCTTCACGAGCGTGCCCGAATTGGTTGCCGCCATCGAGGAGTACGTCGCCCATCACAACACCAAACCCAAGCCTTTCATCTGGACCAAGAGCGCTGCCGATATCCTGCAAAAAGTAATTCGGGCCAATGCGCGCTTAAGTTCCAAACAGAATGAAACACTACACTAGCCAGAGGCCGGCCTTTGGAGCCCCGGCGCCTGCGGCCACCGGCCCCTGACATGCGTCCCTTCCCGGCGTTTTGCGCGGGGGGCGTACGGGTTACTTCGGGGTCTTGGCCACCTCGGGTTCGGCGCCTGCGGATTCCGGGACCGGGGGCGTGGACTCAGCGATCTTCCGGTTCTTCTTTTCTTCCTTCTTGGCCTTTTTGGCCAGGTCGCGTTGCCGCTTGGCGAATTCGTAGTTGGGTTTCACGATAGTAGATCCTCCGACTCTTCGGGTTTCTTGGGACTCCAAGAATATGCGATTTCAAGCCCCGCCGCTTGTGTGCGGGGCGGGCGGGCGCATCCAGGCCGGCGGCAGGCGCCTGCAAGTTTTTGCGTTCGGCGGGCATTTCGCCTATACTGCCCTCTTGATCGGACTGCGGTCGTCTCCGGAGCAGCCGGCCGGGGAGCGTGAACGGAACTGGGTTCACGGCTTTTGGCACCGCGATCAACCTCTCGCGCTTCTTCCCAGAAAAACACAATCGGCCAACCCGCCGCGATTGGGCGAAGATAACCGGGCTTACCGCCTGGGACACGCGCTGACGTCATCTGTCCGTAATTCGCTTGCATACTGGTTTGCTCCTCGCGGAGCCGCATGAATACATCTGAAGCCAAGAAGGTGCTGGAGACGGCGTTACTGTGTGCCGAAGAGCCGCTCACGGTTGTGGAACTGCGAAGGCTGTTTGAAGACGAACTCAATGCCGACACGATTCGCGCTCTGCTCGACGAGATTCGCCGCGACTGGAGTGGGCGTGGCCTCGAGTTGATGGCCCTGGCGACGGGCTGGCGTTTCCAGAGCCGCGCGGACATGTACCCGTATCTGGCCCGGCTCAACCCGGAAAAGCCGCCCCGCTATTCACGGGCGGTCATGGAGACCTTGGCGATCATCGCCTACCGGCAGCCGGTCACGCGCGGCGATATCGAAGAGATCCGTGGTGTGACCGTCTCGACGCAGGTCATCAAGAGCCTCGAGGATCGCGGCTGGATCGATGTCATCGGGCATCGGGATGCGCCCGGGCGGCCAGGACTTTATGCGACCACCAAGGCATTCCTGGACGACCTGGCCCTGCGGTCGCTGGAAGAGTTACCCCCCCTGACCGAACCGGGGGCCGAGGACGGATCCGCCGCCCTTGCCCCGCTACTTGAACAAAAGGTGATCGATTTTGCGCAGACTCCACCGCCACCCGCTGCGTAGGCCGCGTCCGAAGGAAGGGGTCTCCCAGGAGCCCGGCGCGCCGCTCGCCTCCGAGGCCTCGGGCAACCCCGGCCTTGTCCCGGGTGCCCCGGTAACCCCGGGCGCTGCAGTGGGTCCCGCCCCCGCCGGGCGGCGCGGCCGCGGCAAGCGCAACCCGAAGCGCCCGGGTGCCCCGGCGAAGGGTGTGCCGGTCAAGGCGGGCGTGCCGGGGACCGTGTCCGTCGCGCTGCGCTTTGACGAAGAACCCTGGAGACTGCAGGACGAGATCGCCGGGATTGTGCCTCCCGAGCCCGAGCCTTTGCCCGAGGCCCGGCCGGAAGAGGAGGCCGATGCCCTCATCGACGCCGAAGACCGCGAGCCGCAGGATTTCTTCGACGATGACCTCGACGACGAGCTCGACGACCTCGCCGCCTTTGAAGATCAGCCTCCTCCCGAATTCATCGATCACGGTCATGCACGGGTGCTGCGGCGGCCCCTGCCCACCAAGCGCGTGGCGAGCACGCTCGCGGATCCCGACGACACACCCAAGCTGCACAAGGTGTTGGCTGAAGCCGGTCTCGGCTCGCGGCGCGAGATGGAAGAGCTCATCATTGCCGGGCGGGTCTCGGTCAACGGCGAGCCGGCGCACATCGGTCAGCGTATCGCTGCGGAGGATCAGGTCCGCATCAACGGCAAATTGCTGCAGCGGCGCGTCGCAAGCCGCCCGCCGCGGGTGCTGCTCTACCACAAGCCGTCCGGGGAGATCGTGAGCCACGATGACCCGGAAGGCCGGCCGACCGTGTTCGACCGCCTGCCGGTGCTGCGCTCGGCCAAGTGGCTGGCGGTCGGCCGGCTTGATTTCAACACCGAGGGACTGTTGATCTTCACGACCTCGGGCGACCTGGCAAACCGGCTGGCTCACCCCCGTTATGGCTTCGATCGCGAGTATGCCGTGCGCATCCTGGGCGAACTCGATGACGAAAAGCGCCAGGCGCTGCTCGACGGCGTCGAGCTCGAGGACGGGCCCGCCCGGTTTTCCCGGCTTGAATTCGGCGGCGGTGACGGCGCCAATCACTGGTACCACGTGGTGATTTCTGAGGGTCGCAACCGCGAGGTCAGGCGCATGTTTGAGGCCGTCGGCCTGACGGTCAGCCGCCTGATCCGCGTGCGTTATGGCGGCATCTGTCTGCCGCGCGCCGTGGCCCGCGGCCGTTGGCAGGAACTGCCGGTCGCGGTGGTTGATCAGTGGTGTGGTGAACTGGGGATTGGCAAGGGCGCGGCACGCGCGGGCGGCAGCGCTCTGCCGGGTGGCCGTCCGGCCGGACCGCGTCCGAACGGCAAGCCCCAGGCGGGTGGTCCGAAACCTGGCAATCCGAAGCGCAAGGGCGCTCGACCAGGCGGCCCCCCCTCCGTGGGTGCGAATACGGCCAATGGCGCGGGCGCCAAGCGTAATGGCGATGCGCCGCGCGGAAAGATCGATCCCCTGATGACGGCTCTGGGTGGCTTTGGGCCGCCGGGGGCCGGTCGCGGGCGCTCCAACGGCCCGCGCAAGCGCCGCTTCGGGTAGTCGCCCAGCGCGGAGCGCTTCTTGCTTGCCAGGCCGAATTCTTATATAATTCAAAGGCTAAATTGCAGCGAATTCTGGGCCCAAATCTGGAGTGAAATCCGGGGGCGGAGTCAGGAGTTGAAGTCTGGCGCAGAAGTCCTGCGCCAATCCCGGGCGAAATTGGGAATCAGAGCGCTGGAGTCATAGCGCCGGGGCCAGAGGGAGTCGGGCACGGCAAGCGGTGTGGGTGAACTGCTCAGGTAGTCGACTCGGGGATCCAGATTCAGCTTAGGTAGCAGGGCATAGGCAGTCGGCGGCGGCAATGAAAAAATGGGCGGTTAGCCCATTTTTTTTTCCAAATTCCTCCAAATTCCCAAGGGCAGGGGGTTGTGGGCAGGTCCGGCCGCACGCTTGATCTATGGGAAAACGCGCGGCGAAGGGGTGGTGGCAAGGTGCCTTTGGCTCAGGCGGTGATCGAGACGGCCCTGATGGCTCTGGGCTACGAACTGGTGGACCACGAATGGTCCAGTGGGGGGCTATTACGGGTCTTCATCGATACGCCGGCTGGAATTACTATTGAGGATTGCGAGCGGGCCAGCCACCACTTGTCCCATGTCCTGACCGTCGAGAACGTCGCCTACGAGCGGCTCGAGGTGTCCTCGCCGGGTCTCGATCGAGCCCTGAGGAAGCCGGAGGACTTCGCGCGCTTCGCGGGGCAGAAGGTGCAGGTGAAGCTGCGCGTGCCGATGGCCGGCCGCAAGCAGTTCGAGGGCATTTTGCAGCCGGTTGCAGGCGCGCCGGGTCCGCAGACGCGGATTGGTCTGGTGTTTGAGGATAAGGACGCAGTCGAGAAGTTGCTTGAGTTCACGCTCTCCGAGCTGGACAAGGCGCGCCTCGTGCCGCAGCTTGATTTCAGGAGCAACAAACGATGAGTCGGGAAATTCTTCTTCTAGTGGACGCCTTGGCGCGCGAAAAAAACGTCAGCAAGGAGGTCGTGTTCGGGGCCTTGGAGCAGGCGCTCGCTCAGGCGATGAAGAAACTCTATCCCGGNNGGCACGCTCTCCGGCGCGGGATCGAAGCCGCAGAGCACCTCGAGCAGCTTGAGCCGGTCGAGTTCGGGCGGCGCTTCGCGCAGGACACCAAGCAGGCCGTGCTGCAGAAGATCCGCGACGCTGAGCGCGAGCAGATCCTCAATGACTTCCTCGCGCGCGGCGAGAGCATCGTCACGGGGACTGTCAAACGCATGGACAAGGGCGACATCATCGTCGAGGCCGGGCGCGTGGAAGCGCGCCTGCGGCGCGACCAGATGATCCCCAAGGAGAACCTGCGCGTCGGGGACCGGGTGCGCGCCTATGTGCTCGCGGTCAACCGCGACATGCGCGGACCGCAGCTGATGCTCTCGCGCACCGCCCCCGAG
Source organism: Burkholderiales bacterium (assembly GCA_003136595.1). Lineage (GTDB taxonomy): Bacteria > Pseudomonadota > Gammaproteobacteria > Burkholderiales > Burkholderiaceae_D > BOG-994. Next base: position 25,522 of record PLEY01000161.1, read on the forward strand.
TTCATCATGAAGCTGTTCGAGCTCGAAGTGCCCGAAATCGAACAGGGTCTCTTGCACATCAAGGCCGCCGCGCGTGACCCGGGCATCCGCGCCAAGATCGCGGTGTTCACGACCGACCGGCGCATCGATCCGATCGGCACTTGCGTCGGCATGCGTGGCTCGCGCGTCCAGGCGGTGCGCAACGAACTGGGGGGTGAGAATGTCGACATCGTGCTGTGGTCGGAGGACCCCGCCCAGTTCGTGATCGGCGCGCTGGCGCCCGCGAATGTCTCGTCCATTGTCGTTGACGAGGAGAAGCACAGCATGGACGTGGTCGTCGACGAGGAGAATCTCGCGATCGCGATCGGGCGCAGCGGTCAGAATGTGCGGCTCGCCTCGGAGCTCACCGGCTGGCAGATCAACATCATGACGCCCGAGGAGTCGGCCCAGAAGTCCGACCAGGAGACCTCGCGCACGCGGCAGCTCTTCATCGACAAGCTCGACGTCGACGAGGAGGTGGCCGAGATCCTGGTCCAGGAGGGCTTCGCGAGCCTCGAGGAAGTGGCGTATGTCCCGATCACCGAGATGCTCGAAATCGATGCTTTCGACGAGGAGACCGTCAACGAGTTACGCAACCGCGCCCGCAATGCGCTCCTGACCGAGGCGATCGCCAAGGAGGAGAAGGTCGAGCACGCGGCCGAGGACCTGCTCTCCCTGGAAGGCATGGATACTGAACTGGCGGCCAAGCTTGCCGATGGCGCGGTGCATACCCGCGACGAACTGGCTGAGCTCGCCGTTGACGAACTGGTGGATCTGACCGGCATCGATGACGAACGTGCCAAGGTGCTGATCATGAAGGCCCGGGAGCACTGGTTCGCGTAGCTGCGCGCGGTCCCCGGACCCGCACCCGCACCCGCACCCGCATCCCTTCGGCCTGCATGGAACGTAGTACTAGCGAGAGAGAATCGAGGAATCAATGGCAAGCAACAACGTTGCCCAATTTGCAGCGGAACTGAAAGTGCCGGCGACCGTGCTGCTTGAACAGCTGCGCGCGGCGGGCGTTGACAAGCGCAATGCCGAGGATGCCCTGTCCGAGACCGACAAGGCGCAACTGCTCGACGCCCTGCGGCGCGCACACGGGGCGCAGGAGGTCGAGAAGAAGAAGATCACGCTGACGCGCAAGCAGACTTCCGAGATCAAGCAGGCCGACGGCAGCGGCAAGGCACGCACCATCCAGGTCGAGGTGCGCAAGAAACGCGTCTTCGTCAAGCGCGACGATACCTCCGAGGCGACCCCGGTGCCGAGCGCAGCGCCGGTTGTCGAAGCGCCCGAAGTCGAGGTGCCCGCGCCGGTCAGTGTCATCGATGAGGAGCAGCGCCGTCTGCGCGAGGCCGAGGCGCGCCGGCATGCGGAACTGATCGCCCGTCAGGCCGCCGAGGCGAAAGAAAAGCAGGAGCGCTTGGAGCGCGAGAGGCTCGACGCCGAGGAGCGGGTCCGCGCCGAGGCGCGCGAGCTGGCCAAGCGGACCGCTGCGGCGACCACGCCCGACGAGGCGATGGAAGCGCGCAAGGCGGCCCAGGAGGCCGACAAGCGGGCCCGCGAGGAGGCCGATATCCGCGACCGGGCGCGCCGCGCCGTCGAGGATGAGGTCGCCGGCATCAACAAGCTCATGGCCTCCAAGCGTGCCAAGGCGCCGGCGCCGGCGCCGGTGGCCGTCGCGCCGAGCGCGGTCGCGGGTGCTGTGCCGGGTGCCGTCGCCGGTGCCGTCATCGAGGGCACGCTGCACAAGCCCGTCTCCAAGCCGGCCACCGGAGAGCCGAAGAAGGACGAAAAGAAGGAGAAAAAGCAGGTCAAGTCGGCCGCGCTGTCCTCGACATGGCAGGACGACGCAGCCAAGAAACGCACCATCAAGACCCGCGGCGACACCTTCGGCGGTGGCTGGCGCGGACCAAAGAGCGGCTCACGCCACAAGCATGCCGACGATGGCGGCAGTGCCACATTCCAGGCGCCCTCCGAGCCGATCGTGCGCGAGGTCCATGTGCCCGAGACCATCACCGTCGCCGATCTCGCCCACAAGATGGCGGTCAAGGCCTCCGAGGTCATCAAGCAACTCATGAAGCTTGGCCAGATGGTCACGATCAACCAGGTGCTCGACCAGGAGACGGCCATGATCATGGTCGAGGAGATGGGTCACCGCGCGGTTGCAGCCAAGCTCGACGACCCCGAGGCCCTTCTGACCGAGAGCGCGGAGCATCATGACGCAGTGGCCGAGCCGCGCGCCCCGGTCGTGACCGTCATGGGACACGTCGACCACGGCAAGACGTCGCTGCTCGACTACATCCGGCGCACGCGCGTGGCCAGCGGCGAGGCGGGTGGCATCACCCAGCATATCGGCGCCTACCACGTCGAGACGCCGCGCGGCGTCGTGACCTTCCTCGATACGCCGGGCCACGAGGCTTTCACCGCCATGCGCGCGCGCGGGGCCCAGGCGACCGATATCGTGGTGCTGGTCGTCGCNNCCGATCGTGGTGGCGGTCAACAAGATCGACAAGCCCGAAGCCAATGTCGAGCGGGTCAAGCAGGAGCTCGTGACCGAGGGGGTGGTTCCCGAGGAATACGGCGGTGAGTCACCGTTCGTTAGCGTCTCGGCCAAGACCGGCGAGGGCATCGATTCGCTGCTTGAGAATGTGCTGCTGCAGGCCGAAGTGCTGGAACTCACCGCACCCAAGGATGCGCCCGCCAAGGGCCTCGTCATCGAGGCCAAGCTCGACAAGGGCCGCGGCCCGGTGGCCACCATCCTGGTCCAGTCGGGGACGCTCAAGCGCGGTGACATCGTCCTTGCGGGCTCGTCTTTCGGACGGGTGCGCGCGATGCTCGACGAGTCCGGCAAGTCGGTCCACGAGGCCGGGCCCTCCATCCCCGTGGAAATCCAGGGCCTGACCGAGGTGCCCCCGGCCGGCGAGGAGGTCATCGTGCTGGGCGATGAGCGCAAGGCGCGAGAGATCGCCTTGTTCCGGCAGGGCAAGTTCCGCGACGTCAAGCTCGCCAAGCAGCAGGCGGCCAAGCTCGAGAACATGTTCGAGCAGATGGGCGAGGGCGAGGTCAAGTCCCTGCCGCTCATCATCAAGGCGGACGTCCAGGGCTCCCAGGAGGCGATCGTCCATGCGATGAACAAGCTCTCCACGAGCGAGGTCAAGGTCACCGTCGTGCACTCGGCCGTGGGCGGGATCACCGAATCCGACATCAATCTCGCGATCGCCTCAAAGGCTGTGGTGATCGGCTTTAACGTGCGCGCCGACCAGTCGGCAAGGAAGCTCGCCGAAGGCAACGGCATCGACATCCGCTACTACAACATCATCTATGACGCGGTCGACGAGGTCAAAGCGGCGATGTCGGGCATGTTGTCCCCGGAAAAGCGCGAGCAGCAGATCGGCATGGTCGAGATCCGCCAGGTGTTCCGTATCCCCAAAGTGGGCGCGGTCGCAGGCTGCATGGTGCTCGAGGGCACGGTGAAGCGGGGCGCGATGGTCCGGCTCCTGCGAGAGAACGTCGTCACCTGGACGGGCGAGCTCGATTCCTTGAAGCGCTTCAAGGACGACGTCAAGGAAGTGAAGGCCGGCTTCGAGTGCGGCCTGTCGCTGAAGAACTATGACGACCTGAAAGAAGGCGACCAGCTCGAGATCTTCGAGGTCCAGGAAGTCGCGAGAACGCTCTAAGTTTGGGCGCCTTGGCCCCCCTTCGGGGGCTGAGGCCCTCGTCGGGAGCCTGATTGTGGTCTCCCCCGCACCGAGGGCGGCTGGAGACCGCTGTCTCCCGTGTCCTGAGCGCGTATCGTGGACGTTCATCNNTCCTGAAGGTCCGTCCTGAAGGTCCGTCCTGGGCGTCCGTCTCAAGCACGCAGCGTGGCCGCCCAGCCGCCCAGCCGCCCATCGCGCTGACTCTGCCTGCCCATCCGGTTGCAGCGATTGGCATGCCGACCAAGGGATTTTCCGTGAGTTCGCTCAGGGTTTTCCCGGATTTGGGTCTCACTCAAGTTCGCCTCGCCAAAGCCGATCCTCCAGGACGGCTTGAAATCCCTTGTCCCCGAGATTTTTGTGCGTCTTTTGACGTTTCCGATCAACCAAAAGGTGACCTCGGTCGTTAAGAGGGTGGGCCGCGACCTCCTTGGGGCGCGGCCTTTTGCTCAATCCAGGACGGGATACGCGCATGGAGGGGAGAGACAAGGTGTTCGATGAACCTTTGCGGCCAGCTGGCAGTCCGCTGCCGGCGCTCGCTGATAATCCAAGCGTGGGCGTCCGCGTGCGCCGCGCCCTGCGGCTTGACTGGTGCCTGCCGCTGGCCGTGATCGCGCTCGCTGCGGGTCTGCGCTTCGCGGGCCTGGGCAGCCAGCCCCTGTGGCTCGACGAAGGCTACTCATGGTGGGACGCGCATCAGACGCTCGCGGATCTGTGGAGCCTCGTGCCCCAGTGCGATCCCCACCCGCCGCTGTATTTCGTGCTTCTGAAAGCCTGGACCGACGCGCTCGGCGATGGCACGGTGGCGCTGCGCGCGCTGTCCGCACTCCTGGGCGTGGCCACCACCGTTGCCGTCGTCTTCGCAGGCCGCGAGATCGACCGGCGCATCGGCTGGGTCGCCGGGCTGCTCTTCGCCCTGACCCCCTTTCAGGTCGAATTCGGGCACGAAGCCCGGCCCTACACGCTCCTGTGCTTTGGCGCGTCGTTGATCGCCTTTGGCGCGCTGCGCATCGCGCGGGTCGCCCGGGTTGCCCCGCTTGCCCACCAAGCACCGCAGGTCCCTGGCACCGCAAGCCAGCCGGCGGGCCCCGCCGCCCCGTGGTTCGGGTCGGTGCTGCGGCTCCTTGGAAGCCCGGTCGAGTCGGCGCTGGCCGGCTGGGTTGCGCTGCTCGTGGGCGGGATCATCGTGCTTTGGACCAACAACACCTCGGTCCTCATCATCGCCGCATTGTGCGCCGCGTTCGTGCTGCTTCTCGCCCTCGACGTGCGCTCGCGCCATCTGCTCAAGCCGCTGTTGTTCGTGGTCGCCATCGTGGTTCTCCTGTGGCTGCCGTATGTGCCGACGCTCCTTGAGCAGGCACGCGGCGTCGAATCCGATTTCTGGATTCCGAAACCGGAGGGCTGGCGGTTTGCCAATGAACTGCGCTTTGTCGTCAGCCTGAACGCGTTCGATGCGGTCTGGTGGGCCGTGCTGGCCCTGGTCGGAGGCCTCATCCTGATGTGGCGCCGTGGCGCGTGGCGCCAGGCGCTTCTCCTCGGTTTTCTCATCGCCGGACCGGTGGGACTGAACTATGCACTGAGCATGACGATCAAGCCGATCTTCATCGCGAGAGCCCTGATCGGGGTCGCACCTGCGGTGGTGATCGTCACGGCAGCCGCCGTCATGTTGATCAAGCGGCCCTGGATGCGCTACGGCACCCTGGCGGTGGCGCTCGTCGCCCACGCGGCGGCGCTTGGCCTCTGGTTCGAAAACTACCAGGGCAAGGAGCCATGGGATCGCATCGCCACCGAGGTCGCAAGCGGTCATCCCCTGTCGCTTTCAGCCAAGAGCGATGTGGTGGTGCTCGTGGCTGCCAACGAGCTCGCCCTGCCGCTCTCGCATGCCTTCGAGGACATTCACGCGGCCGTGCCCCTGCAGGGTGCGCCCGCCAACTTTCCGTCGCCCGGCATGACCGCGCGCTATCCCTCGGGCAAGTGTGCCCCATCTGTCCAGGGCCAGAACCTTGCGGCGATCCGCAAGGCGGTGGGCGGGCACCACACGGTCTATTTCATCACCCGCAAGAACAACGTCTATGATCCGGGAAATGGCATCGCCGCATTCCTCGCGTCGCTGGGTCTAAAGCAGACCGCGGTGACCACTTACAATCCGGGCTCGCTCGAGGTGCACGAATTTGTCGCGCCGCAAAATGCTCCCCGGGTGTTCGCCCATGTCCAGCTGCCACCGGGCAGCCCCGGCGCGAACTGAGCGGGACGGGGGGTGTACACTCGCGTATTCCTATCGAGAAAACCATGGCGTCGCGACATTCCAAGGCACCGGTCAATCGCGGCTTGCGTATCGCCGAGCAGATCCGGCGTGATCTGGCCGAACTGATCCCTCGCGAGATCCGGGATCCACGGGCCGCGCTCGTCACCCTGACCGGCGTCGAGATCACGGCCGACTATGCGCATGCGAAGGTGTTTTTCACCACCCTGCTTGACGACCCTGAAGGTGCGCGGGCCGCGCTCCAGGACAAGTCGGGGTGGCTGCACAGCCTGCTCTACAAGCGCCTGCATATCCATACCGTGCCGACCTTGCATTTCGTGCACGACGATTCGGTCAAGCGCGGCGTCGGCCTGTCGCACCTCATCGACCTTGCGAACGCCGAGCGTGCCAAGGACTGAACCGAGCCTGGCGGCGGCGTCTGTGCAGGCCGCGCAGACCGCCTTGACCCGGCGCCCAGTGCGTCTCCCCATTCATGCCCCGCATCCCCGTCCATGGCGTCCTTTTGCTCGACAAGTCGCTCGGGTGGTCCTCGCACGCGGCGCTCGGGCGCGCGAAGTGGCTCTTAAACGCGGCCAAGGCGGGCCACACCGGCACGCTTGATCCGCTGGCCAGCGGCCTCTTGCCGGTGTGCCTTGGTGAGGCGACCAAGTTCGCATCGGATCTCCTCGACGCCGACAAGACCTACGCCGCCACGGTGCGGCTCGGCGAGACCACCACCACCGGCGACGCCGAGGGCGAGGTCCTCGAGAGGCGCCCAGTCCAGGTGGCACCTTCGGAGCTCGAGGCGGTCCTGGCGGAGTTCCGGGGGGCGATCCTGCAGATCCCGCCGATGTACTCGGCGCTCAAGCGCGCTGGCCGGCCGCTCTACGAGTACGCACGGGCTGGGGTCACGCTCGAACGGGCGGCGCGCCCGGTCACCATCCATGCGCTGGAATTGCGCCGCCTGGGCAGAACCGAGATCGACATCGAAGTGCGCTGCTCGAAGGGCACCTATATCCGTACGCTCGCCGAGGACATCGGCCGCGCGCTGGGTACCGGGGCGCATCTGCGTGCGCTGCGCCGCACGGCGGTCGGCGCGCTAACGCTCGATGCGGCCGTCTCGCTCGAGGCTCTCGAGGCTGTTTCGGCCGCGCGCCGTACTGAGTGTCTCCTGCCGGTGGACGCGCTGGTGCAGGACCTGACCCCGCTCGCGCTCGGGGCGGAGGAGGCCGCCCGCTGGGCCTGCGGCCAGACGCTGGAACTGGAGCCGCGGGCCGATGCGGCGCGCGTGCGGGTCTATGTCCAGAGCGTGGTTCCGGGGCAGTTCATGGGCGTGGGCGAGGTCAGCGCCGCCGGTCGGCTGCGTCCGCTGCGGGTCATGGCCAGCCGTCCTTAGCCGGCGACACGGAGCCCCCTTCTCGCAAACAAGGGGGGCAGAAACCGAGCACCCCTGCTATAATGACCGGTTTGCTCAGGCCCGACTTTTCTGGCCGGCGCGGCACGTCCCCGTCATCTATAGGGACCGTGGCGCCGCCCACCCGTCAGTACGCGTCGAGCCGCCGCCCGCCGGGTGGTCGAGCCCCTTCTCCGTTTACTCTAAAGCGAGCCACGCATGCGCCGCGCCCTTCGTAACATCGCCATCATCGCCCACGTCGATCACGGCAAGACCACGCTGGTTGACCAGCTGCTGCGCCAATCCGGCACGTTCCGGCAGAATCAGCACATCGCCGAACGCGTCATGGACAGCAACGACCTGGAAAAGGAGCGCGGCATCACGATCCTGGCAAAGAACTGTGCCGTCGAGTACGAGGGCACGCACATCAATATCGTCGACACCCCCGGGCATGCCGACTTTGGCGGAGAGGTCGAGCGGGTCCTCTCCATGGTCGACGGTGTGCTGCTGCTCGTCGATGCCGTCGAGGGGCCGATGCCGCAGACGCGCTTCGTGACGCGCAAGGCGCTCGCGCAGGGGCTCAAGCCGATCGTGGTCATCAACAAGGTCGACCGTCCCGGCGCCCGCCTCGACTACGTGATCAATGCCACCTTCGATCTGTTCGACAAGCTGGGCGCAACCGAGGAGCAGCTCGATTTCCCGGTGGTCTATGCCTCGGCGCTCAATGGCTATGCGATGCTCGACCCCAAGGAGCCCGGCACGGACATGCGTCCCCTGTTCGAGGCGATCATCAAGCACGTGCCGGTGCGTGATGACAATTCCGACGGGCCCTTACAGCTGCAGATCTCCTCGCTCGACTACTCGAGCTATGTGGGCAAGATCGGCATCGGGCGCATATCGCGGGGCCGGGTGCGACCGCTCCAGGATGTGATCGTCATCAATGGCCCGGGCGCCGTGCCGGTGAAGGCGCGCATCAACCAGGTGCTGACTTTCCGGGGTCTCGATCGCGAGCTCGCCGAGGTCGCCGAAGCGGGCGACATCGTCCTCATCAACGGCATCGAGGAGATCAGCATCGGCTCGACCCTGTGCGCGCCCGACCAGCCCGACGCGCTGCCGCTCCTGCGCGTGGACGAGCCCACGCTCACCATGAATTTCTGCGTGAACACATCGCCTCTTGCCGGACGCGAGGGCAAGTTCATCACGAGTCGCCAGATCCGCGAGCGCCTGATGCGCGAGTTGAAGTCGAACGTCGCCCTGAAGGTCGTCGAGACCGGCGACGAGACCGTCTTCGAGGTCTCGGGGCGGGGCGAGCTGCATCTGACGATCCTGCTTGAGAACATGCGCCGCGAGGGCTATGAACTGGCGGTGTCGCGGCCGCGTGTCGTGCTAAAGGAGGTCAACGGCGAGAAGCACGAACCCTTCGAGCTCCTGACGGTGGATGTCGAGGAAGCCAATCAGGGCGGTGTCATGGAGGAGCTTGGACGGCGCCGTGCCGACCTTCTCGACATGCAGCCGGACGGCAAGGGTCGCGTGCGCCTCGAGTACCGGATCCCCGCCCGCGGCCTGATCGGCCTGCAGTCGGAGTTCATGACGCTCACGCGCGGCACCGGGCTCTTGAACCATATCTTCGACGAATATGCGCCGATCAAGGGTGGCGAGATGGCCGAGCGGCGCAACGGCGTCTTGATCAGCCAGGATGACGGGGAGGCGGTCGCCTATGCACTCTGGAAGCTGCAGGACCGCGGGCGCATGTTCACGGTGCCGGGCGATCCGGTCTACGAGGGCATGATCATCGGCATCCACAGCCGCGACAACGATCTCGTGGTCAATCCGATCAAGGGCAAGCAGCTCACCAATGTGCGCGCCTCCGGCACCGACGAGGCGGTGCGGCTCGTCCCGCCGATCCAGATCACGCTCGAATACGCGGTCGAGTTCATCGCCGATGACGAACTCGTCGAGATCACCCCGCAGAGCATCCGGCTGCGCAAGCGCCATCTGAAGGAACACGAGCGCAAGCGCGCCATGCGCGAAGCGGCCTAGGGACCGCCGCACGATGACGGTCGCGGAGGACGCGCGCCGGCACGCGCTTGCGGTCGGCGGTCTCGTCCTCGCGACCCTGATGTGGAGTGTGGCCGGGGCTGTGACGCGCCATCTGGATGCCCCGACGGGCCCTGCGATCACACTGTGGCGCAGCGTGTTTGCCGGGCTGGCTGTGCTCGTCTACCTCGTCTGGGTGGCGATGAAGCACAAACGCCTTCCGCTCGTGTTCAGCGCGCCGACGCTCTTCTCGGGGGCCATGTGGTGCGCGATGTTCTGCTGCTTCATGTTCGCGCTCGCCCGCACGAGTGTCGCCAACACGCTCGTCGTCTACAGCCTCGCGCCGCTGCTCACGGCAGTCCTGGCGGCGCTCGTGCTCGGCACGCGCATCCTGCGCCGCACCTGGGTCGCGATCGTTCTGGTCACCACGGGCCTTGTTTGCATGTTCGCGCGCGACTTCAATCTCGATGCCATGGGAGGGGTGTGGATCGCGCTGGGTGTGCCACTCGCCTCGGCTCTGAACCTGGTCGCGATGAAAAAGGCGGGCGCGTCGGTCGAGTTCGTACCGGCTCTCCTCATCGGGTGTGCCCTGTCGATCGCGGTCACAGCGCCGTTCGCCTGGCCGCTCACCCCGTCGCTCCACGATCTTGGGCTGCTCGCATTTCTGGGCGTCTTCCAGCTTGGCCTGCCGTGCATCCTGATGCTGCGCGTGGTGCCCTATCTGTCGGCCCCGGAGACGTCACTCTTGGACCTTCTCGAGATCGTCTTTGGTGTGCTGTGGGCCTGGCTTGGCGCCGGGGAGATCCCGTCGCTCGCGACCCTGGTGGGTGGCTCGGTGGTGCTCTTCGGGCTCGCCTTGCACGAACTGGCGGCCTTCTGGACACCCGTGGAGGCCTAGGGTTGGGCGCCGCCATCGCCTGTGCTCCGGCGGATGCGCGTGGCACGGCGCCGCGCGCGCCATTCATTGATCCCGGCGGCGATGGCGCAGAGCACCACCACGGTACCCCAGAACTCGACGGCGCCCGCCTCCGCAGGGCCGTCCGCCTTCGCAAACGTGTAGAGAAGACCGGCCAGGCCATAGAGGCCGAGCAGGCCGAAAATCGCAGTGAGCCAGTTCATCGGCAAGACCATCTCGATATATGTCGAATAGACTATAGCGAAAATCCGTCACCCTGTCGCACGAGCGCCGCCCGGGGCGCCCTGCGAACTCAACCGGACTGACCTGCCATGCAGCACCGCTTCTGTGTCGCCCCGCTCATGGACTGGACCGATCGGCATTGCCGCTACTTCCACCGCCTGCTCGCGCCTGAGGCCGTGCTCTACACCGAGATGATCGCGGCGCAGGCCCTCATCTTCGGAGACGTGGCCCGGCATCTCGATTTCAATGCCGAGGAGCACCCGGTCGCGGTCCAGCTGGGGGGCAGCGAGCCGGCCCTGCTCGCCCAGGCTGCGCGGCTCGCCGAGCGCTGGGGCTATGACGAGGTCAACCTGAACTGCGGCTGCCCCTCGGAGCGTGTGCAGCGCGGGGCCTTCGGTGCATGCCTCATGGCCGAGCCGAAACTGGTGGCCGAGTGCGTGGCCGCCATGCGCGCTGCGGTCGACATCCCGGTCACGGTCAAGCACCGCATCGGCATCGACCGCAACGAGGACTATGGCCTTTTGGTCGAATTCGTCGGCCGGCTCGCCCGCGCCGGCTGCGAGACCTTCATCGTCCATGCGCGCAATGCCTGGCTAAGCGGCCTGTCACCCAAGCAGAATCGCGAGATTCCACCGCTGCGCTACGAGTGGGTATACCGGCTCAAGCGCGACTTCCCAGAGCTCGAGATCGTCTTGAACGGCGGCCTGTCCACTTTCGACGAGGTCGATCTCGCTCTCGAGCAGGTCGATGGCGTGATGTGGGGGCGCGAGGCCTACCATAACCCCTACAAGCTGGCGGCGGTCGGGCGGCGCGTGTTTGGCACCACGCGCGTGCCGCCCAGCCGCGCCATGGTGGTCGAGGCGATGAGCACTTATGCCAGGCGTTACCTGTCTGAAGCCAGGCATCCCGCACCGCAGCTGCGCCATGTGGTCCGCCACATGCTCGGGCTCTACAACGGCTGCCCGGGTGCGCGCACCTGGCGCCGGCTCCTCAGCGATCCCGTGTTCCTGGCAAACAATGATGTCGGTCTCATCGAGCGCGCGCAGGCCGCAATCGAGGATTGCGCCGACGAGGACCTCCAGAGCGGGTCGCTGCCCCCGGGCGCATCCGCCCTGGTCCGGCTGGTTTAGAGGACCTTGTCGGGGTTCATGATGCCGTGCGGGTCGAGTGCGCGCTTTAGCGTTCGCATGAGCGCGAGATCGTTGGGCGACTTGTAGCGCCGGATCGCCTCGCGCTTTAGCTGGCCCAGCCCATGCTCGGCGCTGATCGAGCCGCCATGGGCATCGACTGCGTCATACACCAGGCGGTTGATGGCCTCCTGCCGGGCCATGAAGGGCGCTGCGGGCGCCCCGGCGGGCGGCGAGACGTTGTAGTGCAGGTTGCCGTCACCGAGGTGACCGAAATTGATCATGCGCACGCCCGGAAACGCAGCCGCAAGCGCGGCATCAGTCGACGCGATGAACGCTGCGATGCGTCCGATCGGCAACGAAATGTCGTGCTTGATGTTCTGGCCTTCGGCTGCCTGGGCCTCGGAGATGAGCTCGCGGAGCGACCACAGGGCCTCTGCCTGGGCGAGGCTTTGCGCAACCACCGCGTCAGAGGCGACGCCGTCCTCGAGCGCACGGGCGAGCAGGCCTTCGAAGCGCGCGAGCGCGCGGGCTTCATCCTCGTGATCGGAGATCTCGATGAGCACGCCATAGGGGCTGCGCGGGCGGCTGCCCTCGAGCGGATAGCGGTTGCCCGGAAAGTGCCTCTCGACCAGTTCGAGGGCCAGATCGCAGACCAGTTCGAACGCGGTCAGGGTCGAACCGAGGGCGCTGTGCGCTCGTTCCAGCAGCGCGAGCGCCTGGCTCGGTGAGGCAACCGCAGCAAAGGCGGTCAGGCGCGTGCGCGGCAGGGGAAAGAGCTTCATGACCGCGGTCGTGATGATGCCGAGCGTTCCCTCGGCACCGATGAACAGATCGCGCAGGTCATAGCCGGTGTTGTCCTTGCGCAGCCCCTGCAGAAGCCCGTCGCGGCTGCCGATGATGGCGCCGTCGGGCGTGACCGCCTCCAGTGCGAGGCAGAGCTCGCGGGTGTTGCCGTAGCGCAGCACGGCGGTGCCGCCCGCATTGGTCGAGAGGTTGCCACCCAGCGTGCAGCTGCCTTCCGAGGCGAGACTTAACGGGAACAGGCGCTCTGCCTCGAGGGCGGCCTTCTGCAGCGTGGCAAGCACCACGCCGGCCTGCGCCGTGATGGTGTTGCCGATGGCGTCGAGGGCGCGGATCTGGTTCATGCGCCCCAGCTGGAGGACCACGGCGCGTCCGGAGGCGTCGGGCGTCGCGCCCCCGACGAGGCCGGTGTTGCCGCCTTGCGGGACGATCGGGGCGCGGTGCGCGAGGCAGACGCGCACCACGGCCGCCACTTCGGCCGTCGAGGCGGGCCGCACGAGCGCTGCCGCCCGGCCGACGTAGCGGCCGCGCCAGTCCGAGAGGGCCGCCTCCATCCCCTGCGCCTCAGTGATGAGGCCCGCCGGGTCGAGGACGGCGCCCAGAGCTTCCTGCAGTGCGGCCGGATCGGGCAAGGGGCTACTCCGGAGCCGCGGCGGCCCGGGCGAGGGCGGCCTTGGTCGCCTGCGCGAGGCGCTTATGGGGATGGAGATAGGCGAGGGCGCTTGCGAAGTAGACCAGGGCGAGCACGCCTTCCACGCCGCTCCAGGTGGCGGATGCGCCGTGCCCGACGAGGGTGCCGATCAGCCCGGCGGCCGCATACAGCAGCACCAGCATCGAGGTCCATTGCATCGTGTACAGGTTGCGGCGCAGGTTGCCCGGCACGGCGCACAGGAGCGGGATGACCTTCAGGACCAGCCAGCTGCCGTGCGGGCGCAGCGGCGCGAGCCAGAGTTCGACGGCAATCCCAAGCAGGATCAGGGCCACGAGGCTTCCCAGCGCGATGCCCGAGAAGAGGCGCACGATCAGCGGCCTGCCAGCCGCACGGCGATGTCGGCGAGCCTTCGCCCGAGCGCCTCGGCAAGACGCGCCTCGGCCTCGTGGAGCGGCGCCTGTGCGTTGGGACCGGCGTGGTGACTCGCCCCATAGGGCGTGCCCCCGGCTGGTGTCGTCTGCAGGTCGGCTTCGCTGTAAGGCAGCCCCATGACCAGCATGCCGTGATGCAGCAGGGGCAGCATCATCGACACGAGCGTCGTCTCCTGGCCCCCGTGCAGGCTGCCCGTCGAGGTGAACACGCAGGCGGGCTTGCCGATCAGGGCGCCCTTGAACCAGAGCGCGCCGGTGCTGTCGAGAAAATGCTTGAGCGGCGCGGCCATGTTGCCAAAGCGCGTGGGCGAGCCGAGCGCGAGACCGGCGCACGCCTCCAGATCCTCGAGTTCAACATAGGGCGCACCGGATGCCGGGACTTCGGGCTCGAGCGGTGCGGTCACCGTGGTCAGGGCCGGCACAGTACGCAGTCGGGCCTCAACGCCCGCCACCTTCTCAACCCCGGTTGCGATGCATTCTGCGAGCTTGCGGGTTGCGCCTTGGCGGCTGTAGTAGAGAACGAGGATGTCGAGCATGGCGGGGCCGGGGGATCTGGACAGGTATTATAGGACGCCATGCAAAACGCATCCTTCCCACTCCCGGCAGGCGCGGTACGACGCGCCTGGCGCACGCTCGGTGAGGTCCTTGGGTTTGCCGCGCGCCGCGCCGACGAGGACCGCATCGCCCAGGTCGCCGGCAGCCTGACCTTCACAACCGTGCTCTCGCTCGTGCCGCTCATCACGATCGTCTTTGCAGTCCTCAGCACACTGCCGGTGTTCGCCGAGATCCAGGACAGCCTGCGCAGTCTGCTCCTGCAAAACCTGATGCCCGAGAGTGTCTCCGACTCGATCTTCCGCTATCTGAACCAGTTCGTCGCCAAGGCCCGCGGGCTGACGCTGATCGGCCTGTTGTTCCTCGCGGCAACGGCGGTGTCGACCATGCTCACCATTGACCGGGCCTTCAACACCATCTGGCGCGTGCGTCGCCCGCGGCCGCTCTACCAGCGCGTCTTGGTCTACTGGGCGATCCTGACGACCGGTCCGCTGGTTCTGGGCTCAAGCCTGACCCTCACATCCTATCTGGTCTCGGCTTCGGCGGGCTTCGTCAACAGGCCGAGCCTGGGTGTGGCGATCCTGATCGACTTCGTGCCCCTGCTGCTCCTGGCGCTCGCCTATGCGGCGCTCTACGTCTACGTTCCGAACCGGCCCGTCGCCTGGCGCGACGCTCTGGTCGGCGGCTTTGCCGGTGCCATTCTGTTCGAACTCGCCAAGCGCGGCTTCGCGCTCTACATCGCGCGCTTTCCGACCTACACAGCGATCTACGGCGCCCTCGCCGCCCTGCCGATTTTTCTGCTGTGGGTCTATGTGAGCTGGCTCATCACGCTCGCCGGCGCGACGCTTGCCGCAGCGCTGCCGCTCCTCTATGACCGGCGCTGGGATGCACCGGCGGCTCCCGGCCACCGCTTCTCCGAGAGTCTGCGCCTGCTGCGCGCCTTGCAGAGCGTGCGCGGCAGCCCGGTGCCGGGCCTCGAGGTCAAGGCGGCAGCCGACCTGGCGCGGCTTGACCTCGAGCGCTGCGCGGAGATTCTCGAGCGCATGGAGGCCGAAGGGATCGTATTGCGCGTGCGGCCCGCCGGACCCGCGCCCTCCACGCAGGCCCGGGTCCCCGATCTCTGGATGTTCACGGCAGACCCCGCCCGCATCGATCTTGCGCGACTGTTCCGGATGTTCGCATTTGATGGTCCGCGCAGCGCCGAGATCGGCTTCACCAAGGACGACCCGTTACGCGCCGTGGTCAGCGCAACGCCTGAGACCACGCTCGCACGCACGCTCGCCGAAGTCCTCTAGCAAAGCCCGGGTGCGTCGCGCCCCATCACCGGCCCGCGCCCGCCACGAGCGCGGCCGTGCCGATCAGAAGGCCGCCCGCCAGGCGTTCGGTCCAGCGGGCAAAGCGCTCGGTCGCGTACAGCCGCCTGGCGCGTGCGGCGAGGTGGCCGTAGCCCACGAGAATGGCGAGTTCGGGGAGCATCGAGCCCGCGGCAAGCCAGATCATCTGGGTGCCAAGGGGCGCGCGCGGATCGATGAACTGGGGCAGGATGGCGAGGAAGCACAGCAGGGACTTGGGATTGCCAAGCTGCAGCAGAAGGCCCGCGCGATAGGTCCGAAGGGGGCCCGCGCTCGCCGCCGCGAGTGGAGACAGCACGCCGGGCTTGCCGAGGATCGCCGTGGCACCGAGCCAGAGCAGGTACAGGGCGCCCAGGTACCGCACCGCCTGGAATAACCCGACCGAGCCTGCCAGGAGGGAGGAAAGCCCGGTTGCCGAGACCAGAAAATAGAGCAGGTTCGCGCTCAGGATCCCGGCGGTCGCCAAGGCTGCCCGGGGCGCACCCTGGGTGAGGCCGGTGGCGACGACGAGCATGACCGCCGGACCCGGTGCGAGCGAGAGCGCGCCTTCGGTCAGCACGTAGAGGACGAAGGTGTGGAAGTCCACGTCAACACCAGGCGGCAGCAACGAAGGGCTTGAGCGCCTCGAGCACCGCATCGGGAGCCTCACCCATGAGCGCGTGCCCCGCGCCTGCGATGGTCTGGACCTCGTGCTGCGGCAGACGGGCGGCAAGCGCGCGGCCGGCGCGCGCCGGGGTCATGGCGTCGCGTTCGCCAAGGAGGACCAGCGCCGGCACGCCCAGTCCGGTCAGGGCGGCTTCGTTTCGGTAGGCGTTACAGGCCGAGAAATCGACATGCAGCACGCCCGGGCTCTGGCGCTCCATGAGCCTCTGGTTGCCAAGCACCAGGCAAAAGCCCGGCCCGGGATTCGAGGGCTTCTGGGAAAACCCGCCGGCACGTGAGCTGTGGGACCAGATGTTGATCATCTCGATGGCGCGCGGCTCGTCGTCGCGGGCGGCGTCGAGGAGCGCCGCGGAGACCTGCATCGGATACGCCGGCGCAAGCAGCGCCACGCGCGCCACGCGCGCGCGCGCCTGCGCTGCGAACTCCAGGGCGATAAGGGAGCCCATGCTGTGGCCGATCAGAACGGTGCTCTGGACGCCGGCCGCATCCAGGAGCCCCGCCATCCAGCCCGCCTGCGCCTCGATGCTCGCCAGGGGCGGCCCGCTGCTGCGGCCGTGGCCAGGCAGGTCGGGCGCCAGCACGTTAAAGCCATGGTGTGCGAAGTAGCGCGACTGCAGGATCCACACGCTGTGGTCGTGCTGTGCGCCATGGATGAATGTCAGGCACGGCTGCCCGCTTTGCCAGGGCTTGCCGCCGGTGTAGAAATACGCGCTCGCACCCGCGACGCTCAGCTCCATCAGGCGGCTCCCTGCCCGGGCGCCTTCTCGGCCACCCGCTCGCCGGCCTTCTCGGCCGCCTTCAAGCCCCGCTCAAGATCGTCGAGCAGGTCCGAGGGATCCTCGAGCCCGACGGACAGTCGCACCGTACCCTGGCTGATGCCGGCCCCCTTGAGATCGGCGTCGGTGAGCCGGAAATGGGTCGTCGAGGCCGGATGGATGACGAGCGACTTGGCATCGCCCACATTGGCCAGATGCGAGAACAGCGTGAGCGACTCGACGAAGCGGCGCCCCTGGGCCCGGTTGCCCTTCAGGGTGAAGCTCAGCACCGCACCGCAGCCGCGCGGCAGGAGCCGGCGGGCGAGTTCGTGATCCGGGTGGTTCGGCAATTCGGGATAGCTGACCGCAGCGACCATCGGGTGTCCCGCGAGGAAGGCGACCACCTTGCGCGCATTCTCGACGTGCCGCGCCATGCGCAGCGGCAGCGTCTCGAGTCCCTGCAGCAACTGGAACGCATCGTGGGGACTCATGCAGGCCCCGAAATCGCGCAGACCCTCGCGGCGCGCACGCAGCGCGAAGGCGGCGACCGTGGATTCCTCGGCGAACACCATGCCGTGAAAGCCGGCGTAGGGTTTGACGAGTTCGGCGAAATGGCCGTTCTGGGCGTGCGCCTTGACCCAGTCGAAGCGACCGGAATCGACCAGAAGGCCCCCCATCGCCACGCCGTGCCCACCCAGGAACTTGGTCGCGGAGTGGAACACGAGATCAGCACCGTGCACGATCGGCTGCAGGAGCCAGGGTGTCGTGAAGGTGGCATCGACGAGGAGCGGCAGGCCGCGCTCGTGGGCGATGGCTGCGACCGAGGGGACGTCGAGGACATCCAGTGCGGGGTTGCCCAGGGCCTCGCCGAAGAGCAGCTTGGTGTTCGGGCGGATCGCATCGCGCCAGGCATCGAGGTCGCGGGGATCGACGAAGGTGGTCTCGATCCCAAAGCGCGGCAGGGTGAAGGCGAGCAGGTTCTGGGAACCCCCGTACAGGGCGCGGCTGGCGACGATGTGACTGCCGGCACTGCAGATCGTGCTCGCCCCAAGATGCAAGGCGGCCTGACCGCTGGACGTGGCCAGTGCCGCGACACCCTGCTCGAGGGCGCAGATGCGCTCCTCCAGGACGGCATTGGTGGGATTGGAGATGCGCGAATAGACGTGACCGGCGCGCTCCATGTTGAACAGCGCCGCGGCGTGGTCGCTGTCCTCGAAGACAAAGGCGGTCGTCGCGTAGATCGGCGTGGCGCGTGCGCCCGTGGCCGGGTCCGGTACCGCACCGGCGTGGAGCGTGAGGGTGTCGAAACCGGGATGGCGCGGGCCCGGGGGCCGGCTGCGGTCCCCCTCACGTTCTGTTGTCATGGCGTCCTGTCGCGGGGCATCTGGGTGGCGGACCTGGCTTGTGCATCGCAAAAGTCGACGACAGCAGCACAGGGCAGGGGAAGCTAATGTTAGCATTGGGGAGAGCGCGCCTTCTGCGCCCGCCACTCCACGCGGATCCAACCNNCTGACCCGCCTCTGGAGGCGCGTGCAGCCGGCATGCTGGCGCTCGATGACCTGCACACGATGTACTGGGAGGAAAGCGGCAATCCCCAGGGCGTGCCGGTGCTGTATCTGCACGGCGGGCCCGGGGGCGGCACCTCGCCCCGGGCGCGCCAGTTCTTTGATCCACGCCATTACCGCATTGTGCTCTTTGACCAGCGCGGGGCCGGCCGTTCCACCCCGCTCGGAGAGAGCCGCAGCAATTCCACACCGCTTCTGATCGAGGACATCGAGCGCCT
>PLEY01000161.1:44227-50562 GCA_003136595.1 Burkholderiales bacterium
GGCCGAGCAGGGCCGGCTCGCCCAGTGGTTCTACGCGGCGCTCCACGACCCCGACCCGCTCGTGCACCTGCCCCTTGCGCGCGCCTGGAGCCGCTATGAGGCCTGCTGTTCGGCGCTGCGTCCAAACCCTTCGCTCATCGCCCATTCCGAGGAAGACGCGGTTGCGCTTGGCATCGCGCGGCTTGAGACCCATTACTTCGTGAACGGCGGATTTTTTCCGGAGAATGCGCTGCTCGATAACCTGTCACGCATCAGCCACCTGCCGGCGGTGATCGTGCAGGGGCGCTACGACATGATCTGCCCGATCGCGACCGCCGACCTGCTGGCGCGCACGTGGACGGGGGCGCAATATGTGGTCGTGGAGGATGCCGGACATTCGGCCTGGGAGACAGGAATCACGCAGGCGCTGGTCATGGCCTGCGAGAAAATGAAAGCGATTCGGGACCGATAGGGTGCGGCGTCCGGATCCTGAACCGAAGAGAACCGCGCCCAATTCTGCGCCCCTTGGGGCGCTATAGGAGGTCATCATGCTGGTCAGCGAGATACTGAGGGTCAAGGGCAATGCCCTGTTTACGGTCACGCCCGAAACACCGCTTGCGGATGCGATCCAGACCATGGCTGAAAACGACATCGGCTCCCTGGTCGTGATGGCCTATGGCGAACTGGTCGGAATGCTCACCTTCCGCGAGATCATCCTCGTGCTGCAGCGCCAGGGTGGCGTGGTCGGCACCACGCTCATCGGCAGCGTCATGGACGACCAGCCCCTGACGGGCAATCCCAACACGGATCTGATGGAGGTGCGGCGCATGATGCTTGAGCGCCACACGCGCTATCTGCCGGTCATGGATGGTCGCACGCTCCTCGGGGTGATCTCGTTCTACGACGTGGCACGCGCCGTGCACGAGGCGCAGAGCTTCGAGAACAAGATGCTCAAGGCCTACATCCGCGACTGGCCCGAGGAAGCGGCCCCTGAGCCACCGCACGCCTGACCCGCGCCCGCGGGGCCGCCGTCCGCAGCCGCGAGCGCCCCTGGCCTGCGCTGCAACCGTTTCGCGGGCTTAGTCCATGTCCCCATCGATCGCCGTCGTCGGCGCAGGCATAGCGGGCCTCAGTTGCGCGCGCGCGCTTGCAAGAGCGGGCGCGGCAGTCACCGTGTTCGAGGCCGCGGGCGCGCCGGGCGGCCGGGCGGGAGCGCATCAGACCGAGATCGGCAGCTTCGATCATGGCGCGCAGTATTTCACGGTGCGCGATCCGGCCTTCGCCGATGCCGTGCACGCCTGGGAGTCGGAGGGCATCGTCGCGCCCTGGCACGGGCGCATCGCCGCCATGGCCGATGGTGGTCGCGCGATTCTGAAATCCGATCAGCCCCTGCGTTACGTGGGCGTGCCGAGCATGGCGGCGCTGGCCACTCACCTCGCGCGCGGCGTGGATGTCCGCCTTGAAGAGCGTATCTGCCGCATCGAGCGCCTCGACACGGGGGGCTGGACGCTCCAGCACGTGGCTGACCCCGCCCTGCGCGCGGGTCCCGGACACATCGAGATCACCGAGGGCCTCTACGATGCTCTGGCGCTCGCCCTGCCTGCGCCACTGGCGGCGGACCTCCTCGAGGGTGCCCCGGAGCTTGCGGCCCTGGCGCGCCGCGTGCGCATCGAACCCTGCTGGACCCTCATGCTTGGGTTTGGCGCGCCCCTGGACCTCCCGTATGACGGCGCGTTCGTCGAGGGCGGGCGCCTTGCCTGGATCGCCCACGACTCGTCAAAGCCCGGGCGGCGCAGCGGCGAACGCTGGATCGCGCAGGCGCCCCCGGCATGGAGCAGGGAGCACTTCGATGACGATCCCGATGACGTCCGCGTGAAGCTTTGGAAGGCGTTTACCGAACTCACCGGTACCTCGCTGCAGCCCGTGTACACGGCGCTGGAGCGTTGGGCGCATGCCCTGCCCGAGGCGCCCCTGTCGAGCGGCTGCCTGTGGAGCCGCGAGCAGCGGCTGGGCGTGTGCGGCGACTGGTGCGCCGGGGCGCGGCTCGAAGGCGCGTGGCTGAGCGGCCGCGCGCTCGCCCAGAGAATGGCGCAGAGTGTCGCCGACGGTTAGGGTCCCGATGCCGCGGTAGCGCAGGGCGCGACCCGCGGGCGCACCGGGCGCGCCTTCTGCGAGCGGCGCGCGCGAGACTGCAATGCGCTGGCGCGCCACGCTACACTGCTGCAGCAAGGGGCCCGCCTGCGCGCCATCGCCGGGGCGCACGCGGCATCCCATGGGGTATCGAGGCGCAGACGTTCGGCCCGCGAGGGCTTCTAGAGGAGATGGAATGGATGATGGTGCCAGTCACGAGGCAGCGCAAGGGCTTGACGCCGAGTTGCCTTCGTCCCAGTTCACGCTGCTTGGGCAACGCCGCTTTGCGCCGTTCTTCTGGACCCAGTTCCTGGGCGCGGGCAATGACAACGTCTTCAAGATCGCCTTCACCGGGCTGGTCACCTATCAGGCGAGCCTCTTTCCGGGCACCGATCCCGACCGCACGGCCTTTCTCATTGCCGCGATCTTCATCGCGCCTTTCGTGCTGTTCTCAGCGACCTCGGGCCAGATCGCCGACAAGTGGGAGAAATCGCGGCTCATCCGGTTTGTGAAGGCGCTCGAGATTGCCATCATGCTGCTGGGTGCGGCAGGGTTTCTGACGCGCCAGATCGCACTGCTCTACGCGACCACGTTCATGATGGGCGTACATTCGACCCTCTTTGGCCCGGTCAAATACGCCTACCTGCCCCAACATCTGCGCCCGGAGGAGCTGGTGGGGGGCAACGCCATGATCGAGATGGGGACATTCGTGGCCATCCTGGTCGGCACGATCGTCGGCGGCGAGCTCGCGGCAGTCCCCTCCAACGGGCCGGTCTACATCGCCGTCGCGTGCGTGGCGATCGCCGCCTTGGGCCGCGCGGTCGCGGGGTACGTGCCGTTCTCGCCGGCCAGCGACGCGGGCCTGAAGATCAACTGGAACCCGTTCACCGAGACCTTGAGCAACCTGAGGCTCGCGGCCCAGAACCGCACGGTGTTCCTGTCCTTGCTCGGCATCTCCTGGCTGTGGTTTTTCGGCGCGACCTTCCTCACGTCCTTTTTCGCGTTCACCAAGGATGTGCTGGGCGGTGACCCGCAGGTCGTCACGCTGCTCCTTGCGGTGTTCTCGATCGGCATCGGCGCAGGCTCGCTCCTGTGCGAGCGCCTCTCGGGGGAGAAGGTCGAGATCGGCCTGGTCCCGTTTGGCTCGATCGGCATGAGCCTGTTCGCGCTCGACCTGTTCTGGACCAGCCATGGCCTGCGGCCGGGGCCCGAGCTGGCGGGCATCGGCACCTTTCTCGGCACCTTCGCCCACTGGCATGTCCTGGCTGACCTGCTCCTCTTGTCGATGTTTGCGGGCTTCTACAGCGTGCCGCTGTATGCGCTCATCCAGAGCCGCTGCGAGGCGACCCACCGGGCGCGCATCATCGCGGCCAACAACATCCTGAACGCCCTGTTCATGATCGTCTCGCAGCTGCTCGCGCTCGTGCTGCTGGGTCCGCTCCACTTCACGCTGCCTGAACTGTTCCTCGTCACCGCCGTCCTGAACGCCTTCGTCGCGGTCTACATCTATGGTCTCGTGCCTGAGTTCCTGATGCGCTTTCTCGCGTGGCTGCTCATCCACACCTTCTATCGCGTGCGCGGGGTGCACATCGAGCGCCTGCCTGAAAGCGGTGCCGCGGTGCTGGTGTGCAACCACGTCAGCTTTGTCGATGCCGTCGTGGTGATGGCCGAGAGCCCGCGTCCGATCCGCTTTGTCATGGACCATCTCATCTTCCGCATCCCGGTGCTGTCGTTCATCTTCCGCACCGCCCGGGCGATCCCGATCGCATCGGCCAAGGACGATCCGGCCACGCTCGAGCGTGCCAACCGGGAGATCGATGCGGCGCTGGCCGCGGGCGATCTGGTGTGCATTTTTCCGGAGGGGAAGATCACGAAGACCGGCGAGCTCAATCCGTTTCGCTCCGGCGTGGCCCAGATCGTTGCGCGCAACCATGTGCCGGTCTATCCGCTGGCGCTCCGCGGACTCTGGGGCAGCTTTTTTTCGCGCTTTAGCGGCACCGCGTTCGCGTCGCTGCCGCGTCCCTTGCGGCGCGGCATGCTAAGTCGCCTCGAACTGGTGGTCGGCCCGTGCGTTCCGCCACAGGATGTCACGCCCGACGGGCTGCGTGCCGAGGTGGCCGCGCTGCGCGGCGAGGGGCTGTAGTTATCGGAGATAATGCGACTTTGAGACCGGGGTCCTGATCTATGGCTGGCTCGACATTCGGCAGACTCTTCGCCGTCACGAATTTCGGAGAATCGCACGGACCCATGGTGGGCTGCGTGGTCGATGGCTGCCCGCCCGGGCTGGTATTGTCTGAGTCCGACCTGCAGGCCGATCTCGACCGGCGCCGCCCGGGAACCTCGCGCCACGTCACCCAGCGGCAGGAACCCGACAGGGTGCAGATCGTCTCGGGGGTGTTCGAGGGCCGGACCACCGGCACGCCGATCGCCCTTCTCATACAGAACGAGGACCAGCGCAGCAAGGATTACGCTGCGCTCGCCCAAACCTTCCGGCCCGGGCATGCCGACTACGCCTACTGGCACAAGTATGGAGTGCGCGATCCGCGGGGTGGCGGGCGTGCTTCGGCGCGCCTGACGGCCCCCATGGTCGCGGCCGGGGCGATCGCGAAGAAATGGCTTCATCACTCGTTTGGCACCGTGGTGCGGGGCTACCTCGCCCAGCTCGGCCCGATCGAGATTCCCTTTTGCCGCTGGGAGGACGTCGCCACCAACCCCTTCTTCGCACCGGACCAGAGCCAGGTCGGCCGACTCGAGGAGTACATGGATGGGCTGCGCCACGCTGGCGATTCGGTCGGTGCGCGCATCAACGTGGTGGCCGAGCGCGTTCCGGTGGGCCTGGGCGAGCCGCTCTATGACAAGCTCGATGCCGACATCGCCGCGGCCATGATGGGCATCAATGCGGTCAAGGGNNCCTCGAACCACGCCGGGGGTGTGCTCGGCGGGATCTCCACGGGCCAGCCGATCCGCGTGAGCCTGGCCATCAAGCCCACCTCGTCGATCCGCATCGCGCGTCGCTCCATCGATGTCCTCGGCAACGCGCAGGACGTCCAGACGCTAGGCCGTCACGATCCGTGCGTGGGGATCCGGGCTGCACCGATTGCCGAGGCCATGCTCGCGCTGGTGTTGATCGACCATGCGCTTGCGAGGCGCGCCCAGTGCGGCGATGTGGTGGTGACAACGCCCGACATTGCAAGGCTCCAGGACGGCTAGTGGAAATTGGTCTTGGGCGGCTCCTCCGGCTGGCCCAGAAGGCGCGGCTTGAGGCTGCTGTCGGCCGGATTCTCGCCCAGCCAGATTTTCAGGAGGGCCTCGAAAAACGCCGGGTCGGGCAGCGGCTCGAGCACTGGCTTGCCGTTGACGGTGATGACCGTGCCCGCGTCGGCCGTGTAGTCGAGCGTGAAGGTGTCACCCTTCTTCAGTCGCGGGATGGTGCCGAACACTTCGCCAAGCCTGACCAACTGCAAGCCGAAGAGCCGCGTTTGCTCCGGTGTGGAATTCTTGCGGATGCCCGAGAGCAGGGCTTCGCCCAGATCATCGGCGGAGATCTCGCGCAGCATCGTCGCCCACACCCGCTTGGGGCCCGGAATCGCGAGGACCTCCTTCACCGTCATGCGCTTTTGCGGCAGGTAGAGGGCGCAGACATAAACCTGGAAACCAAAGCGCGACCGGATGCCGGCACCATTTAAGACGAGCTTCTGGCCGCCCAGCGTGGTCTCGTCATCGACCTTCACACCGGCCACCTCGGTGGCGAGGGCGAGGGGCGATCCAGCCAGGATCAGCAGCGCGCCAGAGAGCACAATCAATTGCTTTAACACTCGTTCTCCTTGGACTGTCAGGGGCCCGGGGCCCTGGGAAGCGGGCCGCCGAAACTGGCGTAACTCTAGCAGAGGCGGCCCCGGTGCAGAATTGGAGGGGTCCGCCGGGATGTGAATGCGCGCGGGACAGCGCCCGGCCTGAACAGGTGGATTTCGAACGAAAACCAGGAAGGGGGCGGGGGCCACGGGCCATCTGCGGGACTGTAGCGCGCAGCTTCGTTCAGGTCCGGGGTTGCACTTTCGCCCGCGACCACGGGGTCATGGCGGTCCTCTCGAGGCTCGATTGATGAACGCTCGTTCCCTCAGGGAGCCATGGCGCTGCGCGCAATGCCTGTGCCGTGGGCTGGGTGCTACGGGTCCGAAGGACATCATTTGCTGCCCTGTGGGATAATTACCGGTTCCGTCAACGCA
>PLEY01000050.1 GCA_003136595.1 Burkholderiales bacterium
GCCTCACCCTTAGCCTCACCCCTAGCCTCACCCTTACCCGCCGCGCTGGGCGATGTGGCCCGTGCCGCAGGCCAGAGCGTTCCCTGCGCGGCTACTCCTTGATCGCGCCGGTCATGCCCGAGACGTAGTACTCGACAAAAAACGAGTACACGACGGCGACCGGCAGCGAACCCAGGAGCGCACCGGCCATGAGCGCGCCCCAGTGATAGACGTCCCCCTCGACGAGTTCGGTCACGACTCCGACCGGGACGGTTTTCACTTCCGAGGACGAGATGAAGGTAAGGGCGTAGATGAATTCATTCCAGGACAGCGTGAAGGCAAAAATGCCTGCCGAGATCAGTCCGGGAACAGACAGGGGCAAGATGATCCTGACCAGGATCTGCAGGCGTGTCGCACCATCGATCAGCGCACACTCTTCGAGTTCGAAGGGAATCGAGCGGAAGTACCCCATCAGCAGCCAGGTGCAAAACGGGATCAGGAAGGTCGGGTAGGTCAGGATGAGCGCCCAGCGCGTGTCGAAGAGTCCGAGCTGGAACACGATCGCGGCCAGCGGGATGAAGAGGATCGAGGGCGGGATCAGGTAGGCAAGGAAGATGCACAGACCCACCTGGCGCGCCCCCTGGAACCGCAGCCGCTCGATCGCATAGGCCGCGAGCACGGCGGCAAAGAGCGAGGTGAAGGTGGCTGCCGTCGAGACCAGGACCGTGTTGAGCATCCAGTCCGGATAGGGGGTCTCAAGGAGCAGGTGCTTGAAGTGCTCAAGTGTCGGGGCCGTGACCCAGAAGGGATTGCCGGCGTGCGAGAGCAGCTCGGCGTTCGGCTTGATCGCGGTCGCAGCCATCCAGTAGAACGGGAACAGCAGCACGAACAGGAAGATGCCGAGCGGAATATAGACTGTGACCCAGAGCCTCGGGATTGTCTGCAGATAGGCCATGCCGGCCTGATCATCCTGGTTCACTTGTCCCCGCCTTGCTGCCAGGCACGGCGTTGCAGTCCGAAATACGAGAACAGGATGGCCGCAAGCAGGAACGGCACCATCGCCGTGGAGAGCGCTGCACCTTCACCGAGCGAGCCGCCGGGAATGGCGCGCTGGTAGGCAAGAGTGGCCATCAGGTGCGTGGCGTTCAGGGGGCCGCCGCGGGTCAGGACGTAGATCAGCTGGAAGTCCGTGAATGTGAAGAGCACCGAGAACGTCATGACGACGGCGATGATCGGTGACAGGAGCGGCAGCGTGATGTAGCGAAAGCGCTGCGCCGGGGTGGCGCCGTCGATCGCTGCGGCCTCATACAGCGAGGGGGAGATGGTCTGCAGTCCGGCCAGGAGCGAGATGGCGACGAAGGGGACACCGCGCCAGATGTTCGCAGCGATCGTGGCCGCGCGGGCGAGCCAGGGTTGACCCAGAAAATCGATGTACTCGTGGATCAAACCCATGCGCACGAGCACCCAGCTGATTACCGAGAACTGGGCGTCGTACATCCACCAGAAGGCGAGCGCCGAGAGCGCGGTGGGCACGATCCAGGGCAGCAGGACGACGGCGCGCAGGATCGCCTTAAAGCGCAGCTTCTGGTTGAGCAGGATCGCAAGCCAAAGGCCGAGGCCGAATTTGAAGACGCTCGCCGTGACCGTGTAGACGATCGTGTTGAACAATGAGAGCAGCGCCACCGAATCACCGATCAGGTAGGCATAGTTCGCCAGGCCGATCCAATGGCCGGCACGACCGATCTTGGCGTCCGTGAAACCCAGCCAGACGCCGAGTCCCAGGGGATAGGTCAGGAATACGAGCAACAGAAGGCCGGCGGGCAGCATGAACATGAAACCCAGGGCATTGCGGTTGTTCAGCCAGCGAGCCAGCACGCCACGCTCCCACGCCAGACCCCAGGACAGCGCCTCGGGCCGGGCACCACGGATGGACCTGGTCACAGAACCTCCAGAAGCACGGGTATCAGACCTTGTAGTAGCGCTCGGCACGCGCCGCTGCCCGCTGCGCGGCCTCCTTGGGGGTCTTCGCCCCGCTCGCCGCCTCGGCCACCATGTCGACCATCACGTAGTCGGCCATCACCGCGGCCGAGGCGTATCCGAGCGGCCCTGAGTAGCCGTGCTCGAGCATGATGCTGCCCCCGTCGCGATACACAGTGGCCTTCGGGTCTGCCGTCCAGACCGTATTGGCCTCATAGGCTTTGAGCGGCTGGCAGACGTAGCCGATGGCGGCCTCCATCCAGGGGTTGTACTGCGCGGCTTCCATCATGAACTGCACGTAGGACTTCGCGGCGTTTGGATACTTGCTGTACTTGAAGAGCATCATCTGCGTGATCTGCATGAGCTCGGTGGGTTTGCCCACGGATCCGATGGGAAACCGCGCATGCTCGATATCCTTGGCCATCGCCTGCAAGGCGGCATCCGGTGAATTCTTGGCGGCGTAATAGATCGAGATGCCGTTGGCCGTGAGGCTGACCTGACCGTCCAGGAACGCCTTGTTATTCGAGGGGTCCTGCCAGGATAGCGTTCCGGGGATGAAGGTCTCATAGAGCTGCTTTGCGTACTCGAGCGCAGCCCAGGTCTCGGGCGAATTGATGACGACATTCCCCTTGTCGTCGACCATCTTGCCGCCGTGCGACCAGACCAGCCAGTGGGCCCAGTTGTTGGCGTCTCCCACCGCCTTGCCGAGGGCGAAGCCAGGGGGCGTGCCACGGGCCTTGAGCGCCTGGCACAACTTCAGAAAGCCCGCCGTGTCGCGGGGGATGGCCTCGAAACCGGCCGCCTTGACGTGGCTGTCCCGATAGACGAGGGCATTGCCGATGATCCCCAGCGGAATCGCGATCCAGCGGCCGTCACGCGTGCCGTAATTGCGGCACACGTCATACCAGCCTGCGTATTTTGCGCCCAGATAGTCGGCAAGATCGGTCATGTCAACGAGCTTGTCGGGATACTGATGGGGATCATCGAACCAGCCCAGAATGACATCCGGGCCGCTGCCGATATTGGCCGCGACCGCGGCCTTGGGCCGCACATCCTCCCAGCCCTCGTTGTCGATGCGCACTTCAATGCCGGTCTGTTCGGTGAATTTCCTGGTGTTGGCGAGCCACAGATCCTCATCGCCCTGCACGAAGCGCTTCCAGCGCAACACGCGCAGCTTGGCGCCCGCTTCGGGCGGATAGCGCAACGGTGTTCCCGCCGGCGCGGCAGCGCCCACCGGCTGACCGAGTGCCGTGGCCGTCACCACGCCCGCCGAAGTCTTCAGAAAGTCGCGCCTTGTTAATTTGTTCATGTCTCCTGCTCCTCTTTATGGGATCACTCTCCAGATTGCGGTGGCTTGCGTCCTCCCTCGCCTCGCAATCGCCTGCCCTCTATGCGTGTTGCCCGGCGCGGCCTTGCGCCCTTCACAGCACCCGTCCCGTCGCGGCGTCGAACAGGTGGGCCCGGCCGGCATCGGGCAGCAGGTGCACCAGCACATCCCGACCCAATTCATGACGCTCGCGGAACACCGCACACAGCTCGATGTCGCCAAACTGGGCCAGGATCTGCGTATCGGCGCCGGTCGGCTCGACCACCACAACCCGGGTGGCAAGACCGTCGGGCGAAGCGCACAGGCCCAGGTGCTCCGGTCGGATGCCGTAGACCACCTCCTGTCCGGGTGCGCCCCCCGCATGCGCCGGCGCCGGCAGGCACGTTCCGTCGGGGAACTCGACCTTGGCGTCTGGCCCGACATGGCGCAGTCGTCCCGGCAGGAAATTCATGGCCGGCGAGCCGATGAACCCGGCGACGAACACGTTGGCCGGGTGATCGTATAACTCCAGTGGCGCGCCGGCCTGCTCGACGATGCCGTCGTGCATGACCACGATCCGGTCGGCGAGCGTCATGGCCTCGATCTGATCATGCGTGACGTAGATCGAGGTCGTCGAGAGGCGCTGATGCAGCTCCTTGATTTCGCTGCGCATCTGCACGCGCAGCTTGGCGTCGAGATTCGACAGCGGCTCATCGAACAGGAACACCTGCGGATTGCGCACGATGGCCCGCCCCATCGCCACACGCTGGCGCTGGCCTCCCGAGAGCTGACGCGGATAGCGCTCGAGCAACTCACCCAGTCCGAGGATGGCGGCCGCCCGATTGACCCGTCCCTCAAGCTCCTGGCGCGGCGCGTGAGCGAGCTTCAGGCTAAATGCCATGTTCTCGAAAACGGTCATGTGCGGATACAGGGCATAGTTCTGAAAGACCATGGCGATGTCGCGCTCCTTCGGGGGGACCCGATTGACGACACGACCGCCGATTGCGATTTCCCCTGAAGTGATCTCCTCGAGCCCGGCGATCATGCGCAACAACGTCGTCTTGCCGGCGCCGAGGAAGCCGGTGACGATGGTGGCGGGGATCTTCGCAGTGCCCATCACGCGGTTTCCTTCTGGGTGAAATTGTATCCCGGTGTGCGGGCGACGATCGCGTGGCGGAGGGAGTCGGCGCGTCCGGAGCGCCAGACGGTGCCGTTTTCGGAGGCGGCGTAGGCGGCGGC
>PLEY01000098.1 GCA_003136595.1 Burkholderiales bacterium
GCCGCCCTTGACCGTCGCGTCGTTGGCGACGATCGCGCACATCACGCCGGAGATGGTTCCGATCCCCGTCACGATCCCCGCCGCCGGCGCGGCATCGTCGTACATGCCGTTTGCCGCGAGCGCCGAGAATTCGAGAAACGCGGAGCCCGGATCGACCAGCCGGTCGATGCGCTCGTGCGCGGTGAGCTTGCCGCGTTTGCGGTGACGCTCGACCGCCGCGGGTCCGCCGCCGCCGCGCGCGCGCGCGAGCGCCCCGCGCAGATCGTCGACGAGGGCGCTCATCGCCTCGCGATTGCGCGTAAACGCTTCGGATCGTTCGTCGATTCGGCTGGAGAGCACGCTCATAGCAAGCGCGTTTACGCGGCCCCGGCGCGACTTCCCGGTCTGAAGCACGCGTTAGAATTGACCGCATCCCCTATCGAATCGCGATGCGCTCCCGTTACGATGGCAGCCGACCCCCGCCGCCCCGAACACTTCTCGTCACGGAGTCCGCTATGAACGCCCCGACCGCCGTCGCCACACCATCACCCGCGCAGTACCGCCCCGCCGGAGCGCTCGATCTCGCAACGGCGCTTGCTCCCTATTCGGGGCCGTGGAACGACCGTCTCGCGGCGCATCTCTTGCGTCGTGCCGGCTTCGGCGGATCGCCGGCCGACGTCGCGCGCGTCGCCGGCGGGTCGATGCACGCGGCCGTCGATGCGCTGGTGCGCTTCGATGCGAGTGCGCTGCCGCCGGGTCCGGATCTTCAAGACGAGCGCTATTCGGCGCAAGACCGGATGCTGCTGCGCCAGCAGCAAGTTGGCGCGAACAGCGATCGGATCGCGCTGGTCAAGAAGCAGATCAACCAGCTGCGCGCCAAGAACCGCGTCGCAGCGCAGCTCTGGTGGCTCGACCGGATGATCGCGACGCCTACCCCGCTGCAAGAGAAATTGACGCTCTTCTGGCACGGCCACTTCACCAGCTCGTGGGAGAAGGGCACGACGACTCAGGCGATGATCGATCAGAATCAGCTCTTCCGGCGCAGCGCGCTCGGCAACATCCGCGACCTCACGCTCGCCGTCTCGCAAGATCCGGCGATGCTGCGCTACCTCGACAACGAACAGAACGCGGCCGGTCATATCAACGAGAACTACGCGCGCGAGATCATGGAACTGCATACCTTGGGAGTCGGGGGCGGCTACAGCCAGCACGACGTCCAGGAGCTCGCCCGCATCCTGACCGGCGTGGGCGTGAACATGACCCCCAATGAGCCCAAGGTCCCCGACAAACTGCGCCCCCTCTACGTGCGCGCCCAGCTCTTCGAATTCAATCCGGCCCGCCATGACTTTGGCGACAAGGAATTTCTGGGCCGCCACATCAAGGGCAGCGGCATGGCCGAGGTCGAGGAAGCTGTCACCCAGCTCGCGCGCGCGCCCGCCACGGCCCAGTTCATCTGCCACAAGCTTGCCGTGTACTTCGTCTCCGACGACCCGCCGCCCGAGCTCGTGGCGCGCATGGCGGCCACCTTTACACGGACCGACGGCGACATCGCGGCCGTCTTGGACACGCTCTTCGAGTCGCGCGAGTTCACCGCCTCCCTGGGCGGCAAATTCAAGGACCCGGTCCACTATGTGGTCTCGGCGGTGCGCCTGGCCTATGACACCAAGCCGCTTCTGAACGCCCAGCCGATGATCAACTGGCTCAATCGCATGGGCGAGCCGCTCTATGCCCATGAGACCCCGGATGGATACGCGCTCGCCCAGGGCGCCTGGGCGAGTTCGGGGCAGATGACCACGCGCTTTGAGATCGCCAAGGCGATCGGCACTGGCAGTGCGGGCCTTTTCAAGACCGATGGTCCACAGCCGATCGAGCAGGCGGCCTTTCCGCAACTCTCCAATGCGCTCTATTACTCCGCCATCGAGCACACCCTGAAGCCGGCGACGCGCAGCGCACTCGACACCGCGAGTTCCCCGCAGGAATGGAACATGTACCTGCTCGCCGCCCCCGAATTCATGCAGCGCTAGAAGATCAAGGAACCTTTCATGCAACGTCGCCACCTTCTGCAAGCCCTGGGCCTGGGTTGTCTCACCGTCGGCGCACCGCGCCTGTATGCCGCACCCAGCACTGCACCGGGCGCTGCGGCCGGCAGCGCGCCGCGCCTGCTCGTGGTGTTTCTGCGCGGCGGCTACGACTGTGCCAACCTGCTCGTGCCGATCGACAGTTCCTTCTACTACGAGGCGCGGCCGAGTCTCGCAATCCAGCGGCCGGACGCGCAGGGCCAGAACCAGAATCCGAACGCGGCACTGTCCCTGGATACCCACTGGGGTCTGCATCCGGCCTTGCGCGATTCGATCTACCCGTTGTTCCAGAAGGGCCAGGTGGCTTTCGTGCCCTTTGCCGGCACCGAGGATCTCTCGCGCAGTCACTTCGAGACCCAGGACTCGATCGAGTTGGGCCAGCCCCTCGAGGGCAGCCGCGATTTCCGCTCGGGTTTCATGAACCGTCTGGCGGCAGCCCTTGGCGGCTTGCCGCAGCCGTCTGCGCCGATGTCATTCACCGACCAGCTGCCGATCGCATTTCGGGGAGGAGTTGACGTTCCCAACATGGCCCTGAAGTCGCTGGGCAAGCCGGGCGTCGACGAGCGTCAGGGCAAGATCATCACCGCCATGTACGCCGGCACGCCCCTTGCCGCACCGGTCACGGAGGGTTTTGGGGTACGCACCGAGGTGCTGCAGGACGTCTTGCAGGAAATGGATGCGGCCGGCCGCAACGCGATCAGCGCCAAGGGCTTCGAGGCCGAGGCGCGGCGCATCGCCCACCTCATGCGCGAGCGCTTCAATCTGGGATTTGTCGATGTCGGGGGTTGGGACACCCACGTCGGCGAGGGCGGGGCGACCGGCTACCTCGCCAACCGCTTCGACGAGTTCGGCCGGGGCCTGGCCGGTTTTGCGGATGCCATGGGCAGCGACTGGAACAATACCGTCGTGGTGGTTGTGAGCGAATTCGGCCGGACCTTTCGCGAGAACGGCAACCGCGGAACCGACCATGGCCATGGCAGTGTCTACTGGGTCCTCGGTGGTTCGATCAAGGGGGGCCGCGTTGTCGGACGCCAGGTCAAAGTCGAGCAGGCGACGCTGTTCCAGAACCGCGACTTCCCGGTGCTAAACGACTACCGCTCGGTGCTCGGGGGCGTCGCGGCCCGGCTTTATGGCCTTGGCCCCGAGCGCTTGGCGCAGGTGTTTCCGAAGGCGCAGCCAGAGGACCTTGGGCTCTTGTAGGACGACGCCCTGGAGCTGGGCGCGGCCCGCGCGCCCGGGGATTTGGAGGCGACTCGTCCGGCAGGCACATTTCGCGCTAAAATGAAACGATCGTTCGAATTCTAAGAGCTCGAGGTCATCGTAGCGCGCCGTCCGCCCTCACCGGTGCTGGCGTTCTGGGATGAGCTGTTTTCTTCCAGAGAAGCCTTCTCGCCATGTCGCAGTCCTGTCACGCAAGCCTCGAACATCCTGGAAGACGCCCGGCCAAGGGGCCGCAGTGCGTGAGCCCCGAGGGACGTTACAGCCTGGGGTGCTCCGGGCGATGAAGGTCTTCAATCTGCGCTGTGAGCGCGAGCATCACTTCGAGGGCTGGTTCCCCTCCCTTGAGGAATCCGAGCGCCAGCTTGCCAATCACATGACGCGCTGCCCGGTCTGTGACAGCGCCGACCTGACGCGCGTGCCCTCGGCGCCGCGACTGAACATCAGCTCCGGCACACCCGCGCAGCTTGCGACCGCCAGTCCGCAGTCCGTCTGGCTTCGGGCGCTGCGCGAACTCATCCAGAACACCGAGGACGTGGGACCGCGCTTTGCCGAGGAGGCGCGCCGCATCCACTACGGCGAGGTGGCCGAGCGCGCCATCCGCGGCGTGGCGTCCGAGCGCGAGCGCATTGAGCTGCACGAGGAGGGTATCGAGGTGATCGCCGTGCCGGTGCCGCCGATCGCAAAGGAACCGCTGCAATGACAATACCGGCGGCAGCCACGGACCTGCCGCCCCCATCCTGGAGGAGAGCATGGATCTGAACTATTCCAAAGAGGACGACGCGTTTCGCGAAGAGGTGAGGGGCTGGCTGACCGAGAATCTGCCGCGCGATCTGCAGCACAAGGTCTTGAATCACCTGCGGCTGGGCCGGGATGACTTCGTGCGCTGGCACAAGATCCTGGCCGCGCGTGGCTGGGTGGCGCCGGCCTGGCCCAAGGAATGGGGCGGTACCGGCTGGAATGCCACACAGCGCCACATCTTCGAGGAGGAGTGCGCGCGCGCCGGCACACCGATGATCCTGGCCTTCGGCGTCTCGATGGTCGCCCCGGTGATCATGAAGTACGGCAGCGCCGCACAGAAGGAGTACTACCTGCCGCGCATCTACGACTGCACCGACTGGTGGTGTCAGGGCTATTCGGAACCGGGTTCGGGCTCGGATCTCGCATCGCTTAAGACGCGTGCCGAGCGCGAGGGCGATCATTACGTCGTCAACGGCCAGAAGACCTGGACGACCCTCGCGCAGTTTGCCGACATGATGTTCTGCCTCGTGCGCACCGAGACCACCGAGCGCCGCCAGGAGGGCATCTCGTTCCTGCTCATCGACATGCACACCCCGGGAATCACGGTGCGTCCGATCCTGACGCTCGACGAGGACCACGAGGTCAACGAGGTCTTCTTCGACAACGTCAAGGTGCCCATCGCCAATCTCGTCGGGGAGGAGGGTCGGGGATGGACCTATGCCAAGTACCTGCTGGGCCACGAGCGCACCGGCATCGCCGCGGTCGGCCGCTCCAAGCGCGAGCTGGGGTTCTTGAAGCGTCTCGCGGCCCGCGAGGCGAAGAACGGCCTGCCCCTGGGTCAGGATCCGCTCTTCGCCGCCAAGGTCGCCGCGCTCGAGATCGAGCTCATGGCGCTCGAGATGACGGTGCTGCGCGTGGTCTCGTCCGAGGCCGGGCAAAAGGGTCCGGGACCCGAGGCATCGCTCTTGAAGATCAAGGGCACCGAGGTGCAGCAGCGCCTGACCGAACTCATGCTCGAGGCGGTGGGACCCTATGGGATGCCGTTTGAGCGCGCGTATCTGGAGGGCAGCGAGCCGCATGCCATCGACGACGAGGCCGCGCCGATCGCCTCCTACTACTTCAATTTTCGCAAAACCTCCATCTATGGGGGCTCGAACGAGATCCAGAAAAACATCATTTCCCAGATGATCCTGGGCCTTTGAGGAGCGCACCATGGACTTTTCCTTTTCGTCTGAACAGATCCAGCTGGCTGATGCGCTGCGCCGCTATGTCACCAACGAGTATGGCTTTGAGGTGCGCAAGAAGATCGTCCATTCCGAGACCGGCACCAGCGAAGCCGCCTGGCGCCAGCTGGTCGATCTGGGCGTGCTGGCCCTGTCGATCGGCGAGGAGGAGGGCGGCTTTGGCGGCTCGGCCGTCGACATGCTGCTCGTCATGCAGGAACTGGGACGCGGCCTCGTCGTCGAGCCCGTCTTTAGCACGCTCTTGGGCGCCGAATTCATCAAACGCGCAGGCAGCCCCAGCCAGAAGGCGCTCTTGGGCGGGGTCGCGGACGGGTCGCTAAAGCTCGCCGCCGCCCTTGGCGAAAAGCAGGCGCGCTATGAGCTCTTCAATGTCGAGACCACGGCGCGCGCAAGCGGTGAGGGTTATGTCCTCGAGGGCGCAAAGAGCGTCGTCGTGCACGGCGCGTCGGCCCACCAGCTGGTGGTCTCGGCACGGGTCGCGGGCGCCGCGCGCGACACGCACGGGCTCGCCCTGTTCCTGGTCGATGCGAACGCCAAGGGGGTCGCGCGCCGGGAGTACCGGACCATCGACGGGCTGCGCGCGGCTGACATCCGTTTCTCCGGTGTGCATCTCCCGCGCGAAGCGCTTCTGGGCGCAAGCGGCGAGGCGTGGCCCGTGATCGATGCGGTCAGCGACTACGGCATCGCGCTTCTGTGCGCCGAGGCGATCGGTGTCATGGAGGTGCTAAACGCCCAGACTCTCGAGTACACCAAGACCCGCAAGCAGTTCGGCCAGCCGATCNNCGCTCGATGGC
This sequence comes from Burkholderiales bacterium, assembly GCA_003136595.1. Lineage (GTDB taxonomy): Bacteria > Pseudomonadota > Gammaproteobacteria > Burkholderiales > Burkholderiaceae_D > BOG-994. The sequence continues at coordinate 6,055 of PLEY01000098.1, forward strand.
CTATCTGGCCGCAGTCAGGGTGGCCTCGCCCGACGTTCGCGAGCGGCGCCGTGCCGCTTCGGCGGCCAAGGTGCGCATCGGGCAGGCCGCACGCCTGGTCGGCCAGGAGGCGGTGCAGTTGCACGGCGGCATGGGCGTGACCAATGAGCTCCCGGCTGCCCACTATTTCAAGCGTCTGACCATGCTTGAGGCGAGCCTGGGCGACACCGACCATCATCTCGCGCGCTTCATTGCAGAGGATCGGTCCGAACAGGTGGCCGCCGGGCTGCGCGAGGCTGCCTAGGGTTGCGTAAGGTAGCGTAAGGTGCAAGGAGGGCGCGATGCCGCGGTACTATTTCGAGGACTTCAAGGTGGGCGAGGTCGCCGCGTGCGGCGTGCGCCATGTCACCGAGGAGGAGATCATCAGCTTTGCGCGCCAGTTCGATCCGCAGCCGTTTCACATCGACCCCCTTGCGGCGCGCGGCTCGATCTATGGCGGCATCATCGCCAGCGGCTGGCACACCTGCGCCATGGCGATGCGCCTCATGTGTGATGCCTACCTGCTCGAGACGGCGAGCATGGGCTCGCCGGGCATGGACGAGATCCGCTGGCTAAGACCGGTGCGCGGCGGCGACACGCTGCGCCTGGAGCGCTCGACCGTCGGGGCGCGGGCCTCGGCGAGCAAGCCTGACCGCGGCGTGGTGTCCAGCGAGTGGCGCCTGTACAACCAGCATGACGAACTGGTGATGACCATGCGCGGCATGGGCATGTTCCTGCGCCGCCCACAAGATCCGCCGACCCGAAGGTCGGCTCCGTTCGAACCATCAACCTGAGGACCTATGCGCGAATTCAATTCGATCGAAGAACTCGAATCCTTGGTCGGCGAGGAAGTGGCTGTCTCCGATTGGGTCACCGTTGACCAGGAGCGCATCAACCGCTTTGCCGATGCCACCGGCGATCACCAGTGGATTCATGTCGATCCGGCACGCGCGGCCGAAGGACCCTTTGGCACGACGGTCGCGCATGGCTTTCTCACGCTCTCGCTCCTGCCGCTTCTGACCGCCCAGGCGATCGTCGTGCACAACACCAAGATGGGCGTGAACTACGGCTTGAACAAGGTGCGCTTTCCGGCACCGGTGCCGGTCGACAGCCGGCTGCGCGGCCGATTCCGTCTCGTGCAGATCGATCGGCTCGAGCCCCTCATGGGCGTGCCGGGCGCGCAGGTCGTGTGGGAAGTGACGATCGAGCGTGAGGGGTCCGCCAAGCCCGTGTGTGTCGCGCAGAGCGTGTCGCGGCGCTACGGCTAGACTGATATATGGACTCCCCCTTGACGCAACGCCTTGCGATCGCAAGGCGCTGATTCCACTTCTGAATTCGATATTCCTCACTAAGGTTCAGGATGCGCCAGGCGTGGTCGTAGCGCCAGGCGTCGGTGCTCAGGCTCAGGCTCGGCACGATCCCCGGGGTCGTGCGGATGCCGGGCGTGCTGCCGGATGCGGGGATGCGTTCAGGGCCCAGGGTCAATGCAGCGCGGTGTTCGGTGAACTCGTGACAAACCGAGGCGCGACGCGTGGGGCGCGGAGGTGTTCGTGAGCACCCGGACAATCAAGAGAGCCCTCCCAGCCATCTGCTTCGAAAATGCCATAGGTTGCGGCTGGATGAATTCTCTGCGATCGGGCGCGCGAGGGCGCGCAGCATCGTCAGTGATCATGCCAGTCCTGCTCGGGCCGCCCATGGAGCCGAGCGCGTCGGCAGGGACGATCCGTGCGGGAGCGCGGCCTGGGCACCCGGTTTGCGCAGCAAAGTGATCCGCGTGGTCACTTCCGGCTTGCGCCTCGTTTTCCCGTGATAGCCTCCGGACGCTCTGTCTCATGTCTCATGTCTCATGTCTTTACACGGACTGCCCGCGATGTCCCAGGACGTTCCCCACCCGGGGCCATCGTGGCGGCGCCCGCGGGAAGGGTGAGATGCGACGCCTAAGCGACCCAGCCCACGGATCGAACTCTCGGATCGGCGCATGCTCCGTTGGTCGTGAAGCCATGGACAGCCCGGCGGCACTGCCTCGCGTGTCGCCTTCGGGCTTTCTGCATTGGCGTTGCCGATGGGCGGCACTATAGGGCCACGTTCCGACGCCGGCCCTCACAGCGCAGGACGGCCGGCCTGCGATGTCGCCCCCGGAGCAGTTCGGAATCACCGGCTGCGCGGGCACTGCGCGTTTCTTCCTTTCGAGCGGCGGCGATTGCCGCATGTCATTTTTGCACTGAGGACTACTACATGACCATTCCCACGCCGTTAAGCGGTCTGTCGATTACTGACGTGAGAGCGCACTGGCTCGCGTTCCTGATCACGGGCATCATCATGGTCCTGCTCGGGATGCTGGCCTTGATTCTCCCGAATATCTCGTCGCTGGGGGTGGAGCAGATCGTCGGCTGGCTGCTGGTCGTCGGCGGCGCGGTGCGCTGCGCCACCCTTATCAAGAAACAGCACCTGACCGGCTACTGGTGGTCACTGCTCGCCGCCGTCACGGCGATCATCCTGGGCGCCTGCCTGCTGGTCCTGCCATTGCAGGGGGTGCTCACGCTCGCCATGCTCTTGACGATGCTCTTCGCCATCGAGGGCTTCGCTGCGGTCTTCAGGGTCTACGATCTACGGCGCAGCCGCGCGCCATGGGGCTGGACGCTGGTGAGCGGCATCATCAACCTGGGGCTCGCCATGCTGATCTGGATGCAGTGGCCCAGTAGCGCCGTGTGGATCGTCGGGCTCTACGCCGGGATCAGCCTCATATTCATCGGAGCGCCCCTGATCGTGTCCGCGACGGCCGCCCGCACCCTCGCCCCGGCCTGATATGGGGCCACACCGTCCTGGCCGGGCGGGTGGTGCGCGCGGTCACTGATTGGCGCGGCTCATTTGGTCCCAAACAGCCGGTCGCCGGCGTCGCCCAGGCCGGGCACGATATAGCCGTGCTCGTTCAAGCGCTCATCGATCGCCGCGGTCAGCACCTCCACGTCCGGGTGCAACGCCTCGAGAGCCGCCAGGCCTTCGGGTGCCGCGAGCAGGCACACCATCTTCGGAGCGGCAGCACCCAGTGACTTGACGCGCGCAAGTGTCGCTGCCGCGGAATACCCGGTGGCCAGCATNNGGATCGACCACGATCACGGCACGCTCGGCGATGTCTGTTGGCATCTTGCAGTAGTACTCCACGGGCCGCAGGGTGGCCGGGTCGCGATAGAGGCCGATGTGTCCGACGCGCGCATTGGGCAGCACATCGAGCATGCCGTCGAGCATGCCGGTACCGGCCCGCAGGATGGCGACCAGGCAGAGTTTCTTGCCGGCGAGCGTTGGCGCCTCGCACTCAGCCACGGGGGTCTGGATGCGCGTGGCGACGACCGGCAGGTCGCGCGTCGCCTCGTAGGCGAGCAGCGTGCTGATCTCGCGCAGGAGCCGGCGGAAGTTGTCGGTGGTGGTNNGGGGGGCGCGGCTAGCGTCGCGCGTACTGGGTGGCACCGAAGAGCACCTCACGCGCCTTCTCGTCGGTGATCGGCTTACGCGCGCTGGCGAGCACGGTCACGCCCTTCTGGACGGCCGGCCGTGCCTCGATCGCGGCGAACCAGCGCTTGAAGTTCGGGTACTCGTCGGCCACGATGCCCTGGTTCTGCCAGGAACGCGTCCAGGGCCAGGTGGCGATGTCGGCGATGCTGTACTCGTCCCC
>PLEY01000094.1 GCA_003136595.1 Burkholderiales bacterium
CGCCCGGGGTGAGCATCGCCTCCGCGTACATGCCGGCGGCGAACGGGAGCGCCCAGTATGCCTACATGAGCGGGACTTCGATGGCGACACCGATGGTCGCAGGCGAAGCGGCGCTCATCAAGAGCGAATGGAATTTCCTGTCGGCTGCCGCGCTTGCCCAGGTGATCTTCAGGTCGGCCACGCATCTGTGCAGTGATGGGAGCACCGGAGCCGCCTGCCAGGCCGAGGCGGGTCATGCCGATCCCGAGTATGGCTGGGGACTCATCAACATCGCCGCCGCGCTGCAGCCGATTGGTGGTCTGACTGGCACCACGGCCAACGGCAGCGTGGTGGCTCTGGAGGCCACGTCGTTTCGGACCGGGGCGGCCGGTGTGGGCGGCACGCTCGCGAGCCTGCACACCACTCTCCTCGACGGATTCGGGCGCGGCTTTGGCGTTGTGCTCAGTCCTGCGGTCACTTCACTGGCGAGCCGAGCAACGCCCTCGGTCGACCTGTTCTCGGCGTTCGATCGCTCCGTGAGCCTGGTCCAGACGGCAGAATCCGGCTTGGCCACTGGTGCGGCAGGCTTCGTGTCCTCTGGGTCCGGAACAGCGGTTCCAGCAGGCGATCCCCAGGTTCCCGGTTCAATCCGTACGGCGGTAGCGTTTAGCGCCGCCCCCGCCGCACTGGGATACGGCCAGCAACCCCTGGTGCACATGGCGATCGCCCAGACCAGCGCAGGCGGCTCGACGGTGGCCCTTGGCCTGGGCGGGATGAGTGGCCAGTTCTTCGGCCTGGAATCTTCAGGCCTGGCACCGCTGTCCATCGCAGGTGGTGACAGCGGGCGCTTTAACGCACCGTACTTCGCAATCGTCGAGAACGCGAGCCACGTGGGCTATGCGCAGAATCTGGCAGACGGCTACACCGTGCGCTTGGGGGTGTTGACACAATCGGCGCCGGTCGGGATCCAGAACGGCAGCCTGATCCAGAACGATCCTTCGCGCCGCTCACTGGGGGCTCTTGAGATCCAGAAAACTTACGGCACCACGCTCGTCGTGGCGACGCTGGGCACGCTCCACGAAGGCAATTCGCTGCTCGGATCAAGCGGCTCGGGCGCACTTGGGCTGCGCGCGAATCCCGCGACGTCGTTCATCTCGGTGGCCGCGGCGCAACCGCTCTGGGGTTCCGTGAGTGCCGCCGGCATGGCCTCGGTGGGACGCACCGCAGGGTTTGGCAACAGCGCGGGCGCAAGCTATCTCACGGGGGGCACGGCCATCACGACCGAGGCCCTCAGTTTCGGGCTGGCCGCACGGAACATGGTGCACAAGGGAGACTCGCTGGGCCTGTCCTTTGCCATGCCGACCCGGACGGTCTCGGGGGCGCTCATGGCGACGAGCGCCCTGTCCCAGAACAGCGGGACCGGCGTCCTGGACTTCGTAAGCCAGTCGATCTCGCTGCGACCAACGGCCATCGAGCATGATATCGAACTGGCTTACACCACGGTGACGGGCCGGGACAGTCGGCTGTCGGCCGCCCTGATGCTCCGTCAGAACCCGGGCCAAGACGCCACCGCCCCGCTGGATCGGGTCGCAGGCCTGCGCTGGGTCACGAGCTTCTAGCTGCCAGCGGGCACCTAATGCGAGACCAGGGCGCAGCGCGGGGCGTTGAGCAGCAGGTCTCGCGTGACACCGCCCAGGACCCATTCGCGCAGCCGGCTGTGGCCATAGGCGCCCGCGACCAAGAGGTCCGCCTGCTGCTCACGGGCCACACCCTTGATCTGGGCGGCGTCATCGCCTCCTGAAGGCAGGACGAGCGAATCGGCCTCGACACCGTTGCGTGCAAGCCACGCTGCCACATCACGCAGGCGTGCGCGCGCTGCGACCAGGTCCTCGGTCGGCGCGATCTCCAGGACTGCGACGTGGGCGGCCGCCTTCAGGAGCGGCAAGGCGTCGAAGATCGCGCGGCGCGACTCACGCGTGTCGCGCCAGGCCACCAGTGCGCGTTCGAGCTTGAACGTCTCCACGTGCGCCGGGACGATCAGTATGGGTCGACCGATCTGCATGACGAGATCACCGACATTCAGATGGCGCGCGGAGTCCAACAGCGAACGCTCGTGGTCCACGCCGGTGACGAAGAGGTCGCAACTGCGCGCCTCGCGCGCGAGGTAGTCCGGGAGCGCGCCAAAGCTGATCGTCGAGCGCCATTCCAGGGTTTGGGCCCGCTTCTCGAACGCCCGGCGAAACTCCGCTTCCGCCTTGGCGATCTCGCTGTCGATCTCTTCACGATCCTGCTGTATGAGACTGCCGGAATAGCTGCCCTCGACGTCGATGATCTGGACGGGCTGGCAGGCGACGATACCGATGACGCTCGCATGGAACCGGTCGGCAAGATCGGCCGCGACACCCAGCGTTGCGAGGTTCGCCTGCCCCAATTGCAGATGCACCATCAACGTTGCACAACCCATGACCTGCCTCCCTTAGCGCTGGCGCGGATGACAGCAGGGTTCAGTATAGGCCGTCCCTGGTGCCGGCCGGCTTGATGCGCGTCAAGGTGCCCCTTTGGGCCGCCGTCCAGGCCGGGCTCTGCGCAAGGTCGGGGGAGTCGGTTGCGTACGGTCTCGGACGCGGTCTTGGACACGGTCTCAGGTACAGTCTCGAGCACGGTCTCGAGCACGGTCTCGAACACGGCCGCGTACCGGAGTGTTATCCCCAGAATCCTTCATGGACGCGCGCAGCCTCCACTTCCAGCAGCGGTCCGAGCACCTCGACCGGACGCTGTCCGCGCGCGAACACCTCGCGACAGGGCAGGGAGAGGGTGGGGTTTTCGGGGTGATTGCCGGTCAGGCGAAGGAGCGTGGTTTCGCTCAGGGCATAGACGACGCGACCGATGCCGGCCCAGTAGGTGCCCCCCGCACACATCGCGCAGGGCTCGGCACTGGTGTAGAGCGTTGCATGGGCGAGGGCCTGCGGAGAATGCGCGCTCGAGGCCGCGCGCAGCGCCACCATCTCGGCGTGGCTCGTGCGGTCCGAGGAACTCGCGTTCATGGCCTCGGAGAGGATGCGGTCATCGGCGGCGACGACGAGGCAGGCGAAGGGGTGGTGACCCTGGGCCCGCGAAGCCTCTGACAATGCGATCGCGCGTCGCAGCCAGTACAGATCCCGCTGCGCCACGGGCACTGGGACGGGGTCCGGGCCGGGTCTGGGATCGTTCATGCGAGTCCGGCCCGCACGAGCATGCTGCGGCTCTTCTCGTTGTGCCGGCGGATGAGGTCTGGCAGATCCACTCCGAGGAGTACACCGTCCTCGATGACACAGCGCCCGTTGATCATCGAGAACCAGGCCCGGGTCGGGGTGCAGGTGACGAGCGCGCCGAGGGGATCGGAGCCTGCGCCGGCGTGCTCCAGGTCGTCGACGCGGAACAGCACGACATCGGCCGCCTGGCCGGGGGCGAGGCTGCCCAACTCCTCGCGACCCAGAAGCGCCGCCCCGCCGCGGGTCGCGAGGTAGAGCGCATCGCGGGCCGAGAAGCGCTCGGCCCGCGCCTCGAAACCCGGCCACCCGACGCGCTGCAGCAGCATCGCCTGCCGGGCTTCGCCCAGCATATGATTGCCATCGTTGCTGGCCGACCCATCGACCCCCAGGCCGACCCGCACACCCGCATCGAGCATGGCCCGCACCGGGGCGATGCCCGAGGCGAGAATCATGTTGCTGCTTGCGCAATGGCATACACCGCTGCCATGGCGCGCCATGTGGGCGATCTCCTCATCCGAGGGATGAACCATGTGCGCAAACCACACCTCGTGGCCGGTCCATTCGACCGCGTCGGCGTATTCCAGGGGACGCATGCCAAAGCGCTCCAGGCAATAGCGGTCCTCATCGAGCGTCTCGGCGAGATGGGTGTGCAGACCCACACCGCGATACGAGCGCGCGAGCCGCGCGCTCTGGCGCATCAGGTCCTGGCTCACCGAAAACGGCGAGCAGGGTGCAAGTCCGACACGCAGCATCGAGAAGCGCTCAGGATCGTGGAAGCATTCGATGACGCGCTGCGAGTCGGCGAGAATCGCGTCCTCCCCCTCGGTCAGTGCATCCGGCGGCAGGCCGCCCGCGCTCTCGCCGACACTCATGGATCCACGCGTCGGGTGAAACCGGACGCCCAGTTCCACGGCCGCTGCGATCTCGTCGTCGATGCGCGCACCGTTGGCGAGCAGATAGAGATGGTCGGCGACCGTTGTCGCCCCGCTTAGCATCAGTTCGCACAGCGCCAGCTTGGCACTGATGTAGATGGCTTCCGGATCCATCTGTCCCCACACCGGATAGAGCAGCCGCAGCCAGTCGAACAGCACGCGTCCGCGGGCCGTCCCAAGTGTGCGTGTGAGGGTCTGGAACAGGTGGTGATGGCCATTGATGAGACCCGGCAGCGCAACGCAGCCGCGCGCATCGATGACGCGGGCCGGACTGCGTCCGGCCGGGTCCTCTGCGATCCAGTCCAAGACGTCGGCATCGGCACCCACGGCGATGATGCGCGCGCCCTCGATGAGAAGGCTTCCGCCTGCCCACTCGTTGGCTTCGGCATCGAAGGCGGCCAGCACGTCGGCCCGTCGGATCAAGATGCGCTCTGACTGCATGAGGGTGTCCAGAAAGTTGTCAGGCGCGGCGCGCAGGGCACGCCGGTCCGGGTTGGTCCGCGTAGCGGGCGATCTGGGCGTGCCAGGCCGCCTTGTCGGGCGCCGCGAGGAACGAGGCGTCAATCGAGTTGCGCGCCAGTTGCAGGAGGTCCTCGCGGTCCAGGTCGAGTGCCTCGGCGCAAGCCCGGTAGTTCTCTGCGATATAGCCGCCAAAATAGGCGGGATCGTCCGAATTGACGGTCACGCACAGGCCGTACTGGAGCAGACGCTTCAGGTTATGGTGACGCAAGTCCGATACCACCCCGAGAGAGACGTTCGACAGGGGGCAGACCGTCAGGGGTACGCGCGTTGCACGCAGGTGTTGCATCAGGGCGGGGTCATCCTCGCAGGCGACGCCATGGTCGATGCGACACACGGAAAGCAGGCGCAGCGCCTCCCAGATGTAGGCGGCGGGACCTTCCTCACCCGCATGCGCGACGGCAGGCCAGCCGAGCGCCCGGGCCGCAGCGAACACGCGGGCAAATTTCGCCGGCGGGTGGTCCCGTTCCGCCGAGTCGAGGCCGACGGCGGCGATCTGCTCGCGGTAGGGGCGTGCCAGCGCCAGGACCTCGTGCGCGCCCGCCTCATCGAGGTGCCGCAGGAAACACATGATGAGCCGGGTGGTGAGGCCCCACTCACGTTCGCCTTGCCTAAGCGCATCGGTGATGCCTGCCATGACGTCAGAAAAGGGCACGCCATGGGCAAGGTGCGTCTGCGGATCGAAGAAGATTTCGGCATGCACCACGCCGTCGGCGTGCGCGCGCTCGAGGTAGGCCATGGTGAGGTCGAAGAAATCCTCCGGCTTGGAGAGCACCGCGCACCCAGCGTAGTAGACGTCGAGAAACGATTGCAGGTCGGAGAAGCGGTAGGCATTGCGCAGCGCCGCGACGCTGGCGTGGGCCAGGGGCATCCCGTTGCGCCGGGCGAGCGCAAACACCAGTTCGGGTTCGAGCGTTCCTTCGATGTGCAGGTGCAATTCGGCCTTGGGAAGGCCGCGGATGAACGCGTCGAGGGCAGCGGCAGGCGTTACGCTCATGCGGGCACCGCACACGGTAGGCCCGCCGCGCCTGGGGCGCCGCGGGCGGGATCAAAGACTACTTTGGGATGCTTCCGTCGACGCCTTCAACGTACCAGTTGATCGCCATCAGATCCTTCATCGGCAACGCCGCGCCCGAGGCGACCTTGACCGCACCCGAATTATCCTTCAAAGGGCCCGCGAACGGAATCAGCTTGCCCTCGACAATCTCCGCCTTGCGCTGCTCGAAGAGCTTGGCGACATCCGGGGGCACTGAAGCGTTGAGCGGGCGCAGCACCACCATCCCCTCCTTGATGCCCCAGTGGGTCTCCTCGCTCTTCAAGGTCCCCGCGATCGCCTTCTTGGCCTCCTGGATGTAATACACGCCCCAGTTCTCGGTGTTGGCGGTCAGTTCCGAGTGGGGGCCGTACTTCGCCATGTCGGAGTCCCAGCCAAAGGCGTGCACACCCTTCTCCTCGGCGACCTGGACCACGGCCGGCGAATCCGTGTTCTGGCACAGCATGTCCGCGCCCTGCGCCACCAGCGTCTCAGCGGCCTGGCGCTCCTTGCCCGGGTCATACCAGGTGTCGACATAGATCACCTTGGTCTTGATGTTCGGGTTCACGCTGCGCGCACCGAGCGTGAAGGCGTCGATATTGCGCACCACCTCGGGGATCGGAAAGGAGGCGACGAAGCCGAGCGTGTTGGTCTTGGTCATCTTGCCTGCCAGGATCCCGAGAAGATAGGCGCCTTCGTAGAAGCGCGTCTGATAGGTGCTCACGTTCGGGGCCAGCTTGTAGCCGGTCGCGTGCTCGAAGTGCACGTTGGGAAACGACTTGGCCACCTTCAGGGTCGGATCCATGTAGCCGAACGATGTGGTGAAGATGAGCGTGTTGCCGTCGGCGGCGAGCTGGCGGATGACCCGCTCGGCGTCGGCGGTTTCCGGAACGTTCTCGACATAGGTGGTCTTGACGGCGCTGCCCAGTTCCTTCTCGAGCGCCTGGCGGCCGAGGTCGTGCTGATAGGTCCAGCCGCCGTCACCGACCGGCCCGAGATAGACGAACGCAACCTTCAAGGGATCGGCGGCTCCCGCCGCGGAGATGCCGGCGAGCGTCAAGGCGGCGCCAGCAACGGCCGCGCCCAGCGTGGACTTCCAGGATTTCTTCATGTCAACCTCATTAGGGATGCGGTGGTGATCTGCGGCGCGGCGCCCGAGCTGTCAGCCTGGCGCCGCGCGCATGTGAAGCCGTCTCATGCCCCCGTCCACGGCGTTCTGGGCGGGGGTCGCTTTAGGTGAATGCTGCCCGGGCCGAAGACCGGGTCGACCTAGAAATGGTACTCGACGCGGACCATCGGGGTGCTGGCGGTTGCGCCCTCGTCGGACGAATTCGTCGGGTTGCCGAACTTGTTGTGCCAGTACTCGTACTCGAAGCCCACGTAGAAGGTCTTCTTCGGGCCGTTCAGGACCGCACCGATGTCGTACATGACCTCACCATCGAAGTGCGTTTCGGGAGCGGTCGGGCCGCCGAACTCGTTGGTGCCCTTCGACGCGATGTACTGGAAATACCCCTTGAAGATGAAGCCCTGACCGAAGGGCAGACCCCAGTTCGTGTCGAGCGCGGGGTGCAGACGATAGGTGTAGCGGCTGGGGATTCCGTTTGGCGCATTGCTCTCATCCAAGAGCAGCACGTTGACGTTCCAGAAGCCGGGCACATCGACCATCAGCGTGGGCCCGAGCACCAGCATGCGCTTCTTCGAGGCATAGCCGTCGTTCTTCGAATTGGCGTCGAAACCGAGCGTGAGGCCCAGATCGCGCACCGGCCCGAAGGCGAGACTCTGGCCGGTGATCTTGCCGAAGTCGAGCACGTTGCGATAGACGATATAGACTTCCTGCGCGCCCGGGTTGCCGGCAATGCCACCGCCTGGGTCGGCACTGTTCGACAGCAGCAGGTCGACGTTCAGGAAGTTGGTGCCGTAGGCGTAGCCATCGGCGTGCGTGATCGCGAAGATGTTCTTGGCGATGTCCTTCTTGGAGCCGTCGGCATTGGCATCAAACGGCTCGTTGAAGTCCGTTCCATAGCGCCAGCTCAAGGCCGTGTCGCTCCAGTCGGCTGCAGCCGCAGTCTGGGCACCGGTCCCAAGCACAGTGCCCAATGCGATCGCCAAGCCGCCCCCAACGCACCTGCACCACCGCTTCGCCTGCGTTGCCATAGCCGTTTTCTCCCTGTTAGTTAAATAGATGTCGAGGGCGATACGGGAGCCCTCTTTTCTCCCTTTCAAACTGATCGCCCTCGGTTGCCTGCGCCGCACTGGCGGGCGCACGCGCACATCGCGCGCAGTCTGACGCTTCAAAAGTGGATACAAAGCAAATGACATGCCACGCGCCTGTCACGCAGCGCCCAAAGTGCGCGATGCTCGCGCCGGACACTCGACGAACGCGCATGGCATAGAGGATGCGTGCAATACGTCCGAGCCTCCGGTCATCCTGGTGACGCACTGCAATAAGGCGGGGGGCGCACTTGTTCGGGGACGGGCTGGCACCAATGGAATGAATCGAGGTAGACAAGATCGTTCATTTTTGTATGCAATCGGTGCCGGCACGCTCGGTCCTCGGGACGCGGAGATCTGCGCGCCCACGCCCGGCGCGGCGGCGCGCGGGCGCGAGACCGGGCGACGTCGTGGGATTGCGCCGCGGCGTTCGATGGCATGTATTTTGCGTCCCGTCAGGGCGGCCGTGTGGCTCGAGCCGGGCCTGATGCCGGGTCGCCCCGTCGCACCGGAGTGCGGGCGGGTCCGCGCGGCGCAGTCGCGCCGCGAGGTGTCAGGCGGCACTTGATCGCAATGAGAATCAGGGTAGATTGGTGGTGGGACTCCTGCCAGGTGCGCCGGGCTGGAGAGGGGTTGGATTGTATACAATCTTGCGCGAAATTCCAGAATTCTTACGTCAGACTTTCTGAGGGCCAAGGCCATAGAGATGGGTAAGCTGACCACGCATGTTCTGGATACGGCGCTTGGCAGACCTGCTCGAGGCGTGCTGGTCGAGTTGCGCCGCTTTGAGGAGGGTAGTGAGGCCAAGGAGGGATCCAAGCCAGGCGCCCCCGCGCTCGTCTTCACCGCAGCGACCAATGCCGACGGGCGTGTCCTGCCCGCCCTCCTCGAGGGTGCGCAGATGCGCGTTGGCCGCTACCAGATCACGTTCCACCTCGCCGCGTATTTCAGAAGCGTGGGTCTCGTGCTGTCGGATCCGCCGTTTCTCGACGAGGTCGTGGTGGCGTTTGGCATCGCCGAGGCCGATGCTCACTATCATGTACCGCTGCTCGCATCGCCCTGGAGCTTCTCGACCTATCGAGGCAGCTGATGATGGACGGCGCAAGATCTTCCCTCCCGCGTTTCATTCTCGATGGTCAGGTGATCGAGGCCGACGTCGCGCCCACCACGACGCTGTTGCAGTACCTGCGCGAAACGTTGGGCCGTACCGGGACCAAGGAGGGCTGTGCCGAGGGCGATTGCGGGGCCTGCACGGTGGTCATCGGCGAGCCCGGTGACGAGGGCGTGCGCTACCGGGCGATCAACTCCTGCATCCGCTTCGTGCCGACCCTAGATGGTCGAGAGGTGATCACGAGCGAGAGCCTGGCCGACGCCGCGGGATGTCTGCATCCCGTGCAGCAGGCGATGGTCAACGCCCATGCCTCCCAGTGCGGCTTTTGCACGCCGGGTTTCGTCATGTCGCTCTTCGCGCTGTACCTGAACAATCCCACCGCCGACCGGGTCGCGGTGGTTGATGCCTTGAGCGGCAATCTGTGTCGCTGCACGGGCTATCGGCCGATCATCGATGCGGGCCTCGCCATGCAGTCCCTGCCCGAGACGGGCGCCTGGAGCCGCGCGCAGTCCCAGTCTGCCGAGCGCGTGGCGGCGCTGCGTGCGATCCAGCGCGAGGACACCCTGGAAATGAGTGCCGCGCCCGGCTATGCTGCACCGACGACGCTCGCGGAACTCGCGCGTCGCTATGCCGAGGCGCCCGCTGCGCTGCTGCTGGCGGGCGGCACGGACGTAGGCCTCTGGGTCACCAAGCAGTTCCGGGATCTGCCGCCGCTCCTCTACATCGGCGCGGTACGCGAATTGAGCGCCGTGACGGAACAGGCAGGCCAGCTTGAGATCGGTGCCGCGGTCAGTCTCACCGAGGCGTTCGAGGCGATCGTGGCCCGTTACCCGACTCTGGCCGAGGTCGCGAACCGCTTTGCCTCGCCGCCGGTACGTAATTCCGGGACGCTCTGCGGCAATATCGCGAACGGTTCACCGATCGGGGACTCGATGCCTGTGCTGATCGCCCTGGGTGCGACGGTGCGGCTGCGCCATGGGGAGAACGAGCGCGTCATCCCCCTGGAGGATCTGTACCTGGGCTATCAGAAGAAGTCGCTCGCGCCGGGCGAACTGGTGGTCTCGGTGTTGCTGCCCTTGCCCAGCGCAGACGATCCGGTGAAGGTTGCCACCTACAAGATTTCCAAGCGCTACGAGCAGGACATCTCGGCCGTCTGCGCCGCGTTCGCCATGCGCGTCCAGGCCGGGGTTGTGGTGGACGCGCGCATCTGTTTCGGGGGCGTGGGTCCGACCCCGATGCGTGCGCGCCGCGTCGAGGCCGCGCTGATCGGCCAACCCTTTAGCGAGGTGGTGTGCGAGGCCGCCCGCCGCCACTTCTCTGAGGATTTCCAGCCGATCTCGGACATGCGGGCGAGCGCCGCCTATCGCCAGACCGTGGCTTCCAACCTGCTGCGCCGCTTCTACCTGGAAATCTCCGGGCAGGGCATGCCGCTCATGGTCCATTCCCTGCAGCTCCACACCGCATAGGGAGAGTCCCCTCATGGACGATCTGCGCGACTATACAGACGAGAGGGCCCGGCCCGGTGAGGCCGCCCTCGACGGTGGTCCGGCGGGTAGAGGGGGCGTGGCCGGACAGGCGCTGCCGCATGAAAGTGCCGGCCTGCACGTCTCGGGGGCGGCGCGCTACATCGACGATCTCCCGCTGCCGCCTTCCACCCTGTACGCGGCACTGGGCATGAGCCCCATCGCCCATGGCCATATCGTGAAGCTCGATCTGGATGCAGTCCGAAGCGCCCCGGGAGTGGTGGCGGTGCTGACCGCAGCCGACCTGCCGGCGGCCAACAATTACGGACCGATCCTGCACGACGACCCGCTGCTCACCAGCGACCTGGTGCAGTTCGCAGGTCAGCCGGTGTTCGCGGTTGCAGCTGAGAGCTGCGAGGCGGCGCGCCGCGCGGCGCGGCTTGCCCGCTTCGAGTGTGCCCCCCTGCCTGCCGTGCTGGACATCCGTGACGCGATCGCCCGCGAGAGCTTCGTGATCCCCACCGAGCGGCTGGCACGCGGCAACCCAGAGGCCGCGCTCGGCTCGGCCTTGCATCGGCTCGCCGGATCACTGGCCATCGGTGGCCAGGATCATTTCTATCTCGAGGGGCAGGTGGCCGTCGCCATTCCCGACGAGGGTGGCGCGATGCTCGTCCACAGCTCGACCCAACACCCCACCGAAGTGCAGAACCTGGTGGCCCATGCGCTCGGAGTGGGCGCTCATCGGGTCACGGTGCAGTGCCGCCGCATGGGGGGCGGCTTTGGCGGCAAGGAGAGCCAGCCGGCGCTTTTCGCGTGCATCGCCGCCGTGTTCGCGGCGCGTCTGTCACGCCCGGTCAAGCTGCGCGTCGACCGCGACGTCGACATGGTCATGACGGGCAAGCGCCATGATTTCGTCGCCGATTACGACGTCGGCTTCGACGCCCAGGGCCGCATCCAGGGCCTGTCGGTCATGCTGGCCTCGCGCTGCGGCTATTCGGCCGACCTGTCCGGCCCGGTCAACGACCGCGCGATGTTCCATATCGACAACGCCTACTTCCTCGAGAACGTGCGCATCGTCTCGCACCGCTGCAAGACCCATACGGTATCCAACACCGCCTTTAGGGGCTTCGGCGGGCCCCAGGGCATGATGGTGATCGAGCAGGTCATCGACGAGATCGCCCACCATCTGGGCCGCGACCCCCTCGATGTGCGACGCATCAATTTCTACGGCGTGACCGAGCGTAACGTGACACCGTACGGTATGACCGTCGAGGACAATGTCCTGTTGCGTCTGACCGACGAACTGGCGCACGAGGCCCGCTATGCCGAGCGCCGTAGCGCCGTGCGGCGCTTTAACGAGGCGAGTCCGGTCATCAAGCGTGGCCTTGCGCTAACGCCGGTGAAATTCGGCATCTCGTTTAATTCCGTTCTCTACAACCAGGCCGGTGCTCTGGTCCATGTCTACACCGACGGCACGGTCCTTTTGAATCACGGCGGGACTGAGATGGGCCAGGGCCTGTTCACCAAGGTCGCCCAGGTGGTCGCCGAGGAGTTCGGTCTGCCCTTGGGCGCGGTGCGCGCCACGGCCACTGACACGAGCAAGGTGCCGAACACGTCCGCCACCGCCGCCTCGTCGGGCAGCGATCTGAACGGCAAGGCCGCGCAGGCCGCGGCGCAGACCATCCGCTCGCGCCTCGCGGGGTTTCTCGCGGCGCGGCACGCGGTCGCCGCGGAGAGCGTCGTCTTTGCCGAGGGCCGGGTCCACGTCGCCGGCCAGGCCCTCGAGTTCCGGGAGGTCGTGCGCGATGCCTACGCGGCGCGCATCTCGCTGTCGTCGACGGGCTATTACCGGACACCCAAGATTCATTACGACAAGCGCACCATGACCGGCCGTCCGTTCTATTATTTCGCCTACGGGGCGGCGCTGGCCGAAGTGTGCATCGACACCCTGACCGGAGAGAGCCGGCTTCTGGAGATCGACATCCTGCATGACGTCGGGCGTTCCCTGAATCCGGCCATCGACACCGGCCAGATCGAGGGCGGCTTCCTGCAGGGCGTAGGCTGGCTGACGAGCGAAGAACTGTGGTGGAACGAGCGCGGCGAACTGAAGACGCATGCACCTTCGACCTACAAGATCCCGACGGCGCGTGACTGGCCGGTGCGCTCGAGCGTGCGACTGCTCGCCAAGGCCGACAATCCGGAGGAGACCATCTTCCGATCCAAGGCTGTGGGTGAACCACCGCTCATGCTCGGTATCGCGGTGTTCCGCGCGCTGGCCGATGCGATCGATGCGAGCGGTGCGCGCGTGGCGCCGCTGCAGGCGCCGGCGACGCCCGAGGCGATCCTCGCGGCCTGCATGCAGGTCGGCTTGATGCGCGCGGCACCGGTGGAGGCGCTCCCGTGAACGAGTGGCTCGGGGACGCAGCCTGGATCCTCGGCCGGGGCGAGAGTCTCGTGCGCGTCACGGTCGTCGCGGCGCGCGGCTCGGTACCCCGCGACACGGGCACCTGCATGCTGGTCGGCGCCGCGGCGCAGTGGGGCACGATCGGTGGCGGGCACCTGGAATGGGATGCCATCCGCATCGCGCGCGAGCTCATTGGCGAGCCGGCTGGTGCCGGGTGCGGCGCCGGCCTGCCGTCGCGGCGCAACCGCTACAGTCTTGGCGCGTCGCTCGGTCAATGCTGCGGCGGGGCGGTCGAACTCGCCTTCGAGCGCCTGGGTCCGGAGGATCTGGACTTCGTCAGGGCAGGTCTTGCGCTGCTGAAGGCCGGTCAGCCGACGGTCCTCGCGTGCCTGTGGCAGGCCGGGTTCTGTTGCCTGCGCACCTGGATCACGGACGAGGCGTCCCGAAGTGCCTGCGTCGCGCGCCTGCCGGCAGGTTTTAGCGGGGCGGCCGAGGCAATTGCGGCGCTGGGGGCTGCCAGCGCAGAGGATCCGCGTCATCGGCTCTTGAGCGCGCTCGCCGGGCGCCCCGGGCAGGCCGTGGAGCCCGCCGCACGCGCTGAGCTCTGGCTTGAGCGTGCGGATCTGCCGCGCGCGCCGCTGTGGATATTCGGGGCGGGTCATGTGGCGCACGCGCTCGTGCCGATCCTCCTGCCGCTGCCGTTCTCGATCCACTGGATCGATACGCGCGAGGAGGCATTGGCCGGTTGCGCCGTGCCCACGTCCGAACTGCGCTTGACGCATAGCGACGATCCGGTGGGCGAGCTCACCACGGCCCCACACGACGCCCTCTATCTCATCATGACCCACAGCCACGATCTCGACTACGCGATCTGCCAGAGGATCCTCGAGCGCGGCGTCTTTCGTGAGCTCGGCGTGATCGGCTCTGAAACCAAGGCGCGCCGGTTCCGGCAGCGGCTTGGCGCCCACGGCATCGAGCCGGGCTTGCTCGCGCGCATGACCTCACCGATCGGCATCGACGGGATCGACAGCAAGCTGCCCGCTGCCATCGCCGTGGCGGTCGCAGCCCAACTGCTCCAATGGCTCGTCCCGAGCGCGCAGGCCCCCGTGCCGGCGCTGTCCCACCCGGCTCCCAACAGGAAGGTGAACGCATGAGTTTCGAACTGAGTGCAGCAACCCGTCCGCGGCTGGTCCTCAAGGGGATCAGCAAGCGCTACCCCGCGGTGCTCGCCAATGACAATGTCGATCTGACCGTCTATCCCGGCGAGATCCATGCCCTGCTCGGTGAAAATGGCGCCGGCAAGAGCACGCTCATGAAGATCGTCTACGGCGTGGTGAAGCCGGACACAGGGACCATCACCTGGGACGGGCAGGTCCAGCAGATCGCCAGTCCCGCCCAGGCGCGCAAGCTCGGCATCGGCATGGTGTTCCAGCATTTCTCGCTGTTCGAGACGCTGACGGTCGCGGAGAACATCTCGCTTGCCCTCGATGAGCACACCAAGCCGGAGACGCTGGGTGCGCGAATCGTCGAAGTCTCGAACCGCTACGGCCTGCCGATCGATCCGAACCGGCTGGTGCACAGCATGTCGGTGGGCGAACGCCAGCGGGTCGAGATCGTGCGCTGCCTGCTGCAGGACCCGCGTCTTCTGATCATGGACGAGCCGACCTCGGTGCTCACCCCACAGGCGGTGCTGGTCCTCTTCGAGACCCTGCGCAAGCTCGCCGCCGAGGGCTGCAGCATCCTCTACATCAGCCACAAGCTCGACGAGATCCGTGCCCTGTGCGACAACGCGACGGTGCTGCGCGGCGGGCGCGTCACCGGCACCGCGCGGCCGGCCGAGGAGACCAACGACAGCCTCGCGCGCATGATGATCGGCAGCCCGCTCGTGGAATGCCGCCACGAGGCGCACGAGCCGGGAGCCGCGCTCCTCGAGGTCGACGGCTTGTCCCTGTCGACCATCGATCCGTTCGGCACCACCCTGAAGGACATCCATCTGTCCGTCCGGGCGGGCGAGATCGTCGGCATCGCGGGCATCTCCGGCAATGGCCAGAAGGAGTTCCTGGCAGCCCTGTCGGGCGAGACCCCGCTCACCACGGCGGGCGCGATCCGGCTTGAGGGCCGCGAGGTCGGACGGCTAAACGCCGCCCAGCGCCGCGACCTTGGTCTGGGATTTGTTCCCGAGGAGCGCCTCGGCCGCGGCGCGGTGCCTCCCATGAGCCTTGCCAACAACGCGCTCTTGACGGGGTCGCGGCGGGGCATGGTGAGCCGCGGCCTGGTGCGGCGC
>PLEY01000009.1:0-120 GCA_003136595.1 Burkholderiales bacterium
CGCTTGGCTTTTTCCAGCACCATCTCCGTCACCTGCACGTGGCGGGTCGCGGGTTCGTCGAAGGTGGAGCTGATCACCTCGCCCTTCACGCTGCGGGCCATGTCGGTGACTTCCTCCGGC
>PLEY01000009.1:283-2968 GCA_003136595.1 Burkholderiales bacterium
TTGAGCAGCGCGAAGTAGCGCTCCCCGTCGCGCGGGGCGCGGATCTGGCCTTCGACCGTGTCGCCGGTGCGCAGGCCGAAGCGGCGCACCTGCGCGGGGGAGACGTAGATGTCGTCCGGGCCCGGGAGGTAGTTGGATTCAGGGCTGCGCAGGAAGCCGAACCCGTCCGGCAGAATTTCCAGCGTGCCTTCGCCGTGGATGGCCTGGTCGTTCTCGGCCAGGTTCTTGAGGATGGCGAACATCATGTCCTGCTTGCGCAGGCTGGATGCGTTCTCGATCTGCAGCGATTCGGCGTAGCTGAGCAGGTCGGCCGGGGATTTTGCCTTGAGTTCGGCGAGGTGCATCTGTGGTGGGCCTTGGGTGCGGAGGGAGTTTCGGACGCGGAGTGCGGGGAGAGCCCGGTGCGGCCGGGGATTTCGCTGACGCCGCCGCTGAAGGCGGTCAGGATGATCCCGAGGGGGACGATGTTTTTTGTGAGTCGCCGGCGCGAAGCGGCCGACTGAGAGACGGCGGACCCTATTCGGTGCGCACGAAACCGTCAACCTGCTTTGTCAAGCGGTTAGGTGGGAGCCTGCATTGCGCCCTTCAAGAGGGTTCAGAATGGCTTGACGATGACCATCACTACGACGATCACCAGGAGGACCGTCGGGATCTCGTTGGCGATCCGATAGAAGCGCTGCGAGCGGGTATTCCGGTCCTCCATGAAGTCCTTCCGCCACTTGGACATCGCGCCGTGCAGGGCGGAGAGCAGGATCACGCAGCCGATCTTGACGTGCCACCAGCCGGTCTGGCCCTCGATCACGCCGGGGGTCAGGGCCAGGAGAATCCCGAAGGTCCAGGTAGCGATCATCGCGGGGAGCATGATCTGCTTGAGCAGCCGGCGCTCCATCACCTTGAAGCGCTCGCTCTCTGTGGAGCCGCGCACCAGCATGCAGTGGTACACGTAGAGCCGCGGCAGATAGAACAGGCCGGCCATCCAGGCCACCATCGAAATCACGTGGAAGGACTTGATCCAGAGGTAGAGCGGGGCGAGGAAGGCGAAGGTCATGCGTCGGCTTTCAGCGCCAGGGCCAGCAGCTCCGGCAGGTCGGTCATCGCGTGGAAAGGGTGGGCGCCGGCGGCGCGCAGGGCCGCGCCGTCGCCGTGCGGGGCGTAGCCGAGGCAATCCATGCCGGCGGCCACCGCGCCGGTGACGCCGGGGACGGAGTCCTCGATCACCACGCAGGCTTCGGGCGCCACCCCCTCCGCCGCGGCGGCGGCGAGGAACAGGTCGGGGGCGGGCTTGCCGCGGGGCACGTCACGGTGCGAGTGGACGCGGCCGGCGACGATGTGGGCGAGCCCGTTGCGGCCGAACTTGGCGGCCATTTCCTCATGCGAGGAGTTCGAGGCGATGCGCCAGGGCAGCCCCAGCGCGGTGACCGCGTGCAGCGCTTCGGCAGCACCCGGGATGAGTTCGGCCTCGGCCGAGAGCGCGTCGTAGATCGCGCCGGCCAGGCTGCGGGACCAGCCCTCCGGCAGGGGGCGGCCAAGCTCGGCTTCGATCACCGGCACCATGTCGCGCAGCGCCATGCCGAGGAAGCGGGATTGCGCCTCCGCGGGGGAGATGGGCCAGCCGGCCTCGGTAAGGCTCTGGGCGACCAGGCGGTTGGCGATGGGCTCGCTGTTCACCAGCACGCCGTCGCAGTCGAAGATCACCAGGTCGAAATGGAGCATCCCGAGGAGACTACGGGGTCCCCTACGGGTCAGGCGGTGGCTTCACTTGACCCCTGTCCCCGAACGCCGGCTTCGAGTCGGTTGTCATCGGGTGAAATGTCCAAGTTGCTCATTCTCGCGAGCAGTTCGGAAACCGCATTGCGGTCGTTTCCTCGTCATCGAACGTGTGTTCGTAACCTCGCCACTAGCCTGTAGGCATGCCACGAATCTCGGCCTTTACGGCATCGTTATCACGATGTACTGCGCGGACCACTCCCCTCCGCACTTTCACGCGCGATACGGAGAGTTCCAAGCGCATAGAGATCTCGTCGGGCCGGATCTTGAATGGCCACCTGCCGAATCGGGCGGCACAACTAGTGGACGAATGGTGTCAGTTGCATCGAGGGGAGCTGGCAGCTGATTGGGATCTCGCCATTGCCGAACGCCCGCTGGTTACAATTGACCCGTTGCCATGAGCGCCCCCTACCAGATCAGCAGCGTTTCCCATCTTGGGGAGTATCGACTCCGGGTGGGCTTTGTCGACGGCACCTTTCGAACGATCGATCTCGGTCCGAAGTTGGCGAGTTCAGTTGGTCCGATCTTCGAACCGCTGCGGGATGTCGCGTTTTTTGCCCAGGTGTCCGTTGACCCCGAGATTGGGACAGTCGTTTGGCCTAACGGAGCAGACATCGCTCCCGACGTCATACATGAAGGTTCATTCGACGAAGCCGCTGCGAACAGGTAGCTACCTGCTTCAGCAAGGTCGTCCCTCTGGGTTGCTACGCAGCTGGTAGCCACAGGTCGGCAGTTCCCACTTCGCGCACCGAATTGCCTTGGATTGTCGCCCCGACGTAGGGCGATCCCCAGACCCGTGAGGCGTCAAATGGACGAAGGGCATTGTTTCCTCTCCCATCCTCCGACACGATCAGGACCCGACTCCTTGAGACCAACCTCCTGGTAGAGGACGTGGACCGGCGGCGCTCCGTGGATATT
>PLEY01000081.1:0-13288 GCA_003136595.1 Burkholderiales bacterium
AATAACGTTGGGACACTACTGGAAACAATTAATGAATTAATCATTGCTACCGAGGATTCGTCCCGAAGACCAAACTGTTCCGACGACGCGGCGTGTCGATCAGGAGATGGGAGTCCAAAGGTCGGAAGGGGGCACGATTCGGGAGGCAGAAGCTCGCATGAGGGTTGCCCTCGATGTGCAGAACCTGGACGGCGCGACATCGTATTCACGCAGCAATTTCGGCGATCCGTGTGCCCTCCCCCCTGCCGTGGCGCCGGCGCCCCCCGCCCTGCCGATCCGACACCCAAATCGTAGTGTCTGAACCCGCGCCCGCTCCGACCAGCGGTGGGCGGCAGGGTCTGAAACGCCTGTGAACTCGTTACGGCACGAGGAGCCGTTCCAGGAAACCCGGCGCGCCGTTCGAAATCACTGGATTTTTTGACTAGAGTGGGCAAACTAGCGACTTTCCAAAAGAGCCTGAAGAACAGAACCATGCACAAAACCTCATCACAGCAGTCTCCGGTGCCACGCGCGCGCGCGGCGCAACAGGCCAGCCCGGTGGTCGGCTTGGCAAGAAGGAAACCGCATACCTCTGGCGCTGCTCGCACGCGGTTCCTTGCGCTTCTGATGGGCGCAGCCTGCGCCCTCCCGGCCGCCGCCGAGCCGCTCGGCTCGGGCATTGAACCGCAGTACTTCGACACCTCGGTCCGTATCCAGGATGACCTATATCGGGCCGTCAACGGCAAATGGCTCGACACCGTCGAGATCCCCAAGGACCAGGCCTGGTGGGGCACCTTCACCATCCTCCATGAAAAGACCCAGAACGATCTGCACAGCCTGATCGAAGGCATCCCGGCGACCGCCGAGGTCACCGGGAGCAAGAAGCGCGTACACGACCTCTATGCCAGTTTCATGGACGAGGCGCACGTCGAGCAGCTGGCGGGCGCGCCGCTCGCCCAGGAACTGGCGCAGATCGACGCCATCGGGACGCGCGCGGAAGTGATCCGCGCCTTCGCCCTCGAGGATGCGCTGGCCATTGATACCCCGCTTGGTGTCTCGGTGCACCTCGACAACCGCGATGCGACACGCTATATCGTCGACATCGAGCAGGGGGGCCTCGGCCTGCCGGATCGGGACTACTATCTCGATGCCAAGGACGCCCGCTTCGCAGACGTCCGCAAGCGCTATGTGTCCTACATCGGCCAGATTCTGGGCCTCGCCGGCGCGCCCGACGCGGAGCGTGCTGCCCCGCGCATCATGGCGTTCGAGACTGCCGTGGCCCGCATCTCCTGGGATCGTGTGAAGCTGCGCGATCCCATCAAGGCGTACAACAAGTATCCCCTCGAGAAGCTGCCGCGGCTCGCGCCCGGCCTGCCTTGGTCGGAGCTCGCCAAGGGTGCTGGCTACGAGGGCAAGGTCGACTACCTCATCATCGGCCAGCCGACCTACGTCGCGGCATTGCAAAAGCTCGTCCAGAAGACTCCGCTGGCTGATCTGAAGGCCTACCTCAAACTGAGGCTCGTCAACCAGTTTGCACCGTACCTCTCCAAGTCCTTCGTCGATGCTCATTTCGCCTTCAATGGAACTGTGCTAAACGGCGTGCCGGCGCAGCGCGACCGCTGGAAGCGGGCCATACGACTGGTCGATTCCAGCATCGGCGACGACCTCGGTCAGGCGTACGTTGCCCAATACTTTCCTCCCGAGCGCAAGGCCCGCATGGAGGCGCTTGTCGGCAACCTGATCGCGGCCTTCTCAAGCAGTATCGACACGCTCGACTGGATGGGCACGGACACCAAGGCCCAGGCCCACACCAAGCTCGGCAAGTTGATGGTCAAGATCGGCTACCCGAAGAAGCCTGTCGACTACACGGCCCTCGAGGTCAGGCCCGATGATCTCCTGGGCAATGTGCTGCGCGCACGTCGCTTCGAGTTCCAGCGCCAGATCAACAAGCTCGGCAAGCCGGTCGATCGCGACGAATGGGGCATGACCGCCCAGACGATCAATGCCTATTTCAATCCGGAATTGAACGAGATCGTCTTCCCCGCGGCGATTCTGCAGCCGCCGTTTTTCGATGCTGAGGCGGACGACGCGGTCAACTATGGCGCGATCGGGGCCATCATCGGCCATGAGATCAGTCACGGCTTCGACGACCAGGGCTCCCAATACGACGGTGACGGCAATCTGCGTGACTGGTGGACCCCGGCTGATCACGCCGCATTCATCGCCAAGACAAAGCGCCTCATCGCCCAATATGACGCGTTCTCGCCGCTGCCGGGCTACCACGTCAACGGCGCGCTCACGCTGGGCGAGAACATCGCGGATAACTCCGGTCTCGCGATCGCGTACAAGGCCTACCTCGCATCGCTGGGTGGTGTGCCCGCGCCCGTGATGGATGGTCTGACCGGCGAGCAGCGCTTCTACTACGGGTGGGCGCGGGCGTGGCGCAGCAAGTCCCGCGATCCGGCTCTTATCGCGCAGATCAAATCCGATCCGCACTCGCCCGATCCCGACCGGGCCGATGGAAGCGTGCGCAACCAGCCCGGCTTCTATCAGGCGTTTGGCGTCAAGCCAGGGGACAAGCTCTATCTCGCCCCGGATGCACGCGTGCTGATGTGGTAGGCGGCCGAGGTGCGAGCCGCAGACCCTGTCGGGGACACCTCGCCACAGGCGCTTGCGCAACGCTCGACCGCAGGCGCGCCTGCGAGTCCGGCTGGCGCTTGCCGTGGCGCGGGGACGCCGCCGTGTTCTGACCCGAATCCTGGCTGGGCGCTCGTTTCACTCGAATCGATAGATCGCTCAGGTCAGTTTTGGTACCAGCCGAGGACCCTCGTCGGGTCGAGCGACTGTACGCGACGAACTGTAAGCCCGGCGCCGGGAGGCGACTCCACCATGCGGCGCCAGACACCCTCCTCGCGCGTGGCGCCCAGCCGGGGGCATGCGCGCCGCTTCGTTCGATCCCTCGAAGACCTCCTAGGCCCCTTGGGCGCAGCGCGCAAGCTGCAGCACCAGCACGATGAGGAACCAGATCCACCAGTAGTTGCGACGCGCTGACCGGGCCTGTGCACGCCGGTTAGCGATCGGCGAGGCACGGCGCTGCGCGCGCCACTTGGACCAGGCGAGCGGGAGGATCCTGAACTGTGCGAGGGCACCCGGGCGCGTCCATCGGACGGGACCGTCGCGACGCAGACCGGCCAGCGCCTCATCGGCCAGGGCGCTTTGGGCCGCGCGCAGCGGCGTCAAGACGAGCAGTTCGACAAGCCTAAGTCCTCGCCAGATCACGGCGGCAAACCATACCCCCGCCAGAGCCACGAGCGGGCCCAAGACCACCCAGAAGAGCCAGTCCCATCCGCGTCGCGTCCCAAGCTCGCTCGCCCCCGCGAGGGCCATCCCCACCACCGCCACCCCGCCGAAGAGCACGAGCCCGCGCCCGAGACGATCGAGTCTTGCCCAGGCGCCAGACAGGCGCGTGCGGCGCCAGCGAGCGTAGGCACTGCGGCCAAGCGGGCACAGCAACGCGCTCGCGAGAAAGCCTCCTAGGGCGAGGGCAAGCCCGGGCCCTGAAAAGTCCGCGGGGCGGGCGACGAGCCATGCAAGGGTCGCAGCAAACAGCAGGTCGGTCGACTGCAAGACCGTACCCTGGAGGCGCACCCGCGTGGCCGGGTCGCATTTGGCGGACAGTGCCTCCCAGCCGTGCCGCTGACAGCGCGCCTGCCAGGTGGCAAGCGTGAGCCGGGCCTGCTCCAGGTCCGCACTCGTGCCAAACCACCCGTTGCGCGCCGCCCCGAAGAGCCGCCGCTCCCAGAGGTTGCGCGAGGCCTGCCGGCAGAACACGAAGCGCTCGGCCAGATCGGCGAGTTCGAGCAGCCGCCGAGATCGCGTTGCCCCCATGTCGCGGGTGAACTCCGCCGCCCGGTTGTCCCACTCGAAGGCCTGGGCGGCGGCGAAGACCAACAGGAGCGGCGGGGCAGGCAGGTTGAGCAGCCGCGCGCGCAGCTCAGCATCGAAGTCCATGCGCACATCGAACGTCTGTGCGCCAAGGTCCTCCAACAGGCGGGTGAACCCGGACAGGCCGTCCCCCGCCGAGTCCGCCGAGTCAGCCGAGTCAGCCGAGTCGATAAGGGCGTCGATGGCCGCGCCGCTCGCAAACAGCGGGACCGTCCCTTCAGCCCACCTGTGCTCAAGTAGGATGAGACTGCGGGCGCCTCCTGGGGGCGGGTTGCTGCGATCCTCATATCCGCTGCTCCGGGCGGGGTGCCCACTGANNTCGGGAGGCGTCTCGGGAGGCATCTCGCGAGATGGTTCTGGAGGTGGTTCGGGGCGCGCGAGTGGTACGTGCTGCCCTTCCGGTGGCGGATCTGCGGCGGCCTCTGGGTTGATGGCCTGGGACCCGGTCTCGCTCCGCTGCGGCACGGCGGGTACCTCGACGGGAGCCAGCGGCACCTCGAGCGCGTCGTGCTCCGGTTCCACCTCGAGAGCCTCGCACACCTCATGCACCTCAAGCACCTCAAGCACCTCGGGCGCCTGGAGCAGCGTGTCGCCCGACGCGCGCTGAGTGGAGCCGGGTTCACGACCCTCGGCGACAGCGCGCGCGCGGGCTTCGCTACGCCGGCGTGCGCCGGCCAGCGCAGCCTCATAGGCCTCGCGGATCGCGGAAAATTCCCTCGGATGCGTATCGGGCCGGAACTGTCGGATGAGGGCGGCATAGGCTTGCTTGATTTCCTGCTCGCTGGCGTCGGGCCCGACCCCCAGGCGCAGCCAGCTCACGGCAGTGGCCGGCAGACCAAGCCTACCAAGGCGAGCCCCGTTCAAGACCGTCCAAGGCGCGCGCGAACTCGCCGCGCGCCACGCGGATCTCGTGCGGGTCCTGGCGCTCCAGGATCAACGTAAACTGCTTCAGATAGTCTCCCACTCGCTCGCGCTCGGCCCCGAGCAACTGCTCGAAGAGGCGCTCGGCCCGCTCGAGGACGAGGCGGTTCTCGTCCTCGTCCCGCGGGTGGATTCTAAGCGCTGCCAGTTCACGACGGCGCCGCTCGATCTCGTCGTCGGAGACCTCGCCGGCGAGCTTCTTGATCACAAGGTTCCTCTTCACCCCCGCCTCTTCGCTGTCGATATCGACATCGAGGATGCCGTTGACATCGTAGGTCAGGCGCACGTCGACCCTGACCTCGCCCGCCTTCCTCGGGGGTACCGACAGTTCAAGACCACCCAGGTGGGTATTCTTGCTGCACAGGCGCGCCTCCCCCTGGTAAATGTCGATGCGCAGCCGGGTCTGCTGATCGTTGATCGTGAAGAGTGTCCTCACACGGCTCGCCGGCACCACGGTATTGCGCTCGATGATCGGCAGGAACAGGTCACTCATGATGCCGCCCTGGCCATCGCGCTCGGCCACGGCTGTGCCGAGGCTGTGCGGGCAGACATCGGCCAGCACCAGTTCCTCGAAGGCAGCGTCGCGCGCGACCAGCCCCGCTGCAACCGCGGCGCCGAGTGCGATGGTCTGGTCCGGGTCGGGATGACGCGCGGGCAGGCGGCCAAACAGCTGGGCGGCGAGGCGCCGTACCATCGGCATGCGCGTCGCGCCACCCACGAGCACGATCTCATCGAGATCGGTGGTGCGCAGGCGCGCATCGCGCAGTGCACGCTCGATAGGCGCGCGCAGGCGTTCGACGAGACGCGCGCAGGCGAGCTCGTATTCTGCGAGTGTCAGCGTGACCCGGGCACGTGATGCGCCGCGCGGCATTTCGACGTCCCACTGCGTGTGGGTGGACAGTTCACGTTTTGCAGTCTCGGCAGCAAAGCGCAGCGCAGCGCGATACGACGGGTCCGCGGCCGCGCGCGCATCCGCGGGGGCGGCCTTGCCGATCCACTGCACGAGCGCTTCGGTGAAGTCGTCGCCACCGAGGAAACTGTCGCCCCCGGTGGCGCGCACCTCCATGACCCCGGAAAAGCGCTCGAGAATCGACACGTCGAAGGTGCCTCCACCCAGATCGAAGACGAGAAACTTCGAATCGATGTCGCGTTCATGAATGCCGTGCAAGAGGGCAGCCGCGGTCGGCTCGTTGATGAGCCGGCGTACCGTAAGTCCGGCGAGCTCGCCGGCCAGGCGCGTCGCCTTACGCTGCTGGTCGTTGAAATACGCCGGCACCGAGATCACCACCTCCGTCACCGGCGCCTGGAGATAGGCCTCGGCATCGGCCTTGAGCGAGCGCAGTACCAGGGCCGACAGGTCTTCCGCGCGGAACCGTCGGCTGCCGAGCCTGACCTCCTCGGTGCTTCCCATCAGGCGCTTGAAAGAGCCGGCCGTGCGCAGTGGATCGGTAAAGAGCCGCTCGCGGGCGGCCTCTCCGACCAGGACCACGTCGTCCTGGTCGACGGACACCACCGAGGGCGTGAGATAGCCGCCGTGCACCGTCGGGATCGGCGTGGGAACTCCGTCTCGCAGGCAGGCAATGAGGCTGTTGGTCGTGCCCAGATCGATGCCCAGAACCAAGCGCTGCTCTCCCTCTCGTGAACCGGCCGGACAGCCTGTTTGTCCGCAAAATTCTAACCGGATCATCGCCCCTTGTCTGGCGGGTGCCGGCCGGCTTGGTGCTGGGCCGGCCACATGCGGCGCCCCGAAGTCTGCGCGCCGGACCTAGGATTGGACTGGCGCGGGAGCGGCCGTACCGCCCTGGTGAAGGGGACCGAGCTGCTGGACCAGGTGGCCGAAGATCTTTGGTGCCGCGGCAAGGACATCGCCGCTGTGCATGTAGTCCGAGTTGCCCTGGAAGTCGCCGACCAGACCACCCGCCTCGGTCACGAGCAGGCTGCCCGCCGCGATATCCCAGGGCTTGAGGCCCATCTCGAAGAACCCATCAAGGCGTCCTGCGGCGACGTAGGCCAGATCGAGCGCCGCTGCACCTGGCCGGCGCACGCCGGCACTGTCCACGGTCATGAGCCGGAACATGCGCAGGTAGGCCTCGAGCCGGTCGAATTCGCGCGAGGGAAAACCGGTGCCCAAAAGGGCCTCGCCCAGCTTGGCGCGCTTGGAGACCCGGATGCGGCGATCGTTGAGGAAGGCCCCACGACCCTTTGAAGCCGTGAACAGGTCGTTGCGCGTGGGATCGTAGACCACGGCCTGTGTGACCTGGCCGCGCTGCGCGAGGGCGATCGACACACAGTACTGGGGAAAGCCGTGGATGAAATTGGTCGTGCCATCGAGCGGATCGATGACCCACAGGAAGTCCGGTGGTGCCTCGCCTTCGGTGCGTGGCGCCTGGCCCTTGCCCCGGGTCATACCGCTTTCCTCTGCTAGAATTGAATGGTCGGGATAAGCCGAGAGGAGCGTTTCGATGACTGCAGCCTCGGCGCCCTTGTCAACCTCGGTGACATAGTCATTGTGGCTCTTGCGGGTGACCTGCACGAGATCGAGATCGAGGCTC
Organism: Burkholderiales bacterium; assembly: GCA_003136595.1. Classification (GTDB taxonomy): domain Bacteria; phylum Pseudomonadota; class Gammaproteobacteria; order Burkholderiales; family Burkholderiaceae_D; genus BOG-994. The sequence continues at coordinate 7,398 of PLEY01000081.1, forward strand.
GCGCGATTGATGATGGCGCCGGCGCGGCGCGCGGCCTTGACGGCAGTGTTGAGCATCGGATGCATTGGGGGACTCTCAGAGGCGGGCCCACGCCACGAGAGGCGTGCACGGCGCGTTCGGGTTGAAAAAGAACGGGGGTCATCCATGACCGGTGGTCCGGAAGCCCGAAGCAGTCATTTTATCTGAACGCCATCGCCTGCCCTGTTGCCAACCGTGGATCGACCCCTGACCGTGCCCCCGAGTGCGCCCCTGACTCCGCTTCTCGAGCGCGCCCGCGCCGCGCTCGCGGCAGTACGCATCGTCCTCGTCCAACCGAGTCATCCGGGCAATGTCGGCAGCGTCGCACGCGCGATGAAGACGATGGGTCTTGGCGACCTGAGGCTCGTCGCCCCGCGCGATCCGCTGGCGCTCGAGAATGCCGAGGCGCTGGCGCTGGCCACGGGGGCGTCCGACATCCTGGCCCAGGCCCGCGTGCACGCGAGTCTGGACGAGGCGCTCGCGTCGTGCCAGTGGAGCGTCGCCCTGACCGCGCGATCGCGCGATCTCGCCCCTACCCTCCTTGATCCACAGGACGCCGCGCGGCACGCCCTCGAGCGCGGCGCCGCCGCCCAGTCGGTCGCCTTCGTGTTCGGCAACGAGCGCTACGGGCTCGATAATGACAGCGTGATGCGCTGCATGGCCTGCTGCACGATTCCAACCCAACCCGACTACTCGTCGCTGAATCTGGCAATGGCGGTGCAGATCGTCGCCTACGAGTGCCAGCGCGCCGCCCAGGCGCTCGCGCCGCCCGCAGCGGCTCCCGCTCCGCTTGCAACCGAGGCGCAGCGCGAACAGCTCTTTGGCCACCTGCAAGAGGCGCTCATCGCGCTGCAGTTCCTGGACCCCGAGCATCACACCAAACTGATGTATCGCCTGCGCCGGCTCTTCTCCCGTGCCGCCCTCGAGCCCGACGAGGTCAACATCCTGCGCGGGATCTGCACGGCCATCCTGGAAAACCGACCGTGACGCAACGCGCGATTCGCGCCACCTACATGCGCGGCGGCACCAGCAAGGGCCTGTTCTTCCGGGCTGAGGACCTGCCCACCGACAAGCGCGAGCGCGATGCCCTCCTGCTGCGCGCCATCGGCAGTCCGGATCCCTACCACAGGCATACCGATGGGATGGGTGGGGCGACTTCGAGCACGAGCAAGGTGGTCATCATCTCGCCCTCGCTACGCGAAGACTGTGATGTCGACTTTCTCTTTGGGGCGGTTTCGATCGACAGCGCGCTCATCGACTGGTCGGGGAATTGCGGCAACCTCTCGGCCGCAGTGGGCCCCTTTGCGATCACCCAAGGCTGGGTGAGCCCCACCGAGGGCGCAACCAGGGTGCGCATCTGGCAGCAGAACCTGCAAAAACGCATCGAAGCGCTCGTGCCCACCCGCCACGGTGCGGTCGTCGAGGAAGGCAATTTCCGGGAAGACGGCGTTCCCTTCGCCGGGGCGGAAATTACGCTGGAATTTCTCGAGCCCGCCGACTCGGGCCCCGGGGGCCTGTTGCCAACAGGCAACACCCAGGATCTGCTGGATATTCCCGACATGGGGCCGCTACGCGCCACCCTGATCAACGCGGGCAATCCGACCGTCTTCGTGCGTGCCGAGAGCCTGAAACTCACGGGTCGGGAACTGCCTGACGTCATCAACCGCGACGCCCGGCTGTTGGCCCGCCTCGAGACGATCCGGGCCCATGCCGCCTGTGTGATGGGGCTCGCCCGCTCGCCCGAAGACGCGACCCGGAACCGCCCTGCCACCCCGAAGATCGCCTTCATCGCGCCCCCTGCGGCCTACCGTACGAGTGCCGGAGTGGAACTGGGCAAGGACCAGATCGATCTCTTGGCGCGCATCGTCTCGATGGGGACGCTGCACCACGCCTTCACCGGCACCGGTTCGGTCGCCCTGGCCGTTGCCGCGGCGCTTCCGGGTACCGTGGTCGCGGAGGTGGCCCGCACCCTGCCTGGAGTGCCAACCCGGATTGGTCACGCGTCAGGGGTGCTGGCCGTGGGCGCCCTCCTGGAAAGGGGGCCGAGTGGCTGGCGCGTTGAGAAGGCCGTCATGAGCCGCAGCGCCCGGCGCCTCATGCAAGGCGAGATTTTTGTTCCATCAGCATGATTTTGTGTTCATGATTATCATAAGGATATGACGTTTGGGCCGGCCGGGGTTTTCTGGCGGTCCGAGCGACGCCCGGTTGCCGCACGGACCGGCCCTCGAAATTCCTTTGATACGGCAGACCACATGTTCACCCGCTTGCGTGAAGACATCGGTTGTATCCTGGAGCGCGACCCTGCGGCCCGCAGTCGCTTCGAGGTGCTCACCTGCTACCCCGGACTGCACGCCCTCTATGTGCACCGCTGGGCAAACTGGTTCTGGAGGCACGGTCAGCACTGGCTCGGCCGGTGGCTGTCGCACTGGGGCCGGTTTCTGACGGGAATCGAGATCCACCCGGGCGCACGGATCGGGCGACGCGTGTTCATAGACCATGGGATGGGCGTGGTGATCGGTGAAACGGCCGAAATCGGTGACGGCTGCACGATCTACCAGGGCGTGACGTTAGGCGGTACCAGCCTGAAGGGCGGCAAACGCCACCCGACCCTCGGCAAGAATGTCGTCATCGGCGCCGGGGCCCAGGTGTTGGGGCCGTTCACGGTCGGCGACGGGGCGCGCATCGGCTCGAATGCCGTGGTCGTGCGCGCGGTTCCTCCGGGGGCGACCGCGGTCGGAATTCCGGCCCGCATCATCCAAGACGATGCCGAGAAGCTGCGCGAGGCGCAGGCCGCAAAGCTCGGCTTCTCCGCCTATGCGGTGACCCAGTCGAACGATGACCCCCTGTCCATCGCCTTGCACAGGCTCATCGAACATGCCGCCCATCATGACGAGAAGATCGAGCGCATCATGGCGGCCCTTGATGGACTGGGCGTGCACTTGCGGCCCGACACCGCCGCTCAGCACATCGACTCCAAAAAACTCAACGAACTCGTCGATTAGCCGCCCCACGACCCCGCTGTCGCTGCGCCAACCCAGGCGAGTCCCGCAGCATCGGCGAGAAGGCCGCCGCCCCGGGGAGGCTCGGCCCTCGCGTCCCAGTCGGGAAGCACCCAGCGCTCGCGCAGGGCGCCCATGATGGTGAGCGCCTCGCGCCCGGGCCGGTGTGTATGGCCGTGAATCAGGACGGTCCCGGCATGCTCGAGGAGGAGTTGGCGAACCGCTTCCCCGTTCACGTCCATGATCGCCTCGGACTTGGTTGACTTGGCCGCCTCGCTCGCTGTCCTGAAGCCCGCAATCGTGGCGCGCCGCTCCGCCAGCGGCCGCGCGAGGAAGTCCTTTTGCCAGGCAGGGTTGCGTACCGTCTCGCGAAATGCCTGGTAAGCCTCGTCGTCGGTGCACAGGGTGTCGCCATGCGAGAGCAGATACGCCCGTCCCGCGACGCTGATGACGCTCGGATCCGGCAGGAGCCGCGCACCTACGACACCGGCGAAGCGGGGACCCAGCAGGAGGTCGCGATTGCCCGTCATGAGCGCGATGGCCACCCCCGTACGCGCGAACACGGCAAGTTCGTCGGCGACGCGCCGGTTCAGGGCTTCACCGAGGTCATCGTCGCCCGCCCAGAAATCGAACAGGTCGCCCAGCACATAGAGGGCATCGAGCCGTTCATTGCGGGCCCGCTCGAGAAAGCGAAAGAACGCGGCTACCGTCTCCGGATGTGCGGCCGACAGGTGCACGTCCGAGACGAACAGCGCGCGGGCCGGAGCGGCCACGGGGGCCACCGGTGCCGCGGGGGCCGTCACGCGTGCCCGCGGCAAGGCGGCCGCGCCTCGGTCACACCACCTCGGCGCGCTCGATGACCACGTCCTCGGCGGGCACGTCCTGGTGGGCGCCGTTACGCCCGGTCTTCACGCCCTTGATCTTCTCGACGACGTCGGTGCCTTCGACGACCCTGCCGAAGACGCAATAACCGAATCCCTGCGGCGTGGGCGCGGTGTGATTCAGGAAGTCGTTGTCGACGACGTTGATGAAGAACTGGGCCGTGGCCGAATGGGGCGCGCTCGTGCGCGCCATGGCGAGTGTGTACTTGTCGTTCTTCAGGCCGTTGGTGGCCTCGTTCTCGACCGGCGCGAGAGTCGGCTTTTGCTCCATGCCGGGGGTGAAGCCCCCGCCTTGCAGCATGAAGCCATTGATCACCCGGTGGAAGATGGTGCCGTCATAGTGACCCGATTTCACGTACGCGAGAAAGTTCGCGACCGTCTTGGGTGCCCGCGCCTCATCGAGCTCGATGCCGATGACGCCGTGATTGGTATGCAGCTTGACCATAGGATGCGGTGCTTTCAGGGAAGAAGCGTGGCCGTCTTGATGACCACGGGTTTGATGGGAACATTCTGGAACGCCCCGCTCGAGGTGGTCGGGGCTGCCTCGATGGCATGGACCACGTCCATTCCCTCGACGACGCGCCCGAACACGGCATAGCCGAAGACCCGCTCGGCGTCGCGCGGGGTGAGATGCATCTCCTGGCCACGCCGCGTCACCGTCAGGCCCTCGGCAGGCACGTCGAGATGGTCCAGGAACTCATTATCGTGGACATTGATGAAGAACTGGTCGGTCGCCGAATCGAGTGCCGCGGTGCGCGCCATGGCGACCGTACCGGCCTGGTTCTTAAGGCCATTGGCGGCCTCGTTGGGAATCGGGGCGCGCGTGGGCTTCTCCAGCATCTTGGTGTCGTAGCCGCCCCCTTGGATCATGAAGCCCGGGATCACGCGGTGAAAGATCAGGCNNGCGCCCATCGCCGTACCCGGCAGACTCGCCACCCCGAGCGCGGCCGAAACGCCCAAAACCCCCAGCCAGCGAACGACACGCATCAGTAAACACCCTCGTAAATGATCTTCCAATGATTGCTCTCGCGCACCCAGTACTGGGTCTTCTGCACGGCGTTCGACATGTTGTTCGAGCGGTAGTTCTGATCGAAGGTCACGACCATCATGTCCTCGCTGCCCGGGTAGCGCAGCATGGCGACATTGGAGACGCGCACCTGCACCCATTCCTTGCCGGCGTTGACCTGGCGCTTGCGTGAGGACCACTGCCGCAGCGCCTCGCTGTCGCTCGAAAAGCGCTTCGAATAGTGCGACAGGTAGCGGTCAATGTCGCGGCTCTCCCAATCCTCGCGCCAGTTCTCGAGTGCATGCTGTAGCGAGGTGCGCTGCGCGTTCCATTCATCCACCTTCAGCCATTCGACGTGGTCGCTGATCACCACCGGGGTGACGCCAATCTGCACCGAATGCACGAGAGCGCGCAGGTCGGGGTTGGACAGCACCACGCAGCCGTCGCTCGCCTTGGGCGGACGACTGTAGGTGTCGCTGGGCGTGCCGTGCAGCCAGATGCCGTGACCGGTGCGGCCGTTCAGCCGGTCCCATTCGTTCGGATAGTCGATCGGCAGCGCGGCGGCCCCGTAGAAATCGGCCAGCTTGCGCTTGGGCAGGCTGGCCGTGATCCGGTACACGCCAAGGGGGGTCTTCTGGTCGCCTTCACGTTCCTTGTCGGCGCCGAGCTTGCCCTGGGTGATGTAGTAGTCCGCAACAAAGCGCGGCCGGCCATGATCATTGGCGTAGACATAGAGGCGCGATTTGCGCGTGTCGACCACGACCGCGGTGCGCTGGTCGGCACGCATCTGCAGGAGGTCGCGCGGCACGAGGTTGGCTGCTGGCCGGTCGCGGTAGGCCTTCAGCCGCACGATCGCCTCGTCGCGCAGGTCCGCCAGACGCTCGGGGGGCGCATTGGGCGCATTGCCAATGGTGCTGATGGCGCCGGCATGCGCCATCAGGAGGTCGCCGCGGATCAGGTAGGCGAGTTTGAAATTCGGGTGCTGCA
>PLEY01000081.1:13305-21393 GCA_003136595.1 Burkholderiales bacterium
CCCAGGACGAGCGCGGCGACCCAGGGTAGTGCCCGATGGCGGCGGATGCGCGGTGTTCTCACGCTCCGGTACGTTCCTGCTGGATCAGCCACTTGCCATTGTCCCGGACCATGGTCAAGGTCTTGCGGCTGTTGGCTGAGAGATGGTCGGCATGATAGTCCTGGCGGAAGCGCACGGTGGCCCGATCTCCCTCGATCGTGACCTCCATCTCGTCAAGCTTGATCGAGATGCTCGACTTGCCGAGGATACGCGCACGCCGGTCCTCCTCCCACTGCGCGCGGGACTGCCCCGCCGGGGTCGCGAAATCCTTCGCGTAGGCCGCAAGGTAGGCCGACAGGTCCTTGCCAGCCCACGCCTCGGCCCAGGCATTGACTGCCGCCGTCACCGCGGACTTCTCGCCGGGATCGGCGGCGGGCGGAGCGGTGGCTGGCTTTGATGGTGTGGCCGCGGCGTTTGCAACCGCCGGTACCACAGGCGCAGCGGCCGGGGAAGCCGACGGCGAAACCGTGGTGCCGGCTGCTGGCTTTCCGCCTGGGGCCGCGGCAGATGCGGCGGTCACCGGGCTGGGATTAGAAGAGGTCGCGGAGGTCGCAGGCGGCGCCGCCTGGGATGCCGTTGCCACCTGCGGCGGGGCCGCTGGCTTGCCGGACAACACAGCGGCAGGCGGAGCGCGCCCGGAATTTGCGCTGGAGCTGGAGGAACTGCTCGCGGGAGCCGTCGAGCTTGCCGGAGCGGTCGAACTCGCCGGAGCCGCCCCCGGCTTCTTTGACGGCGCGCCGTTGACCGAGATGAGTTCCTTGATCAGCGCGAGCTTGGACTGGGCTGCGGTATTGGTCGAATCGAGTTGCAGCGCCTTGTCATAGGCCTGGCTTGCGAGCTTGGCGTAGACGTCACCCAGATTCTCGTGCGCGGTCGCGTAGCTGGGATGGGTGCGGATCGCCATCTCGAGTGACGCGCGGGCCTTCTCGTAGTCGCCCTGGGCGGCATAGAGCACGGCCAGATTGTTGTACGGCTCGGGCAGTTCCGGGTAGTCTTCCGTGAGGCGCTGGAACACCGCGATCGCGTCGCTGGTCTTGCCCTGTTCGGTCAGGATCAGTCCCTTGAAAAAGCGCATCTGCGCGTCACGGGGCTTTTGCAAGAGCGCCGCTTCGACGCGCTGCATGGCGGCATCGAGCTGGTTGGACTGGATCAGCTTGCTGACCTCCTGCGCCTCATCCGCCCGGGCTGGAGGCGCCACGCAAAACAACAGCAGACAAACCAGCGCGCCGCCGCGTGCGGCACGTTGTAGGACGGACGACGCCATGTTTTTCCCGAAAGAGCCAACCCTGGGTGATGCGGTCCGCGGTGCCCGGCACTCGCAAACCATATCCCTACAAGCGGCAGTGTTATACTTAAATTTGCAATTCGACATCACGATTTTAGCAAACCCTGGGGCCTTGACGCTCAGGTTTTGAAACTAATACTGTCGCGCAAGATGCCAAGAGCCCGATCCCGCGTCGGCAAGCCCGCCCCGATGGGACATCGGCCGGCCACTCGCCGCGCTGGCCCGTGCTGTCGCAAAGGCCCCTAAGCGTACGCCCGGACCGGGGCTGGACCGCCCGGCTTCACGATAATACGGCCCGCCGTGGTCGCTGTAACGCCAGACGCCATCACTATGCTCAAACTGTATAACACGCTTGCCCGGGAGAAGCAGGAATTCAAGCCTATTGATCCCGGCAAGGTGCGCATGTACGTGTGCGGCATGACGATCTACGACTACTGCCACGTCGGCCACGGACGCATGCTGATCGCGTTTGACGTGGTGCAGCGCTGGCTGCGCGCCTCGGGCTTTGAGGTCACCTACATCCGCAACATCACCGACATCGACGACAAGATCATCAAGCGCGCCGGCGAGCGCGGCGTCTCGATCGGCACGCTCACCCGGGAGTTCATCAGCTACATGCACGAGGACATCGGGGCGCTGGGCATCGAGCCTCCCACCCGCGAGCCGCGTGCCACGGAATTCGTGCCGCAGATGCTCGATCTGGTCGGCCGGCTCGAAGCCAAGCGCCTCGCGTACGCCGCCAAGGATGGCGACGTGAACTTCTCGGTTCGCGATTTTCCCGGGTACGGCAGACTCTCGGGCAAGTCGCTCGAACAGTTGCGCGCCGGTGAGCGTGTGTCGGTCGGTTCAGGCAAACGCGATCCGCTCGACTTCGTCATGTGGAAGCGCGCCAAGCCGGACGAGCCGGCCGAGGCACGCTGGGAGTCGCGCTGGGGGCCGGGCCGCCCCGGATGGCACATCGAATGCTCGGCGATGGCAATGAGTCTTCTGGGTGAGCAGTTCGACATCCACGGCGGCGGCACCGACCTGCAGTTCCCTCACCACGAAAACGAGATCGCGCAAAGCGAGGGCGCGACCGGCAAGCCCTTTGCCAACTACTGGCTGCACAATGGCTTTCTGAATGTCGACAACGAGAAGATGTCGAAGTCGCTTGGCAACTTCTTCACTATCCGCGATGTGCTCAAGAGCTTTGACGCCGAGGTCGTGCGGTTCTTCCTGCTACGCACCCACTATCGCAGCCCTTTCAACTATTCGGATGCGCACCTGGAGGATGCGCGCGCCGGCCTCACGCGCTTTTACGTGGCGCTGCGCGACGTCGCCGACGACGGCGCACCGCTCGACTGGTCCGAGCCGCACGCGGCGCGCTTTCGTGACGCAATGGACGACGACTTCAACACGCCGCTTGCCCTTGCCGCCATGTTCGATCTGGCCAACGAGGTCAACAAGACCCGCTCGCCGGCCCTCGCGCGCCAGCTGCGCCGCCTGGGCGGTGTGCTGGGTCTTTTGCAGCGCGACTCGGTGGAGTTTCTGCAGTCGACACCGGCCCAGGGTGGCTTGACCGATGCAGCCATCGAAGCCCTCATCGCCGAACGCATGATCGCCAAGAAAGCCCGCAACTTTGCGCGCGCCGACCAGATCCGCGACGAGCTGGCAAGCCAGTCGATTGCCCTGGAGGACTCACCGCAGGGCACGACATGGCGCAGGCGGTGAAGGCATCGGGCACGGCCAAGGCAGGAGCACCCCAGGAACGGACCTGTCCCATGTACTGGGACGAAGCGCGGGCCGATCTCGTGAAACGCGACCGCATCATGCGCCGCCTGATACCCAAGCATCCCGAGGGCTTCCTCGTGAGCCGGGGGGAGCCTTTCATAACGCTCGCCCGGTCCATCACCGGCCAGCAGATTTCGGTGCGTGCGGCCGACGCGGTCTGGTCGCGCGTCTGCACGGCGGTGCCGCGCATGTCCCCGGGATCCGTGATCCGGGTCGGCCATGAAGTTCTGAGCTCGTGCGGGCTGTCCAAGCGCAAATGCGAGTACATTCTAGATCTGGCCGAATCATTTAAGTCGCGGCATGTCCGGCCTGACCGCTGGGCGCAGATGGACGACGAGGACGTGATCGCCGAACTCACCCGCATCCGCGGCATCGGACGCTGGACGGCGGAGATGTTTTTGATATTTAATCTGTTGCGACCGAACGTCCTGCCCCTGGACGACCTCGGATTGATCAAGGCGATCAGCCTGCATTACTTCAGCGGCGAGCCGGTGTCGCGCAGCGAGGCGCGCGAGGTCGCTGAGAACTGGGAGCCTTGGCGCACGGTGGCAACCTGGTACATGTGGCGCAGTCTGGATCCGATCACGGTCGAATACTAAGAGCACGCCGCGAGGAGAATCACGTGAAGACGAAGTTTCTCGATTTCGAGCAGCCCATCGCGGAGCTCGAGACGAAGATCGAAGAACTGCGATTTGTTCAGGACGACTCGGCGGTCGACATCTCCGAAGAGATCAGCCGGCTGCAGAAGAAGTCAGACCATCTGACCAAGGACATCTACGCCAAGCTCACGCCTTGGCAGATCGCGATGGTCGCGCGCCACGAGCAGCGCCCCTACACGCTCGACTATGTGCGTGAGATCTTCAGTGATTTCCACGAACTGCATGGTGACCGAAGTTTTGCGGACGACCAGTCGATCGTCGGGGGGCTCGCGCGCTTTAACGGCCAGTCCTGCATGGTGATTGGTCACCAGAAGGGCCGCGACACCAAAGAGCGCGCCCTTCGGAACTTCGGCATGCCCAAGCCCGAGGGCTATCGCAAGGCGATGCGCCTCATGAAGCTGGCCGAGAAGTTCGGGGTGCCGCTCTTCACCTTTGTCGACACCCCGGGCGCCTATCCGGGCATCGATGCCGAGGAGCGCGGTCAGTCCGAAGCGATCGGACACAATCTCTACACGATGTCGGCTCTGCGGGTGCCAATCATCTGCACCATCATCGGCGAGGGTGGATCGGGCGGTGCGCTGGCCATCGGCATGGGCGATCAGATGCTCATGCTCCAGTATGCGACCTACTCCGTCATCTCGCCCGAAGGCTGTGCCTCGATTCTCTGGAAGAGTCCCGAGCGGGCCCCGGAGGCGGCCGAAACCATGGGGATCACCGCGCACCGCCTGAAAGCCCTCGGCCTCATCGACAAGATCGTCACGGAGCCGCTCGGGGGTGCGCACCGGCAGCCTCAGCAGATGGCGCAGATGCTCAAGCGCGCCCTTGCCGACGCGCTGCGCCAGTTTCAGGGCATGAAGCCCCACGACCTGCTCGCCCAGCGGCACGAGCGCTTGATGAGTTATGGCAAATTCCAGGAAACGACCCCCGAGTCCTGACCGCTTCGACAGGGCGCTCGAGGCGGCACTCCAGACCGCCCTAACTCCCGATACCCCCCCGCCCGCTATCCTGTCGGTCGCCCTTAGCGGCGGAGCCGATTCCATGCTGCTGCTGGAGACCGCGATCCGGGTTGCCCGACGACGCGGCGACCGGGTCGAAGCGCTCCATGTCCACCACGGATTGAGCCCGCACGCAGACCAGTGGGCCGACTTCTGCCGCGCGGCCTGTGCTGCCCGTGGCGTGACCTGTCGCGTGGTCGCCGTGAGGCCGGTGCGCCGCGGTGGCGAATCCCTCGAGGCCAAGGCGCGCGAGGCGCGCTACGCGGCGCTATCGAGTCTGTGCGCGCAGGCGGGCAGTCATGTGCTTCTGACTGCACACCACGGCGACGACCAGGCTGAAACGGTCCTGCTTAACCTCGCGCGCGGTGCGGGAGTGGCCGGTCTGCAGGGCATCGCCGAGCGCCGCAGCTTGGGATCTCTGCTGGTGCTGCGCCCGTTTTTGCGGTTCAGTGCTGCCGAGATCCGGGCGACCCTCGGGACGCTGGGCGCTACCTGGATCGAGGATGAATCGAATCGCAACGAACAGTTCCGGCGCAACGCCCTGCGCCACCGCCTGCTGCCCGAGCTCGAGGCCCTCGTGCCGGGCGCCAGAGCGAACCTTGGTCGCGCAGCAGGACAGGCAGCACTCGCACAGCAGGTGCTCGATGAGCGCGGCCTGGACGATCTTTCGAATCTGGCCGCCGATGCAAGCGGGTTCCAGGTGGCAGGCCTGCGCGCACTCTCTCGGCCACGTGCCATCAACGCGCTACGCACCTGGTTTCGCCATTACCGGGGCCACGCACCCTCGGCGCGCTTCATCGAAGCTCTCCTCGGCCAGATCGGCTCGCCCTCACCGAGCGCACGGCTCGTGCTGCAGCACGATGCCGAACGCTTTGTCCTCGAGCGCGGTCGGCTGAGCGCGCGTGCTCTCGCAAGCAGTGCAGAACCTCCCCCGCTCACGGCGCTGCGCTGGGACGGCGAGAGTGTCCTCGAGGTCCCTGCGTGGGGGGGACGGATCCGTTTCGAGAATGGTTCGAGCCGGGGTCTGCCCGCCGCGTGGCTGCGCTCGGCGACCCTGACTCTACGCGCACGCACAGGCGGTGAGCGCCTGCGACTCGCCCGAGACCGCCCGAGCCGCAGCCTGAAGAACCTCTACCAGGAAAGCGGCATCCCGCTCATCAAGAGGCGGCGTCTGCCGCTCTTATATGCAGACGATTCCCTCCTGTGGGCCGCCGGGCTTGGCCTCGACGTACGTATGCTCAGCGACGACCCCAGCGAGGGTTTCACCCTGCACTGGGAGAGCCTCGACGAGCGCGACCCCGAGCGCGACCCGGGCGCCCGCGCGGCCGGCTCGTGAGTCGCCGCATCATTCTGGGCGACTCTCAACTCGCCGACACTCAACTTGTGCTTTGAACTCGATTCAGCTAAATTCAAAGGCTTTGCCCGCATTGCAGCATCCTCTGACAGATGGCCTTAATCGTTCACAAGTACGGCGGCACGTCGATGGGTTCAGCCGAGCGCATCAAGAACGTCGCACGACGGGTCGCGAAGTGGCGCGCGGCCGGCCACCACATCATCGTGGTGCCATCGGCCATGTCCGGCGAGACCAACCGGCTGCTCGGACTCGCGCGCGAGATCAGCGAACGGCCCGATCCGCGGGAACTCGACATGATCGCCGCGACCGGCGAGCAGGTTAGCATCGGCCTTCTCGCCATCGCCCTAAAGGATCTTGGCGTAGCGGCGCGCAGCTACACAGGCTGGCAGGTGCCGATCCGTACCGACAGCGCCTACACCAAGGCGCGCATCGAGGCCATCGATGCGACCCGCGTGAACACCGATCTGGCCGAGGGGACGGTCGTGATCATCGCCGGCTTCCAGGGCATCGACGAGTCCAACAACATCACAACACTCGGTCGCGGTGGCTCGGACACATCGGCTGTCGCGGTCGCCGCGGCCTTCAAGGCACAGGAATGCCTGATCTACACGGATGTTGACGGCGTCTATACGACGGACCCGCGCATCGTGTCGGAAGCCAGGCGCCTGAAGGTCATCTCGTTTGAGGAAATGCTGGAACTGGCGAGCCTGGGCTCCAAGGTACTGCAGATCCGCTCGGTCGAATTCGCGGGGAAGTACCGGGTCCCCACGCGCGTGCTCTCGAGTCTGACCGATCCGCTCATGCCCATCGACGAGGAATTCAAGTCAGGGACCCTCATCACTTTCGAGGAAGACGAAAACATGGAGCAAGCCGTCATTGCCGGAATTGCGTTTAATCGCGACGAGGGGAAGATCACGCTCTTGCAGGTGCCCGACCGCCCGGGTGTCGCCTTCCAGATCCTGGGACCCGTCGCCGAGGCGAATATCGACGTGGACATGATCATCCAGAACCAAAGCGTGAACGGGACGACCGATTTCTCCTTCACCGTGCACCGAACCGAACTCGACAAGACGCTCGAGGTGCTGGAATCGAAGGTGAAATCACAGATCGGCGCACGTGAGATTCGTGCCGATGCGAAGGTCGCCAAAGTCTCCGCCGTCGGGATCGGTATGCGTTCCCACGTGGGGATCGCCGCCCAGATGTTCGAGACCCTCTTTGACGAGGGGATCAATATCCAGATGATCTCGACCTCCGAGATCAAGATCTCGGTGATCATCGACGACAAGTACTTGGAACTTGCGGTGCGCGCCCTGCACAAGGCGTTCGGCCTGGACCAGCCAGATTGACCTGGGAGAGGTGAGCCGGTAAACTCGCTCCTCTCTCCTGGTGCGGGCCTCTCTGCAGCCAGCCGGATGGAGACGTGGCCGAGAGGTCGAAGGCACTCCCCTGCTAAGGGAGCATACGGGCAAAACCTGTATCAAGGGTTCGAATCCCTTCGTCTCCGCCAGAGCATGAGCATCCATGCGGGTTCCCAAGGACTTTTCTCCACAACCCACGTTTCAACCTACGCTTCTGACGTCGCTTTGAAGTTCTGAGGGCTCATAATCTAATCGGTGAGCGCGCCTCGGCAAGCTGTCGATCTCGTCGAAGAGCGCATAGGGTGACATCCTCGACCATGATGTTGAACGGTCCACGGCGACTGGAACCACTCCAGATTGAAGTCCTGATCCCTGGGCGCGACGAGATGCTCTGCTGCCCGAGGCGCCTTTCGACCCCGCATGGGCTCCTTACTTCGAGCGCCGATCCAATGGGCGACAGTTTCCGCTGAACGTGGGCCGGTCTGCTGTTCGCAGGCCGTTGGACGGCTTGAGCCGTGTGCGGGGAAACTCGCACGCACGGTTCTTAGGGGGCGGCAGCGCAGCAATGCGCTGCTGCTACCCGGCGATGTGCTGTGAAGTACGCGTTGTGAATTCGCGGGGTAATGAG
>PLEY01000057.1 GCA_003136595.1 Burkholderiales bacterium
TAAGTTCGTCGTGATCATCGTCGGTTTTCGATGATGCCGCTCTTCCATGAGCTTGAAGAAGATGTTGGTCTGTTCGGGCTTTATGTTGACGTACCCGAGCTCATCGATTGCCAACAGATCGACGTTCGCGAGCGACTTTAGCAGCTTGCGTGTTGAGCGGTCAGCGAGCGAGGCGTACATTTCGTCGAGCAGATCCTGGGCTTTGATGAACAGCGCCCGGTAGCCGTTCTGCACGGCTTTGCGGGCGATACTGATCATCAGTCCGGTTTTTCCGACCCCGGTTTCGCCAATGAAGATGATATTCTCGGCCTTGGGGATGAAGTCNNTCGGCGAAGGTGCGGATCTGACGCTCCTTGACGCCCTTTTGCGCTTTGAACGGGAAGGACTCGAGCGTCCATTCTTCTGGGAACTCGGCCCGGTCGATGCGCGCCTGCAGGGCTTGTTCCTGACGGGCATGCCACTCGGCGCGCAGCAGCTGCGCGAGGAGCGTCGGCACCGGGGTACCGGCCGCTTCGGCGGCGGCGTACATCGCATCGAAGCGCGCCGCGACGGTCTTGAGTTTGAGGTTCAACAGGAGCTGCTCGAGATCCTCATTCATCGGTCGGCTCCAGTTCGTTGGGGAAGTAATCGTCCACGATCCGGCGCAACACCATTTTCTCGAGCCGATCGAGATCGAAGAGCCGGTAGCGCTCGGCATCGGCGACGGCGGCGAGGAAGGGGCCGCGCGGATACTCGCGCAGCATCGAGAGGAGTCGTCGCAGCGGCGCGCGCCGGTCACCGGCATGCTGCTTGAAGGCTTTCAGATACGAGATCAAGCACGGCTCGATCTGCAGGATCTCGATCTGCTCGGGCGCCGGTGGTCGGTGAGCGGTGTGTCCCTGGCCGCGCGGCGGCCGATGCTGAGGGTCGGTCACGCGGGTATCCAGGGGTCCGAGCACCCGCTCGTGACTCGCAACCCGACGCGGCCCGTCATACACGACGACGCGCTCGAACGTCTCGCGCACCTCGAGCGCGCGGCCGATGAGCCGGTAGGGAACGGAGTAACGCACCCGGTTCAAGTTCACGTACCCTTCCGCATCGACGATGCGGGTGCACAGCTGATAGACCTCCGGCACATGCAGTGGCAGGGGGACCAAGTGTCCTTGCTCGGCGGCAAAGAGTTCGCGGCGACTCGCGTGCAGCTTCGAGGAGTACTTCGCGTTCCACTTCTCGCAGGTGGCGCGAGCACGGGTGTTCAGGTCGCGCCAGTCGGCGAACCGCTCGCCGGCCAAGAACCCTTCCTCGATGCGATGGAACGGCGCCTCGACCCGCGCCGAGCGGTTCGCATCGCCCTTCTCGTGGGCGATGAACGCGAAGCCGTAGCGCGCTGCGAACGCGACCATCTCGGGCGCCGGGATCATGTTCGCCCCCGTCCCTGAAGCCACGATGAGGTGGGAGTTATCCACCATGCAGTTGCGCGCCGATCCGTTGAAGTAATCTACGCCAGCGGCGAGGAACACTTTGCACTCGAAGCGGCTGAAGCGCGGATAGTGCTGGAAGAAGATCATGCGGGAGAAGCACAAGACCAAGGAGGCGCTCTGCACCTGCGTCAAGGTGCCGCCGATGTTGGCGCGATGTGGACTCGTGTCGTGCTGCATCTCCTCGGCGACCACGAACTCGTAGTGCCCCGCCGGCGGCGCCGGGGTATGACCGATGCCGTGGCGGCGGCAAAACGCGGTCAAGGCCGGATAGGAGACCGCGGCGCCCGCATCGATAAGCGCCTCATGCACGCGGCCCAAGTGCCCTTCATATTGGGCATAGAGCTCGAGGATCCTCTCGCGCCACGGCGCGGCGCGCTCGGCGCGTAATACCGGCGGCACCTCGGCGCTGCCGGAGCGGATGATCCGGCGCACGGAGTCGCGCGCGATGCCTAACGCATGGGAGATCTTGCGGCTGCCGTGGCCTTGGGTGTGCAGGCGCAGGATCGCCGTGCGGGTGTCCTCGTCTAGCATGGTCGGATCTCCCGTTCGAAGCGTTGCACCAGGCGTTGCACCTCGCCGTTCGCGCGCGCGAACGCCGCGGTGACTTCCTCCCGTTCGCTCTCCTGGATCTCGGCGAGCAGGCGGCCCTCGAGCGCGCGGTGCGCACGGCGGGCGATGCCACCGAGAGCGCCTAAGTCCTGCAAGAAGCGCTGTGTGACCGACACCGAGGGCGTCTCGAGCGCGGCTTGCGCCTGCAGGTAGATCTGCGGGCTCTGCTCGATCAGCTCGCGCGTGCGCAGGGTGCCGGCTTGCCAGCCGGCGTAGAGCGCGCCGACCTGGCGGGAGGTGGGCTTGAGCGGCGTCAACGCCGTCGCCAGGGCCTGCGCTGCCGCCGCGTTCACGCGCGCGAGCGGCACTAGATATTTCATCGCCGCGTGCGCACTCAATGTTCCTGCCCGGATTTGTTCCTGGATCGAGGCGGGTAATGCCTGCAGCAGCGCGAGCCGGCCGCTTACCCAGGATTTGCTCCTCTCGAAGCGCCGTGCCAACTCCTCGAGCGACCACTCGTGCCGCTCCTGCAGCTCCGCGAGCAGCCAGGCTTGATCGAGCGCGTCCTCGCTGCCGC
>PLEY01000030.1:0-12561 GCA_003136595.1 Burkholderiales bacterium
ACCTCGATTTGATCGCAGCCCCCGAGCCCGGCGAGTTGGCGCCGGCGCTCCGCGGCCTTCCCCTGGGTGTCGCGCGTGTGCACTCTGCGCCGTCCGGAGCCCCTGCGCGCTCGGCGCCGACGTCTGACCCCCGCTGCGCGTGCACCCGAATCGCCCCACGCTGCGCTTGGCCCTACCGGGCCGTGCCGCGACGGGTCAGGGACTTGAGCCGCTCGCGGACTTCGCNNAGGCCGCCGCGCGAGTTCCCCGCGACGTCCTCGACCCATCCCGGAATGCAAGGTTCAGGGGCCCCACGCAAGCCAGCTGCTTGGGGACTCGTGCATCAGGGATGGCTGGCTCGCGTGTCGCAATCAATGGCGAATGGCGTCCAAAGCATCAGCCCTTGATCTCCGGTTCCTCGTCATGGGTCTCATATGCAGACCATCACGGACCTTGATAGACTCTTGATGGTGGGCGAGGACATCAGCGCCGTCGGCCAAGCAATCATCCTCATGATCGCTCCAGGATCCCTCCTAACCGGTCCTCACACGCAGTCTTGGCGGCAGTCGATCATCGACTTTGGGAGCAGCTAATGCCGAAGATAGATACCCGATCAGTACGCTCAATAGCCGGATCAGGCTACCCTCCACCGTTCGACGAACCCTGTGCGGGGCGCACGCGGCAGCGTCTGGGCGATGCAGGTCGACTGCGAGATTTCGGCGTCAATCTGATGAGATTGCCGCCCGGCGGATGGTCCAGCCAGCGTCACTGGCACAGCCACGAAGACGAATTTGTCTATCTATTGGAAGGCGAGTTGGTCCTTCTCGAAGATGATGGCGAGTCTGTATTGCGCCCGGGAGATTGTGCGGCGTTTCCAAAGGGCACTGGCAACGGCCACCACTTCGTAAACAGGTCCTCCGAGATTGCCGTCTATCTTGAGATAGGGTCGCGAAGTCCGGACGATCTCACCACATGCTCTGATATCGACATGATGAGTTCCAGTTCCGATGGGCGCTTCGTGCACAAGGACGGCCGCCCTTACACGTCGCCATAGCCGAAACTTTTCGCGAGGAATGGACGGGATGGACCGCGGCTTTTCGGTGAGCCACGCGACGGTGTCGAGCGCGTCGTCTTGAAGCCTCTGAAAAAGGGCCTGCCTGCCGTGAGGATAGCCCTTGATCAGATCCTGGCCGATGAGGCTGACGAGTTGCCACTGGAGCAACGGCCTTTCCCCGGGGCCGAGAGCGGGCCTGCTGAGTCGTCCCGAACGCCTGCACGATGCGGTCAAGGTTCTGACCCCGTTGCTCCAAGCGCGTGGTCTTTGCGCAGAGTCTTCGCGCACAGCGCTTGGCGCTCGCGGGCGATTCAGTGACGGGTCCAAGACTCGAGCGACCCGCGCGGTTATGAGAGACGGTCCGACGAGTTGTGCCCGACGTCCTCGACCGATGCCACGATGCGACACTCAAGGATCCCCGCCAATCAGGCTGGTTAGGGAGTGGTACTGGGCAGACAACGCCGCTACGCCACCGGGTGGCCTTCGACCGATCACCCCCCTTCAAGACAGCCTCTCGGGCAGCCTCACGGACTCAAGATCTCCTGCTTTAGGCGCTGGTACTCATCGCGGTTGATCTCGCCGCGCGCATAGCGCTGGTTGAGAATCTCTACGGCTTCGCCGCCGAGCGGCCTGCCATACTTTCGATGTGCGCTATAGGTATAGCCCCAGTTGCCGACGCTCGAGAAGATCAGGAAGACCACCCCAAACCAAAGGAACCATCCCCATCCGAAGTACCAGTCGTTCCAGTATGTATGATTCATCGCTTTTCCTTGGTGGTCTCAGTGCGGACGCCGTTATTGGACACCGTTATTGACCTGCCTATGTAGCGCCGGCACCACTCACGCGTCTGTTCGGTTGCGAACAGGCTGGAGCGCAGTGCCCGTCGTCAGGCTCGCACGGTGCTCGATGGGTGCTCAGCCTTGCGGCTCGCGGACTGGATGAATCAGGCCCCAGACGCAGGTCTGGTTTGCGAGGCCGCAGGCTCGCCGGATCACAACGGCATGCTTCATCCGGCACCCCATGAGGACGCCCGGACTGCGTGGGATAACGAACAGAGTATGGGGCTCCACCCGGTCTACGCTGCGGTGGAACCGCCGGAAAGTGGCGCGCGCACCGGCCGTCTCGGATGGTCTGTCACCGACTACATGGGCCTCCGTAACCGCGCAGCGAGAACGGCTTGCGCAGCGTACCGGTTTCGGCGCGATCGCGCCGTGGGAGCGCCGCAGCGGTTCCACCCGAGCACACCTATCAGGAGAGTTAATTTGCTGGAATATAAATTCATCGAGCCGGGCGACATACTCCGCCTCAAGCCCTCCGGAGCCCTCACGACGGAGGATTTCAGCGGCCTCACCCGGTTTGTCGACGCCTATCTTGACAAGCATGGCAGTCTCGCAGGACTGCTGATCGAGACCCAGTCGTTTCCCGGATGGGACAGTTTCGCGGGCTTTGCCTCGCATCTGCGTTTCATCCGCGACCACCAGCGCCATGTCAAACGGATCGCACTGGTGACGGACAGCTCGATCGCCCACATCGCTGAAACACTCGCCGAGCCCTTCGCCGCCGCCGAGATCCGCTGCTTTGCCTTTGATCACTACGACGGCGCCCTGCAATGGCTAAAGGGCGAGCCACGGGCATCGGAGAACATCCTGGTCGTCTTGACCTCCCACGCGGAGCTGGGTAACACCGGCCGCAAGACCGGCTTCTGGCTGGAAGAACTGGCGGCGCCCTACTACGTCCTGACGGACGCAGGGGCAAAACTGACACTGGCCTCACCGAAAGGGGGTCAGCCGCCACTCGATCCTGCCAGCGACGTCCCAGGCGCTGCGACGACTGCCACGCAACGGTTCAAGTCCGATCCCGCCGCGCAGGCGCTCCTCGCGAACACGCGGCGGCTTCACGACATCTCTCCTGGAGAGTTCGATGCCGTCTTCTATCCAGGTGGGCACGGCCCTCTTTGGGATCTGGCTGAGGACCCCGACTCGATTGCACTCATCAAGGCCACGGTCGCCGCGCGCAAGCCCCTGGCGGCGGTGTGCCACGCTCCTGGCGTATTGCGCCACGTGCAATCAGCCCAAGGCGAGGCGCTCGTGAAGGGCAGAAAGGTCACCGGCTTTTCCAACACCGAGGAGCTTGCCGCAGGGCTAGCGGAAGTGGTGCCGTTTTCGGTGGAGGATATGTTGATCGCCGAGGGCGGACTGTATTCCAAAGCGCCGGACTGGCAGGTCCACGTGATGACCGACGATCTTTTGATCACCGGTCAAAATCCCGCCTCGTCGGGACCGACCGCCGAGGCACTGCTGGCCCGCCTGCGAAATGAACGCTGAGCGTGCGCGACATGCATGGGGCTTGGGGGGCGGCACGCGCGGCGGCCGGGATCCGGGTTATGAGGCCGGAACGCTCCTCGCAGCCGCGTCGCTTCTCAGCAGGGGGCCGGGACCTGCGCCTTGCGCATCGCGGCTCAAGGGTGCGCAGCCGCTGCCCTCCCGTATCACGTGCGGGTCCGAGGGCATCGTCTGCAGACCCTACCCGCGATCGCGTCTGACTGCGCGCACCGGGCACCCCTCGGTACAGGGCGAGCCCAAGCGCCCTGGGCCGCGCACGATCAGCCATGCCACCGCAGGGAGAGGCAGGACAGCCCGCCGTCCAGTTTCCCGATGTCGGCCGCAGGCAGCGCGACGACCCGATAGCCGGCCTGACCCAGTAACCTGAGCGTCCTGGGATGACCTTGTGCGACCAGAACCCGATCGTTGACGCGCAGGGCATTGGCAGCCGCCTCTTCCCCTTCGGGAACGATGATCTGCCTGAAACCCGAGAAAACGCCCGAGTGCGACAGGCGTTCAGTCACGAGTATCGTGGCCTCGTCAAGCAGTGAACAGTCCGACTTGAAGTGGAGGACAGCAGTGGGCGTCTGGACGATGACCCCGTTCTCGCCGAGTTCGGCAAGGCACTCGAGCAATGCCTCGGCTCCGGCGCGCGACGTGCGCGCCGACAGGCCGATCATGACCCGGTCCGCGGTACGCAAAACGTCGCCCCCGTCGACGTGGCCCCGTGGCAGTTCCAGGACCCTCTGGAATGCCCTTTTAAGCACTGGCCGGAGGAAATCCACTTCGCCAGCGCGTCGGGCATGGCCCGGCCGTAGCAGGATGGCACCCGCGCTAAACACCAGCGCCGGATCCTCCACGAAGATCGAGTCGGGATAGGCTGCGAGCGGCTCGAGGACATCGACCCTGACACCCGCTTCTTGCAGCGCCGCGACGTAGGCATCGTGCTCGCGGCACACACCCTCATAAGATGGGTCGCCGCGATCGATTGCGCGGATGCCGGCCGTCACCGTCGGGGCCGGGCGCCGCACGATGGCGGCGTCAAATTCGTAGATCTTCCCACCCATGCAAAACACCCCTTCGTAGGATTCGTTCCAGCGCCCCACGTTCGATCGCCCAAGTCTCCAAGCAGGAACGCGAACAGGGCGCGGCCAGAGCGCCAGGACCGAGGGGCCTGAGCCGGGTCAGGGCACGCCCCCCGGCCCTCGGGGACCGGGTCCAGGACCGGGTGCAGGGCCGGCTGCAGGACCGGCGGCGAGCCGCCGCGCGCCNNAGGGACCGGCTGCAGGACCGGCTGCAGGGCCTGCGGCGAGCCGCCGCGCAGCACTTCTGCAATGCACCCCCGAGCGGGCCAGTCGACAAGCCGAACAGTGTGCCACGACGCGGATCACATAGCCTATGCTTATTAGGATTCCGCATACGCCGGCGCGACAAGAGACAGCACAAATCGTCAGTACCCGCCGCGACGGTGGGAGCATTCCAACAGATCCCGCACGGCCCGCTCAGCGACCCGCAGAAACAATGGACTCGGCCCGTCTGGCCGGGTTACGCTCGACGGGTTCGATCCGCGGCCGTGCCCGATCGACTCGGACGCGCCCACGCTTGGCTGCCCGGCCGATTATGCAGGCCATGGGTCACCCCTAGCAGCGCGCCCAAACCCTGTGGATTTCCTAAAGGAGTGACCCAGCGCATGACCAAGATTCCGCTTCTGAATGGTCTGCGAGCCCTGGCGATTGTGGGAGTGGTTTGGCAGCATGCATGCTGGCGGTTCTTCGAGCCTGGTGCTCATCCGCTTGCCGTGGGGGGCTTTAACCTCCCCGCAAATCCCCTCGCGAGCAATGGCTGGCTGGGTGTCAACCTGTTCTTCTTTTGCTCGGGGCTGGTGCTGTATCTGCCCTACTGCAGCGGCACACGCCAATTTGCGAGTCTGGCCGACGACCGGTGGTTCTGGAGCCATCGTGCGAAGCGCCTTCTGCCTCTTTTTTACTTCTCGCTCCTCATCGGCTGCGCCACATTCCTGGACGCGGCCGACGTCAATTCCGGGGTTTTGCTCAGAGCACTGCTTGCCTTCCTTGGCCTGTCGACTTTCTTCCAGTTCTCGTTCTTTCCGGTCGGCAACTGGGTGCTGTGGTCGCTCGAGATCGAGATCCTGTTCTCGCTCATCTTTCCGCAACTCGCAAGGATCGCCAAGGCCAGGGGCATCATCGCTGTCCTCGTGTCCTCGGTGCTCCTCGGCCTCGCGCTGCGCGCCCTTGGCAATGTCTTCTTCAGGGGCGAGCCGTACCTCAACTTCGTGAGCGACAACATCTTCGGTCGCCTGGACGATTTTGTCTGGGGGATGTTCGCAGCCGATCTCTACGTGCGCGGCAAACTCCCCCGGCGAGCGTCGCTCACCTATTTTGGCGGGGCCCTCATGCTCGCCGCGGGCGTGACGTCCGACCTGTGGTATGTCGGCGCCCTCCCCATCGCCACGCAAAGCCTGACCTATGGTCTTTTCGACGTCGGCGTCTTCCTCATGGTTTCGGGCCTTCTGGCCGGTCGCTCGGTCCTGCGCACCGTCCTCGAACTTGCGCCTTTTCAGGTGCTCGGAATGATGTGCTTCAGCATCTACGTCTGGCATGGCATCATCCTGAATCATCTCTTTCCCCATATCGTGGACGCCGGCTTCTCACCGCGAGAACTGGTCGCGGGGCTACCGCTTTTTCTGTTCCTCCTCGCCGCGATCTCAGCCATGAGCTACCGTTTTATGGAGTTTCCGAGCAGCACTCTGGC
Source organism: Burkholderiales bacterium (assembly GCA_003136595.1). Classification (GTDB taxonomy): domain Bacteria; phylum Pseudomonadota; class Gammaproteobacteria; order Burkholderiales; family Burkholderiaceae_D; genus BOG-994. The sequence goes on from PLEY01000030.1 coordinate 6,127, forward strand.
AGAGCTTTTCATGCTGCCGCGCTTAGGCGCCGTTGCCGGGCTCACGAGGCTGCGACGTCCCCGCGCGCCGGATCCGGACCGAGCCGGCGAAGGGCAAGCGGGGCACCACGCAAGCGCGGGCTCGACCCGAGGGGAGGCGTCGCTTGGTGAAGCGACGCACACCGATCCACTGGTGCCCCTTAACACCACCTCGGCTCGGCCATGAAGCTTCATGTTGGAGGAGTCGAGGTGAAGGAGGGGTGGGACCCTCTTTAATATCCAGCCCGGACCCGGCGTGGACATCGTCGGTGATCGTCGCGACCTGACGCAGTTTGGCGACGAGTCGATCGAGGAGATCTATGCGAGCCATGTACTCGAGCACGTCCCCTTCCCGCAGATTCCCGACACCCTGACCGGTATCTATCGGGTACTGCCCAAGGATGGGACCTTCATGGTGGCTGTACCCGACCTGGACGCCCTCTGCCAGCTGATGCTGAACCCCGAAGCACCCTTCGAGGTGAAACTGCACGTCATGCGGATCATGTTCGGCGGGCAGTTGGATGCCCACGATTACCACTACTGCGGCTGGACGGAGCAGATTCTCGGGCATTTCCTCGGCAATGCCGGGTTCGCCCGGATGCAGCGCGTGGATACTTTCGGCCTGTTCGCCGACACGAGTGACTTTGACCCGTACAAGTTTCCGATCAGCCTGAACGTCATCGCCTACAAATGAGTCAAGGGGTGACGAGGCACTCATGCCCGAGCGCGCGCCGAAACCACTCGAGCGGCGAGCCGTTCAGGTCAGAGCGCCATGAGGCAGCCGCACGTTCCAGCGCGATGTGCGGAGGGCGCCTTGGGGCCCACGCTCCTGGACGCACCCCGGGTCCGGACGGGCCGGCAGGTTCACTGCAGCGCGCCAGGTCGGGGCAAAGTGCCGAACCCGCGCGCCGTGTGCCGCTCAGCCCCCGTCGGCGAACTCCGGATAGAGCGTCATGCCGCCGTCGACGAAAAGCGTCTGACCGTTGACATAGTCCGCCGCATCGGAGGCGAGCCACACGGCCGCGCTACCGATGTCGGCCGGCACGCCAATGCGGCCGTACGGGATCAGCTTGAGCAGCGAGGCGAGTGCCTCGGGCGTGTCCCAGGCGGCGCGGTTGATCGGCGTCTGGATGGCGCCAGGGCCGATCGAATTGACCCGTATCCTGTGCGGGGCGAGTTCCTGAGCGAGGGTCTGCATGAACAGCTTCACGCCACCCTTGGAGGCGGCATAGTTGGCGTGCCCCGCCCAGGGAATCACCTCGTGGACCGACGACATGCAGATCACCTTCCCCGCGCATCGCGACAGCCCGGGGACGATGCCCCGGGCCAGCATGGCCTTCACGGCGTGCTGGGTGCACAGGAACATCCCGGTCAAGTTTGTCGAGATCACCTTGTTCCACTGGGCCAGCGTCATCTCGGTAAACGGCGCATCCTGCTGCAACCCGGCATTGTTCACGAGGATGTCGATGGCGCCAAAGGCGCCCATCATCTCGTCAAACATCGCCTGGACCTCGTCCGGACTGGCCACGTCGGCCTTGACGGCGATCGCGTTCTGTCCCTGCGCCTTGATCTCGTCGACGACCTGCTGCGCCCCGGCGAGACTCGATACGTAGTTCACGACGACGTCGGCACCCGCGGCAGCCAGGGCCAGTGCGACTCCCGCCCCGATGCCCGAACTCGCCCCCGTCACGAGCGCCTTTTGACCCTTCAACGGCTGATCTGACATGATTTTCCTTTCTGAGAATGGTAGACAGCGCTTGGCAAGGCGTCAGTCATGACGCCACTCGTCGATCAAGGAGGCCACGAGTCCGGTCCAGCCGGTCTGATGTGAGGCGCCCAGGCCCGCCCCGGTGTCCCCATGAAAATACTCGTGGAACAGGATGTAGTCGTTCCAGTAGGGATCGTTCTGGAACTTCTCGATAGGTCCGTAAAGCGGCCGGCGCCCGGCGCCATCGCGCAGAAAAATCGAGATCAGACGATGCGCGTGAAGCCTTGCGATCTCCCCGATCGTGTACTCATGGCCATCGAGTTCGATCGAGAAGTCTGAGCCATAGGCCTTGCCGAGCTTGCGCAGCGATTCGATCAGGAGGAAGGCGGTCGGAAACCAGATCGGACCTCGCCAGTTGGAGTTGCCCCCCTTGATCTTGCAGACCGCCTCACCCGGTTCGTAGCTCACGCGATTGTCCCCGAGCACGAAGGGTGCCTCGAGGTGGGCCTTCGAGAGGCTGCGCAGGCCATGTTCGGAGAGAAACTCCTTGGGATCCATGATCCGCTCGAGCATACGCCTGAGCTGATGCGGGTCGACGATCGTCAAGGCCAGTGTCTCGCCGGTCTCGCCGAAGATTCGGCTCACGCACTGCTCGACCAGCCCCTTGCGGTGCTCGAGAAACCAGCCAAGGCTCGTCTTGAACTCGCCAAACTGGCTGACCCAGGCCATCTCGAGACGTTCCACCGCAAACAGGGGGATGAGCCCGACCATCGAGCGCACGCGCAGCTTCTCGAAGCTGCCGTCTGGAAAGCGCAGCACGTCGTAGAAAAAGCCATCCTCTTCGTCCCACAGGTTGTAGTTGCGCCCACCCATCTTCTTCATGGCGGCACCGACATAGGCATAGTGCTGGAAGAATTTCGTGGCCAGTCCCTCGTAGGTCTTGTTGGTCTTGGCCAGTTCCAGGGCGATGCGCATCATGTTCAGGCAGAACAGACCCATCCATCCGGTCGCATCTGATTGTTCCAGCACGCCATCGCCTGGCAGCTTCTCCGAGCGATCGAAGAGCGTGATGTTGTCGAGCCCCAGAAATCCGCCTTCGAAGATGTTGTTGCCGGTGCTATCGACCTTGTTGATCCACCATGCAAAATTGATCAGCAGCTTCTGGAAGCACTTCTCGAGAAATTCACGATCAGGCTCGCCCGCCCGGATCCGGTCCATGTTGTAGACACGCCAGACCGCCCACGGATGAACCGGCGGATTCAGATCGGAGAACTCCCATTCATAGGCGGGAATCTGCCCATTGGGATGCTGGAACTGCTCGAACAGCATGACCCATAACTGGTCCTTGGCGAAATGCGCGTCGATGAGCGCGATGGCGACCGTGTGGAAGGCCAGGTCCCACGCTGCGAACCAGGGATACTCCCACTTGTCGGGCATCGAGAGCACGCGCATCGAATTCAGGTGCCGCCAGCGGAAATTCCGAATCTGGCTGCGCGCTGCCGGCGGTGGCGTGTCGGGATCGTCACCCGTGAGCCATTGCTCGACGTCGAAGATGTAGTTCTGCTTGGACCACATCAGTCCCGCGAAGGCCTGGCGCTGCACGCGTCGCTCATCCTCGGTTGCGTGCTTGGGGTGGATGCCCGCGTAGAAGTCATTGGCATCCTTCAGGCGCCGCGCGACGATGTCGTCGAGGTCACCGAGGGGATCCTTCAGATTCTTCTGCGACAGGCGCAACCGGACCACGGTCGAGCCCCCCGGGGGCACGCGTCGTACGAAGTGCAGGCCCGCCTTGGTCCCTCTCAGGGCCCCGTTGACACAGTCCTCCCCGTCGACAATATGGCGGTGGAACGCATCCTTGACGTGAACGCGCGATGTCTCGGTGTCGTGCCCATAGAGCTTCGCGGTGTTGGTCTCGTTGTCGGTGAACAGGGGGTTGGCATCGGCCTGGGCATAGAGGATGCGCCGGCCCACGCGGTACTCGAACGCGAGGTTGTCGAGTCCGTCGGCCTCGCTGTCGTCGGCGACGAGCGAGATGAATCCCTCGCCCCGGTTGCCGATGACGATGGAGGGCTCCCTGCGGCGTTCGCGACCCCAGCCCCAGATGTTGCGAAACCAGAGCTGGGGAACGAGGTGCAAGCTCGCCTCTTCCGGCCCCCGATTGCAGGCTTCGATCCGCACGCACAGATCTTCGGCGCTGGCCTTGGCGTATTCGACGAACACGTCAAAATACCGATTCTCATCGAAAATGCCGGTATCAAGGAGCTCAAACTCCGGGCCGGCGCCCGCGCGGGCCCGGTTCTCCTCGACCAGCCGGCGATACGGATACTCGGACTGGGGATACTTGTAGAGATAGCGCATGTAGCTATGGGTCGGCGTGCTGTCGAGGTAGAAGTAGTACTCCTTCAAGTCCTCGCCATGGTTACCCTCGGTGGGCACGAGTCCGAAGGGACGCTCCTTCAAGATCGGATCCCGGCCATTCCAGAGAGCGAGCGCAAAGCACAGGATCTGGTAGCGGTCCGAGATGCCGGCCAGCCCGTCCTCCCCCCAACGGTACGCCTTGCTGCGCGCCATGTCGTGGGTCAGAAAGGCCCAGGCATTGCCATCGGCGCTGTAGTCCTCCCGGACCGTTCCCCAGGCGCGCTCGCTGAGGTACGGTCCCCAGCGCTGCCACTCAGATGCGCCGGCCTTGATCTCGTCGAGTCGCTTCGCTTCGCTCGTTGGCACACTTCCTCCCGGAAAGTTCTCTTGCGGCTGTGACGCGCAGGGCCGCAGCGCTGGGCCGCACACCCGGCGGGCGCGGTAATCCGGGCCGGCACGTGCCCCCAAGCCCGCCCGGCAGCCATGCCCGGTTCGAGGCGCGGTTCTTCATGGAAGCGGCGGGCGCCGCTCCTCAGGATGCAAGGCGGGCGTCCCGTGCCGGCACCTGGGTCAGCTGCTGATCGGCTTCGTGCAGGCGCTGCGCAACCTGTTTGAGCAGTCGCGCGGTCTCAGTCGGATGTTCGGCGATGACATGGGCGAGATTCTGGGCGGTCACCACGCGCAGCTCCGAATCCACGGCGGCGACCACGGTGGCCGCACGCGGCAGATCGAGGAGCAGCGCCATCTCTCCGACCCAGTCCCCGGGGCCGAGCGTCGCAAGCACGATCTCCTCGCCGCTGCGCGCGGTCACGCGCACCTCCAGCAAGCCGCGCTCGATGATGAAGGCCTGAGTGGCGGGCTCGCCCTGGCGCATCACGACGGTCCCCGCGCTCACCCGCTGATAGGCACAGTTCAGGAAGATGCAGCGGTAGCGCTCGGTGTGATAGAGCTTGGCGCAGCCCCCCTGGTCGGACTTGACGACCACCATGGCAAACAGCTTGACCGCGAGCAGTGCTCCAAGGACCGGCGCGATCCAGTAGATCCACTGCGCCGAAAAATGCTCCATGAGTAGCGCGGGGGCGAAACTGCGCGCGGGATTCATGCTCGTGCCGGAGACCGGCGCCTCCACGAACACGAGCAGGGCCACCAGCCCCCCGGCAAGGAACGGCGTGCGCGGCGCGAATCGTTCGCTGCGCAGCGAGACCAGGATCACGAGCAGCAGCAGGAAGGTGGCCAGGACCTCGGCGAGAAACACCACCGGCATGGAAAATCCCGGACCGGGCTGGGTCAGGCCGAGTTGCACGCTCTGCGCAGCCGGTGCGGCCAGCCAGGCCATCACGGCGACGCCCAGCACGGCCCCGCCCACCTGCGCCATGACATACGCCGAGGCATCGGCTCCCGTGATGCGTCCCTGCCACCAGAAGGCGAGGGTGACGGCCGGATTCAGGTGGCCACCGCTGCGCTGGCCGATCGGCGAGAGCACGACCGCGGTCGCCCCCGCGGCACACATAAAGCCGGTCAGCAGCCGGCGCAGTCCCTCCCCGGGGATGAGCGCTGCAACCGGGCTGCCGTCAGACCAGATGAGGATGGTCACCCCGACCACGCACGCCATCATCAGGGCGGTCCCGACAAATTCACACCCGTATTCCGGCAGATGCTCGAATCGGGATTGCAAGCGGCAACCTCCAGTTCAGCGTGGACTGATGCGGATCCGAGGAACGCCTGCGCCCCGTCGGCGAGTGCGTCCTGATCCGACCAAAGTCTAGCGCGACTCACGGCCGTGTGGTCGGCCGAATGCACCGGGCAGCCGCAAAAAAATAGCGCCGCGCCCGCCTTGCACCGGACTGCCCGAGCGAGCGAGGCAGTGTTCCCGGGTCGGGTGCGCGCGGCTTCGACGAAGCTTCAGCGGGCGCGGACGGCCGTGGCGCAGACGTTTTCGCCGGAGCGGGAAGTCGTCATAATGGTCCTCGAATTCGCATGGCCAGGTCGATCCGCGGGGGCGCGCCGCCTGGCGATCCCGCTGGTTCCTCGAGGCCATCCTTGTCCACCTTCCGAGAAGCACACTCGCGCCGCCCCGGAGTTCGACAGCCCGATGCGCACGGTCCAGAGCATCTATCGCTACCCGATCAAGGGTCTGAGCCCTGAAGCGCTGCCCGCGATCGAGCTGGAAGCCGGCCGTCCATTTCCCTTCGACCGGGTTTTCGCATTGGCGCGCCGGGGAACGGCCGTCGATACCGATCCTCCCGTCTGGGGCAAGAAGGGTCTGTTCGTGATGCTGATGCTAGACGAAGCGCTCGCCCAGGTCGAGACGCGCCTGGATCCTGCGACTCTCCAGTTGGAAGTGCTCCGGC
>PLEY01000030.1:12571-20218 GCA_003136595.1 Burkholderiales bacterium
CTGTGGGGCCATCCGGTCGAGCCACTGCGCTTTAGGGCGAATTTCTATATCGAAGGCCTGAGCGCCTGGGAGGAATTCGACTGGATCGGGGGCGAGATCCAACTCGGCCAGGTGGTCCTTCGCGTCGACCGTCGCAATGGACGCTGTGGCGCGACCAACGTCAATCCCCGGACCGGGCAGCGCGACCGCGACATTCCAGGGGCGCTAAGACGCGACTTCGGCCATAAGGACCTGGGCATCTACGTCGCCGTGCGCAGAGCCGGTCGGGTCGCGGTCGGCGACGCCGTCAGCGTGGCCGCAGCCCCGTCGGCAGGGCACCTGGCCGCGGGCACTGCAACCAGCACCGCGGCTAGCATCGCCCACCCGCTCGCAGCCGGCGGCCCCGGGCGCAGTCTCCCGGCCCGTTTCATGTGCAGGGGATGCTATTTCATCTACGACGAGGCGAGTGCGGCACCGGCCGCGGGCGTCGCCGCGGCCATGCCCTTCGCAGACCTCGAGGCCACCTGGCGCTGCCCGGACTGCGGCACCGACAAATCAAGCTTCGCGCGCCACGGGGATTAGCGATCCGGGTCCGTCCGGTTCCTCGCTTTGCCCCTCGGGTTGGGAACCGCCTCGCGAACGGTCAGCGTGCTGCCGGGCAACCTGGAGGAGCGGTGCAGTGCAGACGGGCGAGCCGCTCGGCGGCTGAGCGCTTCAGCCCGACAGCATAGCGACCCAGGTGTGCCCGCGGCGCCTTCGCCCCAAGAAAACCCAACGTGCACGCGGCGATGGCCGGCAGCGCTGGGCTCNNTCTTTCCTTTTCCGTCTTACCAGACGGGCAGGTAGCGGGCCAACGGTTGGTGGGGTCATCGATCACGCGTCCACGAGGGCTCGCGCGATCGCAAATCAAATCAATGTGCGCCGACCCGCACTGCTGACCCGAACTCCTGACCCGCACTTCGCACGCCGAGGCCAGCCCCGCGCTGCCAGCGATGATCGCTTGGCATCACCCAGAATCGTGCATTTCGGCATTCCATTCTGTCACTTTGGCAGAAATTGCCTCATTTATTGCACTTTTCTGACTTACTTCTGGCAGGCTCATCGGTCAAGATTGATCCATTACTTCAGGAGCTTACGATGCAGTCCAGCCACTATCCGACGACCCTCTACATCAGCGTGCAAGACATGATCCGCCTAGTCGAGCGCAAAGGCCTGACGAACTGCCTGTCGGGGGTGGCGGCGCAGATCGAGCGCGACTTCCTGCGCTGGAATGAGTTCGACAAGAGCGCCCGGCTGGCGAGCCATTCGGAGCACGGCGTGATCGAATTGATGCCGATCGCCGATGCCAATCAGTTCGCCTTCAAGTACGTCAATGGCCATCCCCGCAACACCCGCGACGGCCTGCCGACCGTGATGGCCTTTGGTGTGCTCGCCGACGTCGCCACCGGCGCTCCACGCCTGCTCTCTGAACTCACGATCACGACCGCGATCCGCACAGCCGCCATGTCAGCGCTTGCCGCCCACAGGCTGGCGCGCACCGACAGCCGCGTCATGGCACTCATCGGCAATGGAGCCCAGAGCGAATTCCAGGCGCTCGCCTTTCGCGATCTGGTGGGCATCCGCAAGCTCAGGCTCTTCGATACCGATCCCCAGGCCACCGCCAAGCTGATGGGCAATCTGAAGGGCCAGGGACTCGAACTCACCGCCTGCACGAGTACCGCCGAAGCGGTCCGCGGCGCGGACATCGTGACCACGGTCACGGCCGACAAGACCAATGCCACCATTCTCACCCCCGAGATGGTCGAGCCGGGGATGCACATCAACGCCGTGGGTGGTGATTGCCCGGGCAAGACCGAACTGCATCGTGGCGTGCTTGAGCAGGCGAGCGTCTTCGTCGAATTCGAACCGCAGACGCGTATCGAAGGCGAGATCCAGCAGATGTGCGCCGCTTACCCGGTCACAGAGTTCTGGCGCGTTCTGGCCGGCGCTCACGCAGGCCGCCGCAGTCCGGCGGAAGTGACCCTCTTCGACTCGGTCGGCTTTGCCCTCGAGGACTACAGCGCTCTGACTTTCATGCGCGCGGCGGCCCTGGAACTCGGCATCGGTCACATCGTCGAGCTCGTGCCCCAGGCGGCGGACCCGAAGGACCTCTTCGGGCTGTTGAGCCCCGAGGGTCGCGAAGCGCTGATCCCCGCCCGAATTGGCCAGGTCGTCGTGATGCACTGAAGGCGGCATTCTGCCCCGACCTGCCACGCCCGCGCGGGGCGGGCTAGCGGAAGGTCGCAAGCAGGATGCTGGTCTCGGTATTGCCGATGCCTTTGATGAGACGCACCCTCTCGAGGAGATCGGAAAGTTCGGTCATGCTCTCGGCGCGCAGTTCGGCCAGGAGGTCCCAGCGGCCATTGGTGTCATGCAGCGCCGCCACGCCCGGCTCGCCAAGCAGGCTTGCGATCACTGCGCGCGTCTGATTGCCCTCGACCAGGATGTTGGTCCACGCGCGAATGCCGCGGGGCTCGGCGTCGGGACGCAGCCGTACCGAGTAGCCGACAATGACCTGGTCGTCCTCGAGCCTGCGCAGCCGGTTCGTGACCGTGCCCCGCGACACGCCGAGCTTGGAGGCGAGCGTCGCGATATTCATACGCCCATCCTTGCGCAGCAGTGAGATCAGTTGTCGATCGGTATCGTCCATAGGTGCTTCACGGAAGGGGCGGAAGGGGACGGCTCGGGGCGCCCTCGGGCCGTTCTGCGTACAAAGGACGCGGTGCGCTCGGTGGGCGCACCCGGCTGACGAAGCAGAACCCTCAGCCCAAGCGCGCGTGGGCGCGTCCACGGATTCTGGCGGGTTCCCGGAAGTCCGCTTCGGACCAGCACCGGATCACGCACCGCTAGCGCGAGCCCGACCACACCCAGGCCCCACCACTTAACCGGCATGCTCTCTTCTCCCTCGGGCGTCCCGGACGATCGATCGGGACCCTGGTGGGTGCCGATCCGTAGAGAACCCATATCATCGCCTAATCTTGCTCGCGCCGCCCCCTCGGATCAACGCCCAGATCCCGCAGGTCCCGGCGGCACAGGCGCGCGCCCCGGAACCTGTTAGCCTTGTGCTTTAAACCAAAGGAGACTCCCATGACGATCGGACTCTACACGCTCACGGTGCCGGTCATTGAGCGCATTCTCGGCAACCTCGAGCTTATTCTCGAAAAGGGCGCCGCCTATCTTGCACAGCGCAATCTACCCGATAGCGTGCTCCTTGATGCCCGGCTTTATCCCGACATGTTCTCGCTTACGCGCCAGGTGCAAAGCGTGAGCGACATCTCCAAGGGCGCGGTCGCGCGGCTGGCCAGCATCGAGATTCCGAAGTACGAAGATCACGAACATTCCTTCGCCGAACTGAACACGCGTCTTTCGACCACGGCGGCCTTCGTGCGCTCGGTCGACCGGGCGGCCATCGATGCCGGTGCCGAACGGGCGATCTCGATAGTCGGTCGCGACCGGACGATGAATTTCACGGGGCTAAGCTATCTGACGGGATTCGTGCTGCCCAACCTGTATTTCCATTCGGCGATCAGCTACGCGATCCTTCGGCACAACGGGGTCGAGGTCGGCAAGCGCGACTTTCTCGGCGCGCTCTAGGGTTGTGCGTGCTGGATCGTCCCTTCGGCGGTCATGCGGTCACCCGGCTTCATGCCCGCCGGACAAGGTCCCAAGAATTTCTCGTCGACCGTGTCCGATTCCGTCGCCACACCCGACATGGCGGGCTCGTAGGTGGTGACTGATTCAGTATGCACCGCCGTGTCCTTGATGAGCGCGGTGGAATGGGTCACGAGCCGGGTCGTCGCCAGTTCGCAGCGGATCTCGGCCGTGTACATGCTGCCAAGGAGCGCCTCCTTCACGTAGGTGCACCCGGGAATCTTGTGGGCCTCCTCGAAGCTCTGCCTGCTCAATGCGCGACTGCGACACACCGACTGCGTGGCATCGGACTTCTTCTCGCCCGGATCCTTGACCGTCGTCCAGTGGCGCTGCCACAGGCCCTCGTTCACGTCCGGATAATCGACGGCCAACGCCGGCGTTGCAGGCCATGCCAAGAACACTGTCAGCCAGAGCGCAGCGGCTTTCATCCAGAACCTCCAGGACGTGAGAGCGGGTACCGGCGAATGGTCGTCGATCCGGACGATGAAGGCAATCCCGCTGACATCCCGCTGACANNGACATCCCGCTGACATCCCGCTGGCGGCCGCGGGCGACCGGTCAAGACCCGATTCCCGCTCCCCTGCAAGCGCGGCGGGTCTGGCGAGTGCCAACGCGTACGGGAGGGTAGTCGGGACGCCGCAGGTGTCGCGCGCGGGCCGGCGGCTAGGCCACGCAGCGGACCGTATCGTCGGCACTCATGAAGGACTCGATCTCCTCGGCGGGTACCGCCTGGCCGAACAGGAATCCCTGGCCCTTCGCACAGCCCTGCTTGATGAGAAAGGCGGCCTGCTCCTCGGTCTCGATCCCCTCGGCAACCGATTCGAAATTCAGGCTGTTGGCGAGTGCAATCAGCGTGATCACGATCTGGCGGTCGGTCGAGTCGTGCGCGATGCCGCGCACGAACCCCTGGTCGATCTTCAGGGTGTCGATCGGAAAGCGCTTCAGGTAGGCGAGCGACGAGTACCCGGTGCCGAAGTCATCGATCGAGATGCGCACACCCATCGCCCGCAGCGAATGGAGCTTCTCCTCGACATCGGAGGTCGCATGCATCAAAGCGCCCTCGGTGATCTCGAGTTCAAGCGCGCTGCCCGGCAGGCCGGTTTCGGCCAGCACCTTTTGCACCTGGCCGACGATGTTGCCATGCCGGAACTGCACCGGCGAGAGATTCACTGAGATGGCGCCCCCAGTCAGCCCGCTCTCACGCCAGGTCTTCATCTGTTTGCAGGCGTTGTGCAGCACCCAGTTGCCCAGGGAGACGATGAGGCCCGTGTCCTCGGCGAGCGCGATGAACTGGGCCGGCGCGACGATGCCGCGTTCGGGATCGCGCCAGCGCACCAGTGCCTCGACACCGGTCACGCGCCGCTCGCTGAGCGAGACGATCGGCTGGTAATAGAGCAGGAATTCGTTGCGCTCGATGGCGCGCCGAAACCGGGTTTCGAGATCCAGGCGTGCCGAGGCGAATTTGGTCAGGTCCTCGGTGAAGAACCGGAAGCCACCGCGACCGTCCTCCTTGGCAAGGTAGAGCGCGGCGTCGGCGTTTCGGATCAACTCCTCGGGAGTCTCGCCGTCTCCGGGGAACAGGCTGATGCCGATGCTCGTGCTGATGAAGATCTCCTGGCCTTCCTCCAGCAACACCGGTTCGAGAACCTGTTCGATAAGGCGGCGTGCGATCTGGGTGACATAGTCGGCCGAGGGCAGATCCTCCAGAAGGATCACAAACTCGTCGCCGCCCAGACGGGTCAGCGTGTCGATGTCCCGCATCCAGGCCTTCAGGCGACGGGCCACGGTGCGCAGCACCTGGTCGCCCGCCGAGTGGCCGAGGCTGTCGTTGACCGTCTTGAACCGATCCAGGTCAAGAAACAGCACGGCGCCGTTGAAGGGCTGGCGCCGCGACCGGGCCAGGGCATGCTCAAGGCGCGCCTGCAGGATCAGGCGGTTGGGTAGCCCGGTCAGGGGATCGTGCGTCGCCAACTGCTCAAGCCTGCGCTCTGTGGCCTTGAGCTGGCTGATGTCGGTCAGCGTGCCGACATAGCCCACCGGGTGGCCGCTCTTGTCCTGTACGGTGCTCAGCGTGACCCACTTCGGATAGGTCTCGCCATCCTTGCGCTTGCTCCAGATCTCGCCCTGCCAGGCACCCTTGCTCTGCAGGGCCTGCCACATGGACTCGAAGAAGGCGCGGTCATAGCGCTCCGAAGGTACGATGCGCAGGTTCTGCCCGAGGACCTCGGACTCGCTGTAGCCTGTGATCGTGGTGAAGGCAGGATTCACCGACGTCACCATCCCGTCCAGATCGGTGACCACCACGCCCTCACCGGTGTTCGCGAGGACTGCGGCCGCATTGCGCAGGGTCGCCTCGGCGAGCTTGCGTTCGGTGACATCGGCGGCGAAGCCATGCCAGACGATGCTGCCGTCGGGCTTGGCGCGGGGCCGCGAATTGGCCTCGATCCAGCGCTCGCCCTTGGTCGGGTGCTTGTAGCGCAGCTCACCCCGCCAGGGCGACAGTTCGCGCGCGGAGCGGGCGATTTCACGCCGCAGCCAGAGCAGATCATCGTGATGCACGCGCATTGCGAAGACCGCGCCGTCGCGGGCCACGTCCTCGGCGCGCAGCCCCACGACGTCCTCGATGGCCGGCGAGGCGAATGGAAACGCCTCGGACCCATCGAGGGCCCTCCGGTACGAGAAGATCACGCCCGGCACGCTGGCCGCGACGTCCTCGAGCTCGCGGACCGCCGCGGCGAGCTTGCGGGATATCTTGCGACCATTGAAGTACAGGCCAAGCGGCAGGCACACGGCGATCAGGATCGGCAGGATCGCGATCGAGATCAGGTAGGCTCCCGGAGTGCGCGGGGTCCACCCGAGCACGGCCAGCGCGCGCCGGTCATCTCCCTCGAGGGTGATCTTCGCGTCGGCCTCGCTGCCGGCCGGCAAGAGACGCAGGTTGGTGAGGAGCAGACTGTCGATGATGGGTTTCAGGAACTCGGCGTCGATCGGTCGCGTCGTGACGACAATCGGTGCGCGGGGGCCAAGCGGCAGCACGGCGCCATTGTTGGGCTGCACCAAGGTCGCCGTCACCACATAGACCGAGGCGCCGATGCGCGTGATACCGCTGGCCTGGATCGGCTGAGAGATGTCGCCGCTGATGGTTCCAAAGGGCGCGACGAAAGGGCCGCGCCGCTCCTCCTGGGCGCGCACGCTCGCCAGAAGGGGTACGCTCGCCGAGCGCAAGGACTTGAATTCCGCGGCCTCGACCGTCTGCGAGCCGCGCATGCCGTAGATCGGCAGGTTGTTCGCATCCAGGATGAACACCGACTCGAAATGCTGGGTGCCGCAGAAGTAGTGGCCGACGTTGGTCGTGGCCCAGGCTTCGTCGAACTGGTTATCGAGATTCTGAACCGCATCGTCCCAGTCGAGCTGACTCGGGAAGGTTGCGGCAAGCTGCTGGATCTGCCCCTGCAGCGCATTCTTGACCTGCGACTCCTCGCGCTGGCGGGCGATGCCGTCGACGAATCCGGCAAGCCCGAACAGGCTGCCGAAGAAAATGGCCACCGCAAGACCGATCGCAAAGACGATCTGATGGTCGACGGATTTGCGCATCAATGCCCGCACGTTCTGTTCCTCAATAAAATCACGACATGTCTACTGCAGCGCAAAACTAATGGAAAACGCCTGGGAGTTACAGAGTTTTCGAGCAAATCGGAGCCCACGCGCCTGCACGGGGCTGAGTATGTCTCATGTGCCCGACAGGCGCCGAACTCTTGACAATGTTTGCTCCAGACGCGCAGAAAAGAGCCCCGCCGCGACGTCAAAGAGCCGCTCGAGTTGGGTGCCCGAACCCCTGTCGATCGAGGATCGAGCGGCCGGCGCCAGCGTCCTCTCGAGCCGCCCGCGCGCCCCCGCCGGGCCGGCGACGCAGCAATGTTGCGGGGTTCCTGGACACGACTTCCTAAAACGTATCCCTGCAGGTGAAACGCGTGGACC
>PLEY01000133.1 GCA_003136595.1 Burkholderiales bacterium
GCGAAGCGGACCCCTGGGATCCCTGGGCCCAGCGCCTGTAGATGGGATGAACCGTCGGTCTCGCGTGCCGAAGGTTCATCCCATCTATAATCTGCCGGCCTAATTGGCGGAACATGTACGTCGTCGTCCCGACCGTCAGCCCGTTGAGGGTGGTCTTGGTCTGCAGCGCAGAAGTACCTGTCGGAGGCGGTGTGCTGCGATTCAGATCTCCAGGACGTCGAGCCTCAGGCCCTCGGCCGCTTCGAGGATTCTGGCGTCGCGTGTGACCAGCAGAACACCCAGGTGAAGCGCGGTCCCGACGATCTGACAGTCCGCCGGATCGCGCAGCGAATCGATCAGACGCGCCGACTCGAACGCCACCGCGGGTTCGAGCGGTACGACCGCGACCCCGCTGCGCGCGAGCGCCGTCTCGAGCCACTCTTTCACCGGACCGTCGACACGGAGGCGGCGGGCGTGCACGAGGAGCGCGATCTCCCAGAGAGTGACGGCGGCGATGCGCAGCTGGCCGCGCGTGCGCGCCCGCTCGATGCGCCGGACGACGGCTTTCGACAGACCGGTGCCGAGGTAGCGCAGCCACGCGTGCGTATCGAGGATCACCGGGTCTGCGCTTCATCCCACTCGCGAAGCGTGCCCCACGCTCTCGGGGAGGCGCCGGGCGCCCGGTCCTCCGGCACGAGCAGCTCGAACGTGCCGCGCATGCAACCGTAGCCGACGGGCTCGCCCTCCGCTCGCAGGGCGACGATACGGACGAGCGGCCGGCCGTGACTCGTGACGGTCACTTCCTCGCCGGTATCGTGCACCTTTCGCATGACGGCCAGCGCGCGCGCCTTGAAGTCGCCGGCCTGGAGGACGGTGCGATTCTTCTTTCGCGTGGCGGCGGCGACCATGTGGTCACATTAGCATGACTCCTCCTTGGCGCCCGCCTCGGTCGGCGTCGGGGCGTCGGATCCAGCGAGCCCGTGAGTCGCAGGATCGAGGCCATGCGACGACGAGATCGAGGTTGCAGGACGATGGGATGAAGGTCCTCGCGGGCACAGGGTCGATCCCACGGGCGTGAGGAGCAGGTCTTTCGCTCGTAGAACACGGACTTGACCAGGGTCGAGCGGTCTGGGTATCGAGGCTTGTGGTCGATCGAGGGGCGATGCCGCAGGCCTGTGCTCGGCGATGGACAACCTCACGCCGGGGCTGGCGTAGACGCGGCTGACCGATAGCTCGACGCACCGGATCGCGGCCGAGTGTCACCGCCGGTCAGCGAGGGTCCCATTTCCACCGGAATCACCGGCACCCGGGTCCCCGACGGTCTGAGGGGCGATGTCAGGCCCGCAGCTCGAGCTCCTTGAGCCTGCGATTCATCAGCGTTCGGGTCTCCGCGTCGTGATGCGGATGCACACGCACGATGGCGATGGCGCGACGCAGAAGCTCGGCGGCGCGTTCGCGTTGCCCTCGGGCTTCCGAGACCATGGATAGTAGGTCGATGCCCTCGACCTCTCGAGGGAAGTCTCGCATCAGGTCGTGAGCCATCGCCTCGGCGTCGTCGACGTGACCGTCGAGGATGAGGTCGAGGGCGCGGTCGGCTCGCTGCTCCAGGTCCTCGAGGCAGCAGTCGCAGATGTCGTCGTCGTCCGCGATGGAGTCGGCAATGTTCGCCGCAGTGGTGACCGCGTCCGGGTTTGTCACCTGCGCGGTCAGACAGCACCGCTTGTACTTCTTGCCGCTGCCGCACGGGCAGGTGTCGTTGCGTCCGATCTTGGCCATGGTGCCCGGTCCCAGAATCCTATCGTCCCGATGGATGGGCAAGTTGATGGTGAGTTCTCCTCCGAGCCCGAGCCCAGGGTCTTCTTCTGCGCCCTCTGCGGGTGCGAGGTCTACGTCTGCGGACCGTGCGACCGAGGCCAGATCTACTGCGCGGGGGACTGCCGCAAGAAGCAGCGACGCGAGTCTCTGCGCCGCGCCGGGGCCCTCTACCAGCGCTCGCGCAAGGGAGCTCGAAGGCATGCCCGCCGGCAGCAGCACTGGCGGGGCAAGAATTCTGCTCAGAAAGTGACGCATCACGGATTCTCTTCGGCCCCCCTCGACGTCATCGTGACGACGTCGGCACCTGCTGCGCAGACCCGCGCCGACACGGAGGATCGCGATGGCCCTGTGGTCGACGACGCTGCGGCTCGGCAAGGACCTGAAGTTGCTCGTGACGAGCCCGGAGGGGGACGACCTGATCAAGGCGCGCCTGCCCCTCCGTCCGCCGCATCCGCGGGCGCTGCTCACGCTGCTGGAGGGGATCGCGCTCTTCAGCGGCGAGCCGCTCTACGCTGTGATTTCTGCGGGCGAGGACCGCGACGCCTGGCTCGGTTCCGAGCCATGGTGCGAGCACCTGTTGCCCGCCGAGAGTCCTCTCGTACGATTCGACTTCGCGATCCCCCCGCCACGCGCCCGCCGCCTGCTCCGCGGCGTCGGTGACTTCCGCGACGTGCGGCGACAGCTTCGCCTGGTGTGGTCTCGCCGGTGAAGCCACTCGACTCCTCCGGCCGCGTCGCCGAGGTGCTGCGTCTCGGCCTGGTCGAGGGTGTCGCGGTGCGCGCGATCGCCAAGCGCCTCCACATGGCGCGAAAGACCGTCCGCAAGATCCTCGGGCGCCATCGCGCGCCCCCCAAGCCGGCGGGCGATCCGCGAGGCTCGATCCTCGACCCGTACGAGCCCGCGATCCGCGCCGTGCTCGATGATACGCCCGAGATGCTCGCGCCCGCCGTGCTCGAGCGGCTGCGGCCCCTCGGGTACACCGGCGGCGTCACCATCCTGCGCGACCGCCTTCGGCGGCTGCGCCCCCGCGGACAACGGGCGGCGTTCCTGACCCTCGACTTCGCGCCGGGGGAGGCGATGCAGGTCGACTGGGCCGACTTCGGCTTCGCGCTCCCCGGGGTCCCCCGCCGCGTCAGCGCGTTCGTGGCCGTCCTCTGCTACTCGCGACGGCTCTACATCGAATTCACGCTCAGCCAGTCGATGGGCACCTTCCTCCGCTGCATGGAGCGATGCCTGCACTTCAACACCGGCACGGCCCTGGTCGACATCTTCGACAACATGAAGACCGTCGTGCTCTCGCACACGCAGACGGCCACCGTCTTCAACCCGAAATTCCTCGAGTACGCACGCGCACGCGGCTTCGCCGTCCGCGCCTGCAACGTGAGAAAAGCCAACGAGAAGGGACGCGTCGAGAGGCCGATCGGTTTCGTCCGACAGCGATTCTGGCCCGGACGCCGCGTCCGCGATCTGCTCGACCTCAACACGCAGGCGGCCCGGTGGCGCGACGACTTCGCCAACGGACGTGTGCACGAGATCACTGGCAAGGTCCCGCAGCTCGTCTTCGAGCACGAGGAGAAACAGCGCCTCAAGCCCATCCCACAGACGCCCTTCGACACCGACGACGTCGAGGGCATGGGCGTGACCAAGATGTTCCGCGTCCCCTTCGACCGCAACCGCTACTCGGTCCCGCCCAGGCTCGCCTCGCAGCAGGTCATCGTGCGCGCCGACGACGACTTCGTCTCGATCTTCCTCGAGACCAAGCAGGTCGCCCAGCACCGCCGCGTGTGGGACATCGGTCAGGACATCGAGCACCCCTCGCACAAGAAGACCCTGCTCGAGCAGCGTCCGCGGGCCGCCGGCGCGCTGCCCCCGGCGCTCATCGCGCTCGGCGAAACCGGACTCGCCTACTTCAAGATCCTCGCCGCTGGCTCCCGGTCCGTTCATCGCGAGACCCTCCGGCTCACCTTCCTCGTCGAGGTCTTCGGCGCCATCGCCACCCAGAGCGCCATGCGCGAGGTCATGCAGACCGGGCACGTCGGCGCCGAGTACGTCGAGTACGTCATGCGCCACAAGCGCGGACTCGTGCCGCAGCCCGCTCCCCTACGACTCGGCAACGACGTCCTCGATGCCATCTCTCTGCCCGAGCCCGACCTCTCCGTCTACGACCAGCTCTCGCCCACCCCTATGACGCGCGATCCCGGAGAGCCTCCGCCCTCGACCGAGGAGCCGTCATGAAGAAGAAAAGCGACGACGGCAACACCAGCAGCGACGACCTCGATCTGCTCGTGCAAAAGCTCCGCTGGCTCAGGCTCCCAGGCATGGCCAAGGTCGTCGCTGCGATCCTCGAGCGCGCGGCCAAGGAAAACCTGTCGACCACCGACGTCGTCCATCGCCTCTGCGACGAAGAGAAGCAGAGCCGCATCAAGAGCGCTGTCGACCGGCGACTCCGCGATGCGCGCTTCCCCGAGATCAACACCGTCGACGCCTTCAACTTCGACTTCGACCCCGCACGCAAGAAGCTCCGCGCTCGCTACCTCGCTCTGCACGATCTCGACTTCCTCGACAAGGGCATCAACCCGCTCTTCATCGGCACGCCCGGCACAGGCAAGACATTCCTCGCCCGCGCCCTGGCCTACAAGGCCTGCCTCGACACCAGGCGCGTCGTCTTCGTCTCCGCGCCTCGCATGCTCAGCGAGCTGCACGGCGCCGAGCTCCACGGCGTTCTCGATCGCGCCCTGCGACGCTTCGTCCGAGCCGAGCTCCTCGTCATCGACGACTTCGCCGTTCTCGCGATGGACGCCGCTCAAGCCAAGCTCGCCTTCCAGGTGATCTCCGAGCGCTACGACTACCGACGCGCCACCTGCATCACCACCAATCGCCCGTTCAAGGACTGGCCCAAGGTCTTCCCCGACGCTCTCAACGCCCAGGTCATCGCCGAGAGGCTCACCGAGCGCGCCGAGCACTTCGTGCTCGAGAAGGGCTTCCGCATCGCTCGCCCTTAAGCCCTCACCCCCCCTCACCGGAGAGGCAGCACCTCACTCCGGAGCGCCTCGAGCGCTTGGCCTCACGCGCGTCCGTCGCGGTGACGGCGGCGCCGACCTCCGCCCCCGAGCCAACGGGTGGGTCCCTGGATACCGGTGATTCCGGTGAAAGTGGGCCCCTACGTCGCCGGTGGCGACA
>PLEY01000017.1 GCA_003136595.1 Burkholderiales bacterium
CCTGGTAGAGCACTTCGAGGTCCTCGGCCGCCACCGCCGGACTGAAAAGAAAACCCTGGTAGTGGTCGCATCCGGCATCGCGCAGGGCCTGTAGCTGCCGATCGTTCTCCACCCCCTCGGCCGTGACCGTGAGGCCCAGCCCGCGTCCGAGGCTGATGACCGAGCGCGTGATGGCGAGATCGCCGGCATCGTCGAGCATGTCGCGGATGAAGCTCTGGTCGATCTTCAGGGTGTCGATGTCGAGCTGCTGCAGATGCGAGAGACTGGAGAAGCCGGTGCCGAAATCGTCAATGGCGATGTGCATGCCGCGGTGTTTGAGGTCGGCGATGACGTTCTTGGTCACGCCCAGATCGAATAGCATGCTGGTCTCGGTGATCTCGACCTCGACCAGACGGGGATCGCAGCCGGTCTCCTCGATCACGAGATCGACCTCGTCGATGAACGTCGCCACAAGCAGCTGGTGCGCCGAAAAGTTGATCGAGATGCGGCCGATCGGCACGCCCCGGTCCTGCCAGAGGCGGATCTGCTTGCAGGCCTTGCGGAACACGAACAGGCCGAGCTCGTGGATGAGACCGGACTCCTCGGCGATGTTGATGAATTCCTTGGGTCCGATCGCACCCAGCCGCGAATCGGTCCAGCGCAACAGCGCCTCGGCTCCGACCAGGCGGCCGTCCACCACGGCCACGCGGGGCTGGTAGTAGAGCGCGAGCGCATCCCGCTGCAGGGCGAGCTTGAGTGCCGTCTTGATGCCGGCGCGCCGCTCGCTGCGCTGCGCGAGGGAGGCCGAGAAGAATTCGAAGCGGTTCTTGCCGTTCTCCTTGGCCTTGTACATCGCGAGGTCGGCGCTGCGCAGGAGCGCGTCCGGGGACCGTCCGTGATCGGGAAAGACCGCCACGCCGATGCTCGCCGCCACCGACAGGCGCTGATTCTCGACGCGGATCGGTTCCTGCAGTGCGGTGATGATGCGCTGCGCGGTCTCATGGGCGATCGCCTTCGGGCGGTGATGGCCGACGATCACCATGAATTCGTCGCCACCGATGCGCGCGACCTCGTCCTCGGCGCGGATGCAGCGCCTGAGGATCGAGGCGATCTCGATGAGCATCAGGTCGCCGACCCGGTGACCGAGGGTGTCATTGACATTCTTGAAGTGGTCCAGATCGATGAACAGGACCGCGACCCCCGAACCCTCCGCCTTGGCGCGGTCGATGAACGCTCGCAGCGTTGGCTCGAGCGCGTTGCGGTTCAGGAGCTGGGTGAGCGTGTCGCGCTGGGCGATCTCGATTAAGCGGTTCTCCGCTTCGACCCGCGTCGAGACGTCCTGCACGAGGCCCAGGATCGAGGTCACCCGCCCGCGGCCGTCGCGCAATGCCGCAATGTGCCACTCGCACGCGACCTGCGAGCCGTCGCGCCGCCGGGCGTAGGTCACATGCCGGCGGGAGTTGGCGTCAGGCAGCGCGCCGACGTCGGACTGGGGGAAGAAATCCCCGCCGGGACGGGCCTCGACCAGGTTCAGCTCCCAGAACAGTCTTTCCAGGACTTCCTTGCGCTGCCAGCCGAACAGCGTCTCGGCCTGCGAAGACCAGCGCGTCACGCGCTCGTCGGCGTCGAGCGTGAAGGAGGCGAGCGGGGTGCTCTCGAAGTGCGCCGAGAGCAGCCAGTTGGCCTGCTGGAGGGCGAGCTCCTGCTTCTTGCGTGCCTGGATATCCGTGGCCGTGGTGTAGAAGCCGCTCACCTTGCCGCTTTCGTCGCGACTTGGCACGTAGCGCAGCATCACCCAGCGCCGGATGCCGTCGTGATAGCGCATTTCGCGCTCGTACTGGACCTGCTGGCCGGCGAGCGCGGCCTGGATGTAGGGTCTGGCAAAGCGGTAGTCATCCTCGGACATGAGCCCAGAGAGGGGCAGCCCGACCAGTTCCTCGGGCCTGCGTCCGTGCCACAACGTGGTCGTATGGTTCACAAAGCGGATGCATTCGTGCTCGTCGACGAAGCTGATCGGCAACGCCACGCTGTCCATGGCTTGTTGCATCTCGCGCAGCGACGCCTCGTAGCTGAGCTGCGCCTGCTTGGCCTCGCTGATGTCACGGGTGACGCTGTACATGCCACGCACCGCCTGGCTCTCGTCGTGGTCCGGCAACCAGTCAACGGCGATGCAGGCTGCGGCCTTGTCCTGCAGGGCGACGACGTGTTCCGAGCGCAGCGAACTGCCGCGCAGGGCGCTGCGGAACGCCTGCAGCATCTCCTCGCTGGCTTCGGCTGGAAACACTTCATGGGAGGGCACATTGACGATGGCCTCGCGCGGGCGCCCGATCAGCTGTGCAAAGGCCCGGTTGGCATAGCGGTAGACGCCGTTGGGGTCGATATAGCTCATCGGCAGCGGGAAATTCTCGATGAACTGCTCGATCCATTGCTGCTGCTGGACGAGGCGCTCCTGGGCAAGCCGGGCCTCGGTGATGTCGTAGGCGATTCCGTAGGTGCCGCGCAGTGCGCCGTTGGCGTCGATGTCGGCCACCACCGAGACGCGCCACCAGCGCGGGTCGGCCGCCTGTGGCGCCGAGCGCCTCTCGAACTGCACCCGCGCTCCCCCGACGACCGCATCGAGTTGCCCCTGGAGCTCGGCATCTGTCTCGGGGCCGAACACGTCGAGCGGCGTGCGGCCGATGACCTCCTCCTCGGTGAGCCCGTTATCCACCAGAAAGCGGTTGTTGCAGTAGCGGTAGCGCCGATCCGGGCCCAGATAGCTGATCTGGGCGGGCAGATTGTCGGTCAAGACGCGCGTGCGCGCCTGCTCCTCGAGCAGCGCACCCTGGGTGCGCTTGTCGGCCTCGATGCTGCGCGAGGTGACATAGACGCCCATCACCGCTCCGTCCGGGCCCCGATAGGGGTGGTAGCGGACCTCGCGCCAGGCCTGCACGTCATTGATCACATCGTTGGTCTCGATGCGCACGAATTCGCCGGTCAGGGCGCGCTCGAAGTGGGGGCGGCGCAACTGGGCGAGCGGCTCGCCCACGACTTCCTCCACCGTGCGTCCCACCACCTCCTCGCGCGACTTGCGGCTCAGGTTCAGGAACGCCTGGTTCGCATAGCGGTAGCGCCGCTTCGGATCGAGGAAGGCGATCGCCTCGGGGATGTTCTCGGTGAAGCTGCGGAAATGCACCTCGCTTTGTTCGATGGCGAGCGCAGCGCGGTGGTCACGGTCGACGTCGCTGCACAGGAGGTAGACGCCGTCGGGCTCGCCGGCGTCCGGGTGAGTGCGGACCAGGGTGAAGCGCAGCCAGCGGGGCGCGGCACCCCCCGGGCGGTGCTCGAGCGTCACCTCAGCGGCCTCGCCCGCCAGGGCGCGCGCGACGAGGGGTGCGATGCCCTGGGCGAGCACGCCTTGTGGAGCGACGAGATCAAGCAGCGCGCATGCTGGCGCACCGAGGAGATCATCGAGCGCCGCGCTGCTCCAGGCGAGCCGGCCGCCGGGCCCGATAAAAGCCATCGGCAGGGACGCCACCGCCGGGGTGGCGCCCGCAGGCTCGCTGGTCTCGTGCGCGCCGAGGGACACGAGGATGGCGGCGCGGTGCTCGTGGACGGCTGGGCGCAGCTCGATCTGAGTGGTGTGCAGGCCCAGGTGGCTGACCACGACCAGGAGGCTCTCACCGGCCGCGGCGCGCTCCAGGTAGGGCTTCATCACGGCGCAGTTCGCGCTTCCGAGGAGTTCGGCCAAGGGCGCGCCCAAGCCACGCGGGGAGGCGCCGGCCAGCTCGGCGCCACAGCGTGCGCCCATGCCCAGCACCTCATGGCCTGCGCCCACCAGGCACACCCGGGTCGCGCTCCAGTTCTCAAGCAGGTCGAGCGCCGGGCCGGGGTCACCGGGCAGCATCGCGCTTGCCGTGGCGTCGCGCCCGGACCTTGGGCGGGACTCAACTGACAGGACACGCGTGATCAGATCCAGCAACACAATTTTTTCCCCCGGGCGTGCGGCGTCTTGCAAACGAACAACAACGGATAACTACGGAAACCTCTCTTGGGCCCCGACCCTAGAACGCCTGCGTACCCAACCTTACGTCCTGCAAGATGGTGGTGGCGATCTCCTCGATCGACTTGGTGGTCGAGGACAGCCAGGCGATGCCTTCCCGGCGCATCAGCGCCTCGGCTTCGTTGACCTCGTAGCGACAGTTCTCAAGGGACGCATATTTGCTCCCGGGCCGGCGCTCATTTCTGACCTCCGAGAGGCGCTCGGGCGCGATCGACAGGCCAAACAGCTTGCTCTTGAACTCCGGCAGGGCCGAGGGCAGGCGGCTGCGCTCAAAATCCTCCGGGATCAGCGGATAGTTGGCCGCCTTGATGCCATACTGCATGGCGAGGTAGAGGCTGGTGGGCGTCTTGCCGCTGCGCGAGACCCCGACCAGGATCACGTCGGCCTTCTGGAGCCCGGTGTGGAGTTGGCCGTCATCGTGTGCCAGGGCAAAATTGATCGCCTCGATGCGCTGGCCGTACTGCTTGCTGTCGGCCATGTTGTGCGAGCGGCCGATCGAATGCGAGGACTTGGTACCGAGCTCGTTTTCCAGCGGTTCGATGAAGGTCTGGATCAGGTCGAGAAACAACCCCTGCGAGCGGCGTACCGCAAGGTTGATGGCCGGATTGACGAGTGTGCTAAAGACGATCGGGCGCGCGCCCCCGAGTTCGACCACCCGCGCGATGCGCTGGATCACTTCGTCGGCCTTGTCCAGGGTGTCGATGAAAGGCATGCGGATGTGATTGAACTCGACGCCCTCAAACTGGGCGAGCAGACTATGTCCAAAGGTCTCCGCGGTGATGCCGGTCCCGTCCGAGACGAAGAAGACCGTCCGGGCGTGCGAGACGCTGTCAGCGTGGGCGTGATGGGGCATTTTGAGGAAAGCCAATGTTGCGTTGCAAAATGGATCATGCACGCTAAAATGCGCCCGAGCAATTTAACATCAATCAGCTAGAGGATGCGTATGGCGGATGCCGCCCTGGTCGTGGATTTTGAAGGACTGCGCGCCACCGACGTTGACACCGTCGGGGGCAAGAATTCTTCGCTAGGTGAAATGATTAGTCAGCTCGCCCCGGCGGGGGTACGGGTCCCTGGCGGGTTCGCGACCACAGCCCAGGCGTTCCGGGATTTTCTCGCGCACAGCAATCTCACGGGCCGCATCGTCGAGCGCTTGGCGACGCTCGACGTCGACGATGTCCGGGCGCTCGCAAAAGCCGGAGCCGAGATCCGCCAGTGGATCGTCGATGCCCCATTTCCAGCCGCGCTGGAAGAGCAGATTCGCAATAAATATCAAAAGCTTGTTGCAGAGAGCTCGAGTGAAATGTCGTTTGCCGTCCGGTCCTCTGCGACGGCCGAGGATCTGCCCGACGCCTCCTTTGCCGGCCAGCAGGAGACGTTCCTGAACGTCGTGGGCATCGCTGAGATCCTAAAGAGCATCAAGGAGGTCTTCGCCTCGCTCTACAACGACCGTGCCATCTCCTATCGGGTGCACAAGGGGTTCGTGCATGCCCAGGTGGCCCTCTCGGCCGGGGTGCAGCGCATGGTGCGCAGCGACCTCGGGGCCGCCGGCGTCATGTTTACCCTCGATACCGAGTCAGGGTTTGACGGTGTGGTTTTTTTGACAGCCAGTTACGGTCTGGGCGAGACCGTCGTGCAGGGCGCGGTCAACCCCGACGAGTTCTACGTCCACAAGCCGATGCTCGCGGCCGGCAAGTTTCCCATCATCCGGCGCCAGATCGGCTCGAAGCTGGTGAAAATGGAGTACACCCAGGCCGGTGAAGCCGGGCGCGTGAGGACCGTCGACGTGCCCGCCGAGCAGCGCAACCGCTACTGCCTGACCGACGAGGACGTGATCCAGCTTGCCCGCTATGCCGTCATCATCGAGAAGCACTATGGCCGGCCGATGGACATCGAGTGGGGCAAGGATGGCCGCGACGGGGGGCTTTACATCCTCCAGGCCCGTCCGGAGACCGTCAAGTCCCAGGCCAAGGCGGGCGGCGCCGAACTGCGCTTCAAGCTCAAGGGTCAGTCCCCGGTGCTCGTGACCGGGCGGGCGATCGGCCAGAAGATCGGTGCGGGCCCGGTGCGGGTGATTCGTGACCCCGCCGAGATGGAACGCGTCCAGCCTGGCGATGTCCTGGTGGCTGACATGACTGACCCCAACTGGGAACCGGTCATGAAGCGCGCCGCAGCCATCGTCACCAACCGGGGAGGGCGCACCTGCCATGCCGCCATCATCGCCCGCGAGCTGGGAGTGCCGGCCGTGGTCGGCTGTGGCGATGCGACCGAACTGCTCAAGGACGGCACCCTCGTCACGGTCTCGTGCGCCGAAGGCGACGAGGGCCACATCTACGACGGACTGCTCGAAACCGAGGTCACTGAAATCCAGCGTCGCGCCCTGCCGCCGATCCCGGTCAAGATCATGATGAACGTCGGCAACCCGCAGCTCGCGTTTGACTTCCAGGCGATTCCGAATGAAGGGGTGGGCTTGGCGCGGCTGGAGTTCATCATCAACAACAACATCGGCGTGCACCCCAAGGCGATCCTCGACTACCCGAACATCGACCAGGACCTGAAGAAGGCGGTGGAAAGCGTCGCACGCGGCCACGCCTCGCCGCGGGCTTTCTACGTGGACAAGCTCACCGAAGGCATCGCCACGATCGCCGCGGCCTTCTGGCCGAAGAAGGTCATCGTGCGGCTGTCGGATTTCAAGTCCAACGAGTACAAGAAACTCATCGGCGGGTCCCGCTACGAACCCGACGAGGAGAATCCGATGCTCGGTTTCCGGGGGGCGTCGCGCTACATCGCCACAAGTTTTGCCGAGTGCTTCGAGATGGAGTGCAAGGCGATGAAGCGCGTGCGCGACGAGATGGGTCTCACCAATGTCGAGATCATGGTGCCATTCGTGCGCACGCTGAACGAAGCCGCGCAGGTGATTGCGCTCCTGGGCAAGAACGGGCTGAAGCGGGGCGAGAACGGCCTGCGCATCATCATGATGTGCGAATTGCCCTCCAACGCGATCCTGGCCGAGGGCTTTCTCGAGCATTTCGACGGCTTTTCGATCGGCTCGAACGACCTGACCCAGCTCACGCTCGGGCTCGACCGCGATTCCGGGCTCGTCGCCGCCGGGTTCGACGAGCGTGATCCGGCCGTCAAGGTGCTCCTCAGCCAGGCGATCAAGGCCTGTCTCGGACGGGGCAAGTACGTGGGCATCTGTGGCCAGGGGCCGTCCGATCATGTCGACTTCGCGCAGTGGCTGGTCGACGAGGGGATCGAATCGATTTCCCTGAACCCCGATACGGTCGTCGATACCTGGACCAAACTCACCAAACCCGCGTGAGTTGGTGAGACAATCGGGGTGTAAGGGGCTGATCGGAACGGCTCCACGGGGATTCACTGCCATGCGTTCGATAGCGCTTGCCATTCTGGTCTGCGGCCTGACCCTCGGTCTGTCGCTGCCGGCCGGTGCGGACCCCATCTACCGCTGGGTCGACGCCCAGGGGACCGTCAACTACGGCTCAAAGCCCCCCGAATCCGGTCCCAGTTCCAAGACCGTGCGCGTGATCCAGGCCGAGCCGGCCGTGGTGGTGCACGAGAGCGCCGAGGAGAAAGCCGCGCGCGCTCAGCGCCTGCGCACCGCACAGGCGGACGAGGAGGCCTGGTTGAGGCGCCGGCTAATCGAGCAGCAGATCGACGCCGAGCGCGCTCGTGCCGAACTGCTGCGCTCGCAGGCGGCTCAGAGCGCGCTCAGCCCCGGCTGTGGGGCGAGCGGCGTGGATTGCGACGACACAGGTTACGTTGTCGGCTGGGGCCGCCGTGGGTACCGGCCCTCGGTCGCGTATCCGCCACGGGCGCGTCCGGCGCCCCCGAGGAGCACCCCCTCGCAGGTGGTGGTGGTCAGCGCGCACCCGCGCGCATTCTGATTCGAGGCTGCCGGCGCGGGCGGGGCGCAAGCTCTGGCCTTGCTCGGCGAAGCGCACCCACAAGGAAAGCGAGATGGCTGAATTTGTGCTCTGGTTTGTCCTGGCAGCGCTGCTTGTCGTGGCTGAACTCATGACGGGCAGCTTCTACCTCCTCATGGTTGCCCTTGGCTTTTGCGCCGGCGGAGTGGCGGCCCTGGCGGGACTCGGGCTGCCAGGGCAGTGCGTCGCCGCGGCCGGTGTGGGCTGGCTCGGCATCGTCGCGCTCCGGCGCTCGCGCTGGGGGCGGCGGCGCCGCCCTCTTGAGACCGGCGCCAACCCGGACGTGGTGCTCGATGTCGGCCAGAGTGTCGACGTCTGGGCCTGGCAAGACGGCGTGGCGCGGGTGCGTTACCGGGGCAGCGACTGGGATGCCGTGCCCGAGGCGCCCGAGCACCCGGTGACCGGCAGCCTCGTCATCAAGGCCATCCGCGGCAGCACGCTGGTGCTCGGGCCACAACATCGCGTCAAATAGGAGTGGGCATGGACGGTATTCTGATTCTGGCACTGGTGGTGCTTGTGCTTGTCATTGTGGTCGTGGCGAAGAGCATCAAGGTGGTGCCCCAGCAGCACGCCTGGGTGGTCGAGCGACTGGGCAAGTATCACGAGACGCTCGCACCCGGGGCGAGCCTGGTCATCCCCTTCATCGACCGGGTCGCCTACAAGCATGTCCTGAAGGAGATCCCCTTGGACGTGCCCAGTCAGGTGTGCATCACGCGCGACAACACCCAGCTCCAGGTGGACGGCATCCTCTACTTCCAGGTGACCGATCCGATGCGCGCCTCGTACGGCGCGTCGAACTTTGTCCTCGCCATCACCCAACTCGCGCAGACGACGCTGCGTTCCGTGATCGGCAAGCTCGAGCTCGACAAGACATTCGAGGAGCGCGATGTCATCAACCATACGGTCGTCTCGGCCATCGACCAGTCCGCCATGAACTGGGGCGTGAAGGTGCTGCGCTATGAGATCAAGGATCTCACCCCGCCCAAGGAGATCCTGCATGCCATGCAGGCCCAGATCACCGCCGAGCGCGAAAAGCGCGCCCTGATCGCAGCCTCCGAGGGGCGTCGCCAGGAGCAGATCAATATCGCAACCGGCGAGCGCGAGGCCTCGATCGCGCGCTCCGAGGGTGAAAAGCAGGCGGTCATCAACAAGGCCCAGGGCGAGGCTGCATCGGTGCTTGCGATCGCCGAGGCCACCGCGTCGGCGATCAGGCAGGTCGCCGCAGCGATCCAGTCGCCGGGGGGCATGGATGCGGTCAGCCTGAAGGTGGCCGAGCGCTATGTCGATGCGTTCGGCAATCTCGCGAAGACCAACAACTCGATCATCGTGCCGGCCAACCTTGCCGACATCTCCGGGCTGATCGCGGCGGCCATGCAGGTGGTGAAGAGCCAGGCGCCGGCGCGTGCCTAGCCTTTGGGCGTCGGCCGCCCAAAGCAGTGCTGCTAGCGCTGGTTCTGCTTCAGGATGCGCTGCTGGGCGCGCTTCCAGTCCCGATCGATCTCGGCATCGCGCTTGTCGTGCAGCTTCTTGCCCTTCGCAAGACCGATCTCCAGCTTGATGAGCCCCTTCTTGTAGTGCAGGTCCAGCGGCACGAGCGTGTAGCCGGCCCGCTCGACCTTGCCGACCAGCTTGTCGATCTCCTTGCCGTGGAGGAGCAGTTTGCGGGTGCGCGTCGGATCGGCCAGCACGTGCGTGGAGGCCTGCTGCAGGGGCGTGATGTGCGCGCCGAACAGCCAGACCTCGGCGCCGCGCACGATCACGTAGGCTTCCTTGATGTTGGCACGCCCGGCACGGATCGCCTTGGCCTCCCAGCCTTCAAGGACGAGACCGGCCTCGAGCCGGTCCTCGATGAAGTAGTCGTGGGTCGCTTTCTTGTTCTGGATTATGCTCATGTTGAGATTCGAGGCTTGGGGCCAGGCGGCCGGGGACACTTCTGCTGCTGGCCGGGCCCGTGCCCGCCGCGCCCCGGAACTTGAGGCCCGGGACAATCGGCTAGAATCAGGCACTTTGCGCGCATCGGTCCACTTTCGGTGCGGCAAGCCGGTGATTGTAACCACATCCCAGCGTAATCCAGCGTAGCCCAGGCATGCCCGATATTGATAAATCTGTGCTGGTGCCGTACAGCGCGGCCCAGATGTACGCCTTGGTCGAGGACGTCGCAGCCTATCCGCAGTTCCTGCCCTGGTGTGCGGGCACCCAGATCCGCGCCCGCGACCCCACGGGCATGGATGCCAGCGTCGAGATCCGCTATGGCGGCGTCCAGCAGAGCTTCACGACGCACAACACCCTCTTTCCCACTGAGCGCATCGAGATGGCGCTGCGCGAAGGCCCGTTCTCGGAGCTTTCGGGCACCTGGCGCTTCACGCCCTTGCGCGCCGATGCCTGCAAGGTGCAACTGAGCCTGCACTACGCGTTCTCAAGCGCGCTCCTGGAGGGCCTGGTCGGTCCGGTGTTCCACTATATCGCGAGCACCTTTGTCGAGAGCTTCACCAAGCGCGCCGAATCCCTCTACGGACCGTGACGTGCAGGACTCCTCTGAGGCCTGCGCAACGTTCACCGTACAGGTGGTGTTTGCGCTCGCAGAGCGGGCGATCTGCCGGCAAGTCGCCGTGGCACCCGGCACCAGCATCGGGGAGGCAGTCGCGGCAAGCGGCATCGCCTTGGAGCTGGGCCTGGATCTCACCCGGCTGCGGGTGGGCGTGTTCGGGCGACTGCGCCGCACGTCCGACCCCGCCTCTGAGGGGGATCGCATCGAGATCTACCGCCCCCTCGTGGTCGATCCGAACGCGGCGCGACTGCGGCGCGCCGCGACCAAGGCCGCACGCCGCTAGTCCGTCCCGCGCCCTACTGGCAGTTGCCGGAGATGTCCGACTGGACGCGCTGCGCTTCGTTCTGGCGCGTGGTGTCGTCGACGAAGTAGCGCTGCCCCTGGTCATCGGTGCGCGCGATGCGCACGCCGCTCTGGAGGGTCGACAGGCTCGCCCGGAGTGCCTGACAGCGCTCCTGATTGGCCTGCTTGCGGGCGGCTTCCTCCTGGTCCTTCTTGGAGGCCTCGGCGAGTTCCTTCTGGTGCTTCTTGAATTCCAGGTCCTGCTCGGCCAGGCTCTTCGGCTTCGTGGCATCGGTTGGTTCGGCACCCGAAGCGGGCTCAGGCGTGGCGCGCCCGCTGGGCGTGCGCAGGATGCGCGACTGCGGCACCGAAGTCGGCGGCGGCTGGTCGCTATAGACGGTATGGCCGGCGTCGTCTTTCCACATCCACTGCGCGAAGGCCGCAGCGGGCACTCCGAGCAGGAGCCCGAGCACCGCCATGGTCGCGACTAGTCGTGTCCCCTTCCGCATAGCTGCTTCTCCGTCTGTCAACCCGCTAACAGTACGCGACCCAAAACGCGCAGTCAATGCGCGCAGTGACTGCGGCCCACGACGCCCGGGTCGGGGAACAACACCAGGCCGGCTGGCGCGCGAGGCTCGAGCGGAATGCACTCCGAGGTTTCTGTATAATTCGCTTTTGTGCCATAAGGAAAACGCGATGCGTTTGGTTCAGAAAGCACTGACGTTCGACGACGTCCTTCTTGTTCCGGCCTACTCGGCCGTTCTGCCCCGCGAGACCAGTCTCAAAACCCAGCTCACGCGCGCTATCCGGGTCAATATCCCGCTGGTCTCGGCGGCCATGGATACCGTGACCGAGGGGCGCCTTGCGATCGCGATGGCGCAGGAGGGCGGGGTGGGTTTCATCCACAAGAATCTGCCGCCGCGCGACCAGGCGCGCGAAGTCTCCAAGGTCAAGCGCTTTGAGTCCGGCGTCTTGCGCGATCCGATCACGATCCCGCCCAACATGAAGATCCGGGACGTGATTGCACTCACGGTCCAGCATGGCATCTCAGGTTTTCCCGTAGTAGAGGGTAGGAAAGTCGTCGGGATTATCACCAACCGCGACCTGCGTTTCGAGGAGGAACTCGACGCCGAGGTGCGCGCCAAGATGACGCCGAGGGAAAAGCTCGTGACCGTGGGCGAGGGCGCCATGCTCGAGGATGCCAAGCGGCTCATGAACCGGCACCGGCTCGAGCGCGTGGTGGTGGTCAACGACGAGTTCGAGCTGCGCGGCCTCATCACGGTCAAGGACATCCAGAAGGCCACCGAGCACCCTGACGCCTGCAAGGATGAGCAAGGCAAGCTCAGGGTCGGGGCCGCGGTCGGGGTGGGCGAGGACACCGACGAGCGTTGCGAGCTGCTCGCTGCGGCGGGCGTGGACGTGCTGGTCGTGGACACGGCGCACGGCCATAGTCGCGGTGTGCTCGATCGGGTGCGCTGGGTCAAGACGCGCTATCCGCATATCCAGGTCATCGGCGGCAATATCGCCACCGGAGAGGCGGCGCGGGCCCTGCTCGAGGCCGGTGCCGATGCGGTCAAGGTGGGCATCGGTCCGGGTTCGATCTGCACGACGCGCATCGTGGCGGGCGTGGGCGTGCCGCAGATCACCGCGATCGACAACGTGGCGCGCGCTCTCGAGGGCACGGGCGTGCCGCTCATCGCCGACGGCGGCATCCGCTATTCCGGGGACATCGCCAAGGCGCTGGCCGCCGGGGCCTACAGCGTCATGATGGGCGGCCTGTTCGCCGGCACCGAGGAGGCGCCGGGTGAGGTGATCCTCTACCAGGGGCGCTCGTACAAGGCCTATCGCGGCATGGGCTCGATCGGTGCGATGCAGGATGGCTCGGCTGACCGCTATTTCCAGGATGGCGACAACCCCAATGCCGAGAAGCTCGTGCCCGAGGGTATCGAGGGCCGCGTGCCTTACAAGGGCAGTGTGCTCGCGATCCTGCACCAGCTCACCGGTGGGCTACGCGCCAGCATGGGCTACTGTGGCTGCGCCACGATCGATGCCATGCGCGCCAATGCGGAGTTCGTCGAGATCACGGCCGCCGGGATCCGCGAATCCCACGTGCATGACGTGCAGATCACCAAGGAAGCCCCGAACTACCGGGTGGAGTAGGCCAGTGACACGTAGGCCCGTAACACGCCGCAGGCTTCTGCAGGAGCGCCATAGAGGCGCGAGGCTGCGCTCAACAGGGGCGCGCAGGTGAGCGCCGCGGGCCGCAAGCCGGCTCTGGCGTTCATCCTCGTCACGGTGTTTCTGGATGTGCTCGGGTTCGGGCTCGTCATCCCGGTCCTGCCGTCCCTGATCGCGCAGTTCACGAGCGTGCGTGAGACGCAGGCCGAGTGGTACGGTGTCCTGGGCGCAGCCTATGGCCTCATGCAGTTTTTCGCGGCACCAACGCTCGGTGCGCTGTCAGACCGCTTCGGGCGGCGTCCGGTGTTGCTGCTCTCGATGGCCGGGCTGGGCGCAGACTTCCTCGTGCTGGCCTTTGCTCCGTCGCTCCTCGTGATGCTGATCGCGCGCCTCATCGGCGGCCTGACCGGTGCCAGTTTCACAGTCGCGAGCGCCTACGTTGCCGACATCTCGACGCCCGAGCGCCGCGCGAGTGGCTTTGGCCTCATCGGTGCGGCCTTTGGCTTGGGCTTCATCTTCGGACCCGTGATCGGCGGCCTGCTCGGCAACCTCGATGTGCGCTGGCCGTTCTTCGCAGCCGCAGCGCTCGCCGGACTGAACGTGCTAAACGGCCTGTTCGTGCTGCCCGAATCGCTGCCTGCCCCGCGGCGCTCGCCCTTGGCCTGGGAGAAGGCCAATCCGTTTGCCGCGATCGCCAATCTCGCCCGCCTGCGCGGCGCGGGCGTCCTGGTCATGGTGGTTGCGTTAAGCGGACTTGCGCAGTTCATCCTGCGCACGAGCTGGGTCCTTTTCACCACGTTTCGATTTGAGTGGACGCCGCGTGACAATGGCCTCGCGCTCTTCGCAGTCGGGATCGTCGCCGTGGTGGTTCAGGGAGGTCTGCTTGGCCGCATCTTGAAGCGCTATGGCGAGGTGCGCACGGTCGTGCTCGGGCTCGCGGTCGGCGCGGCGGCCTATCTCTGCTATGGCCTCGCCCCGGTGGGATGGATGTTTTGTATCGTCATCGTCGCCAGTTTCATGTCCTACGCGAGCGGTCCGGCGCTGCAGGCCATCGTCTCCAAGGCGGTCGACGCCGATGCCCAGGGCGCAGCGCTCGGCGCGTTGAACGCACTGTCCTCGGTGATGGGCGTGGTGGCTCCGGTCATCGGCGGATTTCTTCTCGCCGAGGTGGCCGATCTGCCGAAGAGTGACTGGCGTATCGGCTCCGTGTTCTATCTGTGCGCGGCCCTCCAGGCCGCGGCCCTCGGGTGTGCGCTCTGGCACTTTCGCGAGCGCAGCGCGCCAGCGGTGGCGGCCCGGTCGGCGACCCCTCGCTCATGAATGGAATCGTGATGCACTCGAAAATCCTGATCCTCGACTTCGGCTCGCAGCTCACCCAGCTGATTGCGCGCCGCGTACGCGAGGCGCACGTCTACTGCGAGGTCCACCCCTGCGACGTCTCCGAAGCCTTCATCCGCGAGTTCGCGCCCGCGGGCATCATTCTTTCGGGCAGCCACATGTCGGCCTATGAGGAGGCCAATGCCCGTGCGCCTGAGATCGTCTATGGCCTCGGCGTGCCGGTGCTGGGCATCTGCTACGGCATGCAGACCATGGCCCAGCAGCTGGGTGGTCGGGTCGAGGGCGGTCAGACCCGCGAGTTCGGCTATGCCCGGGTGCGCGCGCGCGGCCACACCCGGCTCCTCGAGGGCATCGCGGACGAGACCACGGCAGAAGGCCAGGGCCTCCTCGACGTCTGGATGAGTCATGGCGACAAGGTGACGGAACTGCCGCCGGGCTTCGTGCTCCTGGCCTCGACCGACATCTGCCCCATCGCCGGCATGGCCGACGAGACGCGTGGCTTCTACGCGGTCCAGTTCCACCTCGAGGTGACGCACACCAAGCAGGGTCGGGCGATTCTTGCACGCTTCGTGCTGGATATCTGCGGCGCGAAGCCCGACTGGATCATGCGTGATTTCGCGGCCGAGGCGATCGCCCGGATCCGGGCCGCGGTCGGTGGCGAGGAGGTGATTCTGGGCCTCTCGGGGGGGGTCGACAGTTCGGTTGCAGCCGTGCTGCTGCACCGCGCCATCGGCGCACAGCTCACCTGCGTGTTCGTCGATCATGGACTGTTGCGCAAGGACGAGGCGGCGCAGGTGCTCGAGACCTTTGGGGCCCTGGGTGTCAAGGTGATCCATGTTGATGCCGCCCGGCAGTTTCTGACCAAGCTCGCGGGTGTCACGGACCCTGAGGACAAGCGCCGCGTCATCGGCCGAGAATTCGTCGAGGTGTTCCAGGCAGAAGCCGGCAAGCTCGCCAACGCCCGCTGGCTCGCCCAGGGCACGATCTACCCGGACGTGATCGAGTCGGCAGGGGCCAAGACCAGGAAGGCGACCACGATCAAATCGCACCACAATGTCGGAGGTCTGCCCGAGACACTGCATCTAAAGCTGCTCGAGCCTTTGCGTGAACTGTTCAAGGATGAGGTCCGCGAGCTCGGTCTGGCACTCGGACTGCCGCGTGCCATGGTCTTTCGGCACCCCTTTCCGGGCCCAGGCCTTGGAGTGCGTATCCTGGGCGAGGTCAAGGCCGAGTATGCCGACCTTCTGCGGCGCGCGGATTCTATATTTATCGAGGAACTGCGCAACACCTTCGATGCATCCGGGCAAAGCTGGTACGACCTGACCTCGCAGGCTTTCGCCGTGTTTCTGCCGGTGCGCTCGGTGGGGGTGATGGGCGATGGCCGCACCTATGAGTGGGTCGTCGCGCTACGCGCCGTACAGACGAGCGATTTCATGACCGCGCATTGGGCGCACCTGCCGCACGATCTGCTCGGGCGGGTCTCGAATCGCATAATCAATGAGGTGCGTGGCATCAACCGTGTGGTGTATGACATCTCCGGCAAGCCGCCTGCCACGATCGAGTGGGAGTGACCAGACC
>PLEY01000190.1 GCA_003136595.1 Burkholderiales bacterium
GCCCCGCCACAGGGCTTGATACGCCCCGCCCGGTCAAGCAGCAGCACACGCCGGCCCTTTTGCGCCAGATCCGCGGCGGCTGTCGCGCCCGCAGGACCGCCACCCACCACGACCGCATCATATGTTTCCAGACTGTCCATGCTAGCCTCCATTGATTGCCCCGGCATAATCCGACACCAGACCCGCCCCACCCGGGGCACCTTGAGTTCCTCGTCCAAAAGAGCCTGCTACCCCGGCGCCTGCNNGAACAGCAGCGCCTCGAGGCCGAACACCACGGCGTAAGCCGTTCCCGGCTCGGCAAGGAACTCGCGGGCAAGATCGCTTGCACCACTCGCTGAGATTCCGCCAAGCCCAAATGCCACGCCCTGCGCCGCGCCCCAGACACCCATGCGCACACCCTCGCGCCCGGCGCGGCCGGCGCCAACCAGGCTCATCATCGAACTGATTGCAGCGACGGTGAACATGCCGTTGGCGGCCCCGAGGGCGAGCACATTGGCCTTCAAGGGCCAGCCCGGGCCGACCAGCCCGGCCCCGGCAAGACCCAGGAGCGCGAGCGCCGAGAGCGCGCAGCTGCCGACCATCCAGGGGCCGAGCGAGCCCTTGCCTGAACGCGCCATCCAGCTTGCGATCACACCCACGAAGAGCATCCCGGCAAACACGCCNNTAGGCCAGCATCGAGACGAACACGAAGATCGCGAGGCGCCGCACCGCCGGCTCCTCCCAGACCTGACGCAGCGCCGCGCGAAACGGTAGGGCCGCAACCGGCCCGGTGGCTGCGGGACCGCCAGCCGGGGTATTCGGCGGCGCCACGGAAGTCTCGGTGGGTGTTATCCCGGTGGGTTGCTCTAAGGGTCCCTTTAAGGATCCCTCGAGGCCCCACACCGCAAGGAGCACCGCGAGCATCGCGCACAGGGCCACGGCGCCGGTCACCTCCAGCAGCCGCACAAACGAGAAGGGTTCGAGAAAATGGCCGGCGAGAACGGTCGTCACCACGAAGCCTGCGATCATCATCAGCCAGACGATGGTCGCTGCGGCCGGCCTGCGCTCGGCAGCCACCCGCTTGGCGAGCAACACCAGAAGCGAGGTTCCGCACGCCCCGACGCCGACGCCGATCGCGCCAAAGGCGAGCACTGCCAGCGCGATTCCGGCCCAGCGGTTGCTCGCCATCCAGGCCGCCGCCGCCGCGGCCCCGACGCCGCCCAGAGCGAGGACGGCCATGCCGCCGATGATCCAGGGCGTGCGGCGCTGTCCCCGGTCGGAACCATAGCCCAGGCGCGGGCGCAGCATCTGCACCGCATAGTGAAGTGCGACCAGGGCGCCCGGCAGCAGCGCCGGCAGCGCGAGTTCCACCACCATCACCCGGTTGATGGTCGAGGTCGCAAGCACCACGATCGAGCCGAGTGCGGCCTGCACGAGGCCGATGCGCACGATGCCAAACCAGCCGAGCGCGCGTGGGCCGGCCTTGGCGCCAGTCAGGGTGCTCAGCATGCGCGCCTGCTCATGGATTGAGCGCCTGCAGGGGATGGAGCGCGAAGGCGCTGATCAGCATGCCCCACACATAGAGCGGCACGCCAAAGCCGCTGTACCAGGTCGCGCGTGCCGGCGGATCATCGAGGAGCCGGTCCATCAGCACGAGTTGCAGGAAGACGAGCATGACGAGCGCGAGGGCATGCACCGGGCGTTGCCAGCTGATGAGCAGAAGGATCACCGCCACCTGGGGGAGCGCCATGATGACGCAGGCCGCGCGCGCGGCGTTCTGGACCCCGAGCCGCACCGGCAGCGAGCCGATGCCCATCTGGCGGTCGCCGGCGACGGACTTGAAATCGTTCAAGGTCATGATGCCGTGCGCGCCCGCACTGTAGAGCGCAGCGAGGAGCAGCGTGCGGATGTTGGGCATGCTGCCGCCTGCCATGACGGCGGCGCCCGTGACCCAGGCGAGCCCCTCGTAGCACAGCGCACAGGCCGCATTGCCCCACCAGCCATTGGTCTTCAAGCGGATCGGCGGTGCGCTGTAGGCCCAGGCCAGGACGAGCCCGGTCACGGCCGCGGCAAAGCCCCAGGGCCCGAGGAGCAACGCCACCGCCAGGGACAGGAGCGTCCAGATGATGGCGATGTAAAGACCCCAGCGGCCCGGCACGCGGCCCGAGGGGATGGGGCGCAGCGGCTCGTTGATCGCATCGACGTGCCGATCGAACCAGTCGTTGACCGCCTGGCTCGTCGCGCAGACCATGGGACCGGCGAGCGCCACGCCCACCAGCACGATCGGCCAGCGGCCGTGCGCGGGCAGGCCGGATGCGACGACCCCGCAGCCAAACGCCCACATCGGCGGAAACCACGTGATGGGCTTTAAGAGCTGGGCGACGGCCTTCAGTTCGGGATGTGCCATGAGGATGGATCGGGCGCGCGCCTAGGACTTGAAGGAGAAACCGCGGCTATTCGCCGTCGGGCGAAAGGTCGCCGAGTCCGTAACGGCGCAGTTTCACGTACAGGCTCTGGCGCGACAGTCCCAGCATCTCGGCCGCCGAGGCCCGGTTGTCGCGCGTGAGCTCCAGTGCCGCCTCGATGCACAGGCGCTCGATCAGGTCGGTCGACTCGCGCACCAGTTCCTTCAGCGAGACGCGTCCGACGAGTTCGGTCAGCTGCTCGACCGAGCGGGGCAGGTTGCGTGCCGCACGCGGCTCGGCGGCGAGTCGCTGGCCGACGTGACGGATGGTGAAGCCCATGCAGCGCTGCTCGCCGTGCGGCACGGCCACGGCGGAGATCTCGACCTCAGCGGTCGAGCCAAACTCGCCGCGCAGGGTCGTGGCGAACAGGCGCACCGCACCGTGCTGGCGCAGATTGGTCAGGAGCACGTTCAGGTCCACGCCCGGGCGCCCCAGCCAGCGCTCGAGCGACTCACCGGCCGCCTGGTCCTCGCTGCTTAACTGCGCGAGCTGGATGAAAGCCAGATTGGCCGTCAGGATCTTGCCCTCGTAGTCAGTGACGACGAAGCCATCGGGCGCGCTTTCGACGACGCGCAGCAGCATCGATTTGGCCCGCGGCAGGCCCGCGTCGGGCTGCAGCATGGCGATGCGCACCAGGATCAATGCGGCATTGTCCTGCTGGATCACGGACGCGGAGGCCACGAAGGGCCGGGGATCGTTTTCAAGGCGGACCGGCACATCCTCGCTGCGCCCGACCGCGCGCGCGCGCGCCAGGAGGGCCTCGAGCGCCTGGCTGCTCTCGGCATCGAAGCCCTCCGGAAAGGCGCGGCCGACGATGCGCTTGGTGGTTTCGCCAAGCAGGAGAGTGGCCGCCGGATTGGCTTCGACGATGCGCGCCGTCGCCGAGTCGACGATGATGATGGCCTCGGAGGCCATCTGGAACAGCATCCGATAGCGCGTCTCGACGTGGCGCAGGCGCCAGTAGTCGCGCTCCATCGCCTGCTGGGCATCGATCAGGCGCTGCTGCAGCACCGAGACCGAGCGCAGATCACGCCCGAAGGCGACCACCTGGCCGTTGCTGCCCACCTGGACGGCCGAATACAGGATGGGGATGTCCGGACCCGCGCCCGAGGGATGGTTGACGTGGCGCCAGCGCCGTTGCGTGCGCGCCTGCGCATCGCGCAGCAGCGCCTCGACCTTGGGCCGGCTCTCGGCGGTGACCGTCTGGATCCAGGGCTGCCCGATCCAGCTGCCATAGGCTTCCAGGGAGAGCTCGGCGCTGCCCACGGAGACGTCGCGGATCACGCCTTCGCCGTCGAGCACGAGGGCGACATCCGACGCGGCCGCGATCAAGTTCGCAGCGTCTTCTGCGTCCAGAGCGCCCAAAGGCCGTTTGGGGGCTTCGAACGAAGTCACGTGTACTGTGCCCCGGTCCGCATTTCGTTCCGCTACCTCACCCTGATCTTGCCGTGTACTCAACCACGCTTCTCCTCGATTAACCGTGCGATCCCTGGCGTGCCACCAGCTCCTCGGCGCGCAGGACCGCGTGCTGGGCGTCAGACGCCATCGCATCGGCGCCCACCGACTGGGCCAGCCGCGGATAGCGGATGAACAGCGGCCCGCCCACGATCACGCTGATCGAGGGGTTTGCCGAGGCGCGCCGGATCGCGAGGATCGCTGGAGCCATCGTATCGAGGCGTGACTCGCAGCCGGCTGACAACCCGGCGATGTCGAACCACTCCCTGGACGCGGCATGCTCCAGCGCGTCGCTGGAGGCCGACGGCTCATCCCAGACTTCCCAACCCGCCGAGCGGAAAAACTCCGTGACAATCAAGAGCCCGAGGGTGTGCTGCTCCCCCGGAAAAGCGCCAAACAGGGCGCGCCGGCCGTTCGGCTGACGCGCACCCTCACTGCGAAACGCCGGGCTGAACTCGCGCAGCACCTGCTGCAGCCGCCACAGCCCGACCGTGACTTCGGTGAAATCGATCAGGTCTTCTTCCCACAAGCTGCCCAGGCGCCGCGCGACCGGCGCGAGGAGCTCCAAGTGAACCGCAGCCATGCCAAGTCCCGCGCCCCGCAGCCGGTCGATGTAGGTAATGCTCTCGGCGATCTGTCCGTTAAGCACGATGCCGGTGAACTCGGCGACCGCCTCAGGTCCGAGCCGCGGCACCGGGCCGCCGCCCGTACGCGCCGCCTCGTCCAGCACATCCTGGTGCGCCAGCATCAGCCGCGGAATGATCTCGACCTCGATCGTATGGCTCAGCCACGCGATCCGGTCCCCGCCCCCGTCACCCATCGGATCCGTACGACACAACGCATTCGCCTCCCCGCCCACCGTCCCATCCCGTCCCCTGGTCCAATCGCTCCGCGCCCCCTGGGCGTCTGGCAATCCGTCTTGTGTCAATCCATCCATCGGAAACTCCTCCATATCGAGCCGCTGAACTTCGCCTCATTCCAAGCTGGTTGACACTTTCGGGTTGAGCGTCGGGCTGACCGCAGCGGGGTTGACACCGCCGGGACTGACCCTGGGGGATGACCCCGGTGCCCTACGGAAGGCGTCCAGCCATCGTTGTGACAATAGTCATGCTCCACGATCTTCACACTTGGCGATTCGTTCGGTAAAGCGCTTTTTCAAAGATTTATCCATCTGAGAAAGAATGTCAAGGAAAGTTTACGTCTATTTTGCTTGACAGTTTTCCGGAAGCGATCTAAATTTTCTTACACCAGGACCCGGGAGATACGATGAAGCCAAGCAGCAGGGCCCAGCCAGCGCCAAGAACCCCTCTCTATACAGCCGAAGAGCGCCGGCGCCGCGACGCGACTCACTGGACGCTCGTGCAGGGCATCCTGGCCCCGGTCCAGTTCCTGGTGTTCCTGATGAGCTTAGGCCTCGTGCTGCGCTTTCTCGCCTCGGGACAGGGCCAATCGATCGCCTCGGCCTCGGTGGTCCTCAAAACCGTGCTGCTCTACGCGATCATGATCACGGGCTCGTTCTGGGAGAAGGCGGTCTTCGGCCGCTACCTGTTCGCGCACCCCTTCTTCTGGGAAGACATGGTGAGCATGCTCGTACTCGCCTTGCACACCCTCTATCTGTTGGCGCTGTTCACCGGCTGGCTGTCGGTGCGCGAGCAGATGTTCCTCGCCCTGGCGGCCTACAGCTCGTACGCCGTCAACGCCACCCAGTTTCTCTTGAAGTTGCGCGCTGCGCGCCGGGACGCTCCCCCCGCCGAGGACGCAAGAAGGGCATTGGCCGCATGAGCGTCGTCACCCGCATCACCCCGATCGCCTCCGCACTGCAGGAGGGCTGCGCCGAAGTGCCGGTTCTGCGCGAGCGCGGCCAGCGCGAAGTCTTCTGCGGACTGACGGGCATCATCTGGCTGCACCGCAAGATCCAGGACGCGTTTTTCCTGGTGGTCGGCTCGCGCACCTGCGCCCACCTGATCCAGTCGGCCGCGGGCGTCATGATCTTCGCCGAGCCACGCTTTGCCACGGCCATCATCGACGAACGTGACCTCGCGGGACTTGCCGACTGCAACGCCGAACTCGACCGCGTCGTCACGCGGCTCCTTGAGCGCCGGCCCGACATCCGCCTTTTGTTTCTGGTCGGCTCCTGCCCCTCGGAGGTCATCAAGCTCGACCTCTCGCGCGCCGCGCAGCGGCTCTCGAAGAGTTTCGCCCCGGCGGTGCGGGTCCTGAACTACTCCGGCAGCGGCATCGAGACCACCTTCACCCAGGGCGAGGACGCGTGCCTTGCTGCGCTCGTACCCGAGATGCCCGCTGCTCCCGGGAGCGCAGCACCCGATCTGCTCGTCGTGGGCGCCTTGGCGGATGTCGTCGAGGACCAGATGCGCCGGCTCTTTGACGCGATGGGCATCGGGCGGGTCGGCTTCTTTCCGCCCCGTCATGCCGCAGACCTCGCCGCGGTCGGCCCGAACACGCGCTTTCTGCTGGCCCAGCCGTTTCTGGCCGACACCGCGCGGGCCCTCGAAGCCCGCGGCGCGGTCCGGCTCGATGCGCCCTTCCCGCTCGGCGTCGAGGGCACGAGCGGCTGGCTGGCCGCCGCCGCCCACGCCTTTGGCATCGACGCCCAGCGTTTTGAGGCCGCCATCGCTCCGGCGCGCGAACGCGCCCAGCGCGCGCTCGCCCGCCACCGTCCGGGGCTTGCCGGCAAGCGCATCTTCTTCTTTCCGGACTCGCAGCTGGAGATACCCCTCGCGCGCTTTCTGGCGCGCGAGATGGGCATGCAGCTCGTCGAGGTCGGCACGCCCTACCTGCACAAGCAGCACCTGGCCGCCGAGCTCGCGCTCCTGCCGGCGCAGTGCCAGATCTCCGAAGGGCAGCACGTTGAAAAGCAGCTCGATCGCTGCCGCGCCGCCCAGCCGGACCTGGTGGTGTGCGGTCTTGGACTTGCCAATCCGCTCGAAGCCGAGGGCCTGACCACCAAGTGGGCGATCGAGCTGGTGTTCACACCGATCCAGGGGTTTGACCAGGCGGCGGATCTGGCCGAGCTCTTCGAGCGTCCGCTCGTCCGCCGTCTTCGTCTTGTCGCCTAGGAAAACGCCGCATGCAACTGACTGTCTGGACTTATGAAGGCCCACCGCACGTCGGGGCGATGCGCATCGCGACCGCGATGCAGGGCGTCCACTACGTCCTGCACGCCCCGCAGGGCGACACCTATGCGGACCTGCTGTTCACGATGATCGAGCGCAACGCCAAGCGTCCGCCGGTCACCTACACGACCTTCCAGGCGCGCGATCTGGGCGGCGACACCGCTGAACTTTTCAAGAACGCAGCACGCGAGGCCTTCGAGCGCTTTCGGCCCCAGGCGCTCCTGGTGGGCTCGTCATGCACGGCCGAGCTGATCCAGGACGATCCGGGCGGCCTCGCGCGCGCGCTCGACCTGCCGGTGCCGGTCGTGCCGCTGGAGCTGCCGGCCTACCAGAAGAAGGAAAACTGGGGCGCCGCGGAGACGTTCTACCAGCTCGTGCGCTCGCTCGCGAAGCCAAAGCGTGAGCCCGAGGCGCCCGCCGCCCTGGGTGCCGCCGGCCGCCGGCCCGCGTGCAATCTGCTCGGCCCGTGCGCGCTCGGATTTCGCCATCGCGACGATGTCGCCGAGATCACGGCCCTCCTTGCCTGCCTGGGCGTCGATGTCAATGTCACAGCGCCCCTTGGTGCCAGCCCCGCCGATCTCGCACGCCTGGGCGAGGCCGACTTCAACGTCGTGCTCTACCCCGAAATCGCCTTTCAGGCGGCGCAGTGGCTCAAGCGCACCTTTGGTCAGCCCGCCGTCGAGACGGTGCCGATCGGGGTCGGTGCGACACGCCGCTTCATCGAGGAGGTTGCAGCGCTGGCAGGCGTCTCCGCCAAGCCCGTCCTCGAGCGCGACAATGCCCGCGCGACCTGGTACTCGCGCTCGGTGGATTCCACCTACCTGACGGGCAAGCGCGTGTTCATCTTCGGGGATGCCAGCCACGCGATCGCCGCGGCACGCGTCGCCGCCGAGGAACTCGGCTTTGCGGTGGTCGGATTGGGCACCTACAGCCGCGAATTCGCGCGCGAGGTGCGCGAGGCGGCCAAGCGCTACGGCGTCGAGGCACTCATCACCGACGACTATCTCGCCGTCGAGGAGCAGGTCGCCCAGCTGCAGCCTGAACTGGTGCTGGGCACGCAGATGGAACGCCATATCGCCAAGCGCCTCGGGATCCCGTGCGCCGTGATCTCGGCCCCGGTCCACGTCCAGGACTTCCCGGCACGCTACTCGCCGCAGATGGGCTTTGAAGGCGCCAACGTGCTCTTTGACACCTGGGTCCATCCGCTCATGATGGGGCTCGAAGAGCACCTCCTCACGATGTTCCGGGGCGACTTCGAATTCCACGATGGCGCCCTGCCCTCGCACCTCGGTGCATCCAAGCTCACCCAGGCGCGCGCGGACGCGGCCCCTGCTGAAACCGCCGCCGCCCACTCGGCAGCCGCGCAGCCGCCCGCGAGTGGCGCCCCGGCGCAGGACGGCCCCGGATCGGGCGCAGCGCACCTCGCCACGGCGGCCACGGCCGCGCAGTCCACCGCCGCGGCAGGTTCGCCCACCGGGTTGCCCGCAGGTGCATCCGCGCACCCGGCCTTGACCCCTGCAGTCACGATCTGGGCTGCGGAGGCCGAGCGGGAACTGCACAAGATTCCGTTTTTTGTGCGGGGCAAGGCACGCCGCAACACCGAGAAGTTTGCCCTCGAAAAGGGACTGGCAACCATAACGATTGAGACACTCTACGATGCAAAAGCCCACTTCGGCCGCTAGCCCCACGCCGATCAAATTTGTGATTGTCACGATGGACAGCCATCTGGCGTCCGCCATGGAGCGCGCCCGCAGCGCCCTCGTGCGCGATCTGCCCGGGTTGCAGCTGTCCATGCATGCCGCCGCCGAGTGGTCCGCCGATCCGGCGGCCCTCGAGCGCTGCCGTGCCGATATCGAGACTGGGGACATCATCGTCAACACCATGCTCTTCCTCGAGGACCACTTCCAGCCGATCCTGCCCAGTCTGCAGAAGCGCCGCGAGCAGTGCGATGCGATGGTGTCTTGCATGTCAGCAGGCGAGGTGACGAAGCTCACGCGCATGGGTCGTTTCAGCATGGACGGCTCGACCGGCGGGCCGCTTGCGATGCTCAAGCGCCTGCGTGGCGCCAAGGGCAAGGGTGGCGCCTCCAGTGCCGGCGCCCAGCAGATGAAGATGCTGCGACGCATTCCGCGCCTGTTGCGCTTCATTCCGGGCGCAGCGCAGGACGTGCGCGCCTACTTCCTCACGCTCCAGTACTGGCTTGGCGGCTCCGAAGAAAACGTCGCGAACATGGTGCGCTTTCTGGTCGACCGCTATGCCGATGGCGCGCGCCGTACACTGCGGGGGCACCTCGCTGCCGCCGCGCCCACCGAGTATCCCGAGATCGGCGTCTACCACCCGCGCTTAAAGCAGAAGTTCACCGAGGATGCCGGCTGGCTCGAGCGCTTAAAACAGCCGCAGCCCGCGCTCGGCACCGTCGGCGTGCTGCTGCTGCGCTCCTATCTCCTCGCCGGCAACGCGGCGCATTACGACGGCGTCATCGCGGCGCTGGAAGCCCGCGGCTTGCGCGTCATCCCGGCCTTTGCGACCGGGCTGGATGCGCGCGAGGCGGTCGAGCGCTTCTTCCTGAAGGAGGAGCGGCCCGTGGTCGATGCGGTGGTCTCACTGACCGGTTTCTCGCTCGTCGGCGGCCCCGCCTACAACGATGCCAAGGCTGCCGAGGAGATGCTCGCGCGCCTGGACGTGCCGTACATCGCCGCGCTCCCGGTCGAATTCCAGACGCTCGAGCAATGGGGTGCATCCGAACGCGGCCTCATGCCCGTCGAGAGCACCATCATGGTCGCGATCCCCGAACTCGACGGCGCCACCGGCCCGGTCGTCTTCGGGGGACGCTCGGATGCCGCCGGCAAGACCTGCACCGGCTGCCACCGCGGC
Source organism: Burkholderiales bacterium (assembly GCA_003136595.1). Taxonomy (GTDB): domain Bacteria; phylum Pseudomonadota; class Gammaproteobacteria; order Burkholderiales; family Burkholderiaceae_D; genus BOG-994. Next base: position 9,908 of record PLEY01000190.1, read on the forward strand.
TGCACCTTCTCGCCTTCGGAGAATGCGCGCGACATGCATCCGTGCATCGAGCGCGACGAGATGCTCGCCGCGCGTGTCGCAAAGCTGGTTGCCCTGCGCCGCGCCGCGCGGGCCGAGCGCAAGATCGCGGTGGTGCTGTTCAATTTCCCGCCGAACGCCGGCAACACCGGATCGGCCGCCTACCTGTCCGTGTTCGAGTCGCTCTACCGCACGCTCGGCGCCCTGCAGGCCGAGGGGTATACCGTCGATCTGCCGGAGAGTGTCGATGTGCTGCGCGAGAGTGTGGTCACGGGCAATGCCGAGCGCTACGGCGCCCATGCCAACGTGCATGCCCAGATTCCGCTCGAGGACCATGTGCGGCGCGAACGGTGGCTGGCCGAGATCGAGGCGATCTGGGGCCCGGCACCGGGACGCCAGTTGACGGACGGCGCATCACTGTTCGTGCTGGGCGCCCGCTTTGGCAACGTGCTGGTGGGCGTGCAGCCGGCCTTCGGCTACGAGGGCGATCCGATGCGGCTCCTCTTCGAGCGCGGCATGGCCCCGACACACGCGTTTTCGGCGTTCTACCGCTACCTGAAGGAGGACTTCGGGGCCCATGCGGTGCTGCATTTCGGGACCCACGGCGCCCTCGAGTTCATGCCCGGCAAGCAGGCGGGACTGTCGGGCGCATGCTGGCCTGACCGCCTCATCGGCGATCTGCCCAGCCTTTACCTGTATGCCGCGAACAACCCCTCCGAGGGCGCGATCGCCAAGCGGCGCGCAGCCGCGACGCTCATCAGCTACCTGACACCGCCCCTGGCCCACGCTGGCCTGTATCGCGGCCTGGTCGACCTGAAGGCGTCGATCGAGCGCTGGCGCAGTCTCGCCCCAGAAGCCCTCGCCGAGCGCGAACAGCTGGTCGCCCTGATCCAGGCGCAGGCCACCGAGCTTGACCTTGCCACGCCCGAGCCCGTCTGGGCCGATGCGGCCGACGCCGAGATCGGCCGGCTGGGCGCGAAGGTCATCGAACTCGAGTACACCCTTATTCCGCACGGCCTGCACGTGATCGGCAAGCCGCCCTCGCCCGAGGAGCGCTCCGACATGCTCCTCGCGATGGCCGAGGCCGCGCATGGCGAGCGGCCCGAGCGCGCCTGGGTCGATGCGCTCGTTGCCGGACAGACACCCGAGGAGGTTGCAGCGCATCTCGACACGCCGCTCGACGACGCGCACCTGGGTGTCCTGAAGGAACTTGCCCTGCACAATGTCCTCCTCGCCGAAGACCATGAACTGAGCGCGATCCTGGCTGCGCTCGATGGACGCTACATCCGGCCGACACCGGGCGGCGACCTGCTGCGCACACCCGCGATCCTGCCCACCGGACGCAACCTGCACGGCTTCGACCCCTTCCGCATCCCGAGCACCTTTGCCATCCAGGATGGCACGCGCCAGGCCGAGCGCCTGATCGCACGCCATATCGCCGACGGCAACCCGCTGCCGGAACTGGTTGCGCTTGTCCTGTGGGGCACCGACAACCTGAAGACCGAAGGCAGCCCGATCGCCCAGGCCCTGGCACTCCTCGGCGCGCGCCCGCGCTTTGACGGCTACGGGCGCCTCGCGGGCGCATCCCTGATCCCGCTCACCGAACTGGGCCGGCCGCGCATCGACGTCAGCGTGACGCTCTCGGGCATCTTCCGCGACCTCCTGCCGCTCCAGATCAAGCTGATCGCCGAGGCGGCCTACCTGGCGGCCGCCGCCGATGAGCCGCTCGATCAGAACTTCGTGCGCAAGCACGCCCTGTCCTACCAGGAACAGCACGGCTGCGACCTCGAGACGGCGGCGCTTCGGGTCTACGGCAATGCCGAGGGCGCCTACGGGTCGAACGTGAACCACCTGGTCGAGAACAGCCGCTGGGACGATGGCGATGAACTCGCCGAGACCTACACGCGCCGCAAGTGCTTCGCCTACGGACGCGCCGGCCGGCCGATGCAGCAGGCGGCGCTCCTGAACAGTGTGTTGAAGGATGTCGATCTCGCCTATCAGAACCTCGACTCGGTCGAGCTCGGCGTGACCACCGTCGACAACTATTTCGATACGCTGGGCGGCATCAGCCGCGCCGTCAAGCGCGCCAAGGGCGGCGAGACCGCCCCCGTCTACATCGGCGACCAGACGCGCGGCGACGGCGTGGTGCGCACGCTCTCCGAGCAGGTGGCGCTCGAGACGCGCACGCGCATGCTCAACCCGAAGTGGTACGAGGGCATGCTCGAGCACGGCTACGAAGGGGTGCGCCAGATCGAGGTGCACGTCACCAACACCATGGGCTGGTCGGCGACCACGGGGCAGGTCCAGCCCTGGGTCTACCAGCAGCTGACCCAGACCTTCATGCTCGATCCGGAGATGCGCGAGCGCCTGGCCAAGCTCAATCCGACCGCGTC
>PLEY01000051.1 GCA_003136595.1 Burkholderiales bacterium
GGATGGCAAACATCAGTTCTTGCTTGCGCATCCGGTTGGCGTTCTCGATTTCGAGGCCATTGGCCATCTCGAGGAGGGCCGAGACATGGAGGGCTTTGAGTTCAGATAGGTACATGGGGGGTCCCTGGTCGGGTCACTGCCGGAAGGAGTTGGATCGGGGGAAAAGCGCTACCCTGGGAGGTGGACAGCGGAGAGTTGAGTCATGGGCTGCACGAACGACTGCAGGGGGACCGGTTGCACGTGCTCGTCGCGGCGCGCACTGGCCCCCTTGGATCTAGAGATTGCTGTCGATGAACGCGGTCAACTGCGATTTCGACAGAGCCCCAACCTTGGTCCCGACGATCGCGCCGTTCTTGAACAGCATCANNTTGCAGGGGCCGCACCATTCGGCCCAGTAATCGACCAGCACCGGGGCGTCAGACTTCAGCACGTCGCTCTCGAAGCTGGCGTCGGTGACGTACTTGATGGAATCACTCATGCGGTGACCTCTACAGGGGATTTCAAAGGTTCAAGGGGGGACGGTCGCGCGACATGCAAGTGTGGGAGCCGGACGTCGGGAGCCACCCGGCGCATTGCGAGAACCTGCCTGGCAATGCCGCAATGGAAACGCCTGTTTTGCGACCTCTGGAGTGAAATGATGGCACAAATCCGAAATACAAGTACAAGCTCCATCAGAAAATCGGCGTGAAAGCGAATTATCGGGCTCGCCAATTCGTAGGAAAATAGGGTTTTTTGCAACAGCCATGGCCACCTTCGAGCCCTCGCAGGACGCTTTGCACCAAGCGATGCGGATCGTGCGCATGCCGTTTAACCCGGGCTTCTGGAGCGCCGTTGCCGGCGAAATCCTGGGGCTCGAGGAGCTTGCCGGATGGGTGGTGCTGGTTCCCAGTGTGGCTCTTGCGGCCGCCCTGCGTGCCGGGTTTGCCGCCAGGGTGGGGGCCGGAGAGACGGGCCGGGCGACGCTGCGCCTGCCCCGTATCCTGACCCTCGAAGAGTGGCTGCGTAGCGTCGATGCCGAGTTGCTGCTCGCCCGCTCGCCCACCCAGCGCCGGGTGGAGCTTTTTTCCGCCCTGAAGGGGACGGCATGGCTCACGCGCCGGCTGGGCGCAGTCGGCGCCCAGTTCTGGGGTCTGGCCCGGCAGTTGCTCGAGGTCTGCGACGAGATCACCCTCGGCCTCGGCGGCAAAGGCCCGGCGTCGGACGGGAGCAGCAACGAGGCGCGCCTCCTTGCCGCCCTGCGCGGGCGCTACACCGAGCGCGCCTGGCAGGTCTGCTCAGAAGAGGCCGAGCTGGTGCTGGGGATCTGGCGGGGGACGCTCGGGCGCGACGACGGTGCCGCGCTTTTCCTGCGTGGCCTTGAGCGCCTCGCGCGCCTCGCCCCCCAGCCACTGTGCGTGATCGCACCGCTCGACCTGGAGCCCCACGTCGAGGCCTTTCTCGCGCGCTACGCAGAGAACCAAGAGCTCGTTCGGATCGAGGTCGACGTCGCCGGCTCGCTCGCAGCGGCGCCGGCGCTCGCACTCGCGTGGCCCGAACTGGTCGCGGACTCGGCCCCACCCTCTGAATCCGCTGAGCCTCTCATCCGGCGTGCTGCAACGCTCTGCGCGACCGGGCGTGCTGCCGCCCACATCCGGCTCTTCGCCGAGAACAGTCTCGAGGACGAGGCGGCATGCGCCGCCCAGACGGTGCTCGAGTGGCTGGCCGAGGGGCGGCGCTCGATTGGGCTCGTCACCCAGGACCGCCTCGTCGCGCGGCGCGTGCGCGCCCTCCTGGAGCGGGCCGACGTGCTGGTTCGCGATGAGGCCGGCTGGAAATTCTCCACGTCCACGGTCGCCGGCACGCTCATGCGCTGGCTTGAGCTCGTGCACCGCGACGAGACCCAGGTCGAGGCGGCGGTCCTGCTCGACTGGCTCAAGTCGCCCCACGTCCTGACGGGGCAGGCCGCCAAGGAGGCCGTGGTCGCCGAGATCGAAGTCGCCGTGCGTCGCGACAACGTCGTGCGCGGCTGGTCGCGTATCGCAGCCGCCCTCGAGCGTGCCCGCGCGCGGCACGCTGCAGCCGGGCAGGACGACCTGGACCCGGTCCAGACCCCGGGGGCCGAGGCGGGGCGCGCCTGGGCGCAGGAGCGTGCGCTTGAAGTGCTGGCGGTCTTACGCGCCGCGGCCGTGCCACTGGCCGGCCGCCACTCGCTCGGCGCTCATTTCAACTGGCTCCATGAGCGTTTGCAGACGACCCAGATGGCGGACTCGTTTCGAGCCGACCCGGTCGGCTGGGCGCTGCTCGAGCACCTCGCGGGACTCGCTCGTGACGTCCAAAGGGTCTCCGCCGGCGCGGGTTTCGCTTTTGCCGAGTGGCGCGACTTTGTCGCCGATGCCCTCGAAAGCGCGACCTTCCGTGAGCAAGCCATCGACAGTCCGGTCGTAGCCACGTCGCTGGCGGGCGCCGCCCACCGGCATTTCGACGCGCTTGTGGTGCTCGGCGCGGATGCCGCGCATCTTCCGGCCCGTGCCCCGGATGCCCTGTTCGTCAATGCCGCCCTGCGCGCCGAGCTGGGTCTGGCGGATCAAGCTGCGCTCCAGCGCCGCGAGCTGACGATGCTCGCGCTCCTGCTTGCCGCCACGCCCAGCGCGGTCGTGACGTGGCGCGGCACGGTCGATCGACATCCGAACGCCGCGGCCGGGGCGTTCCTGCGGCTCATGATGCTGCACCAGGCCGCGTTCGGCACCGATCTCATACACCGCTGGGAATGGCCGCGCACAGCGCACGCCTGGCACGCCACCGAGCGCCCGGCGCCTGCCGCACCCGAACTCGTCCCGCCGCGACTCACAGCGTCGGCCTATAACCTCCTCATCGGCTGTCCGTACCGCTACTTCGTGCGCCACATGCTCGGCCTTGAGCCTCTGGAGGCATTGCGCGAGGATGCGGAAAAGCGCGACTACGGCGAAATCGTGCACCGCATCCTCGAGCGCTATCACGAGCGGACCGGTGCACCGGTCGAGCGCGCGGCCGCGATCGACCTCCTGCGCAGCGTGAGTGCCGAGGTCTTCACTGAGACGGTCGGCAACAACCCCGCGTTCCTGGGTTATGAGGCGCGCTGGAGCACCGTGATCGAACCCTATGTCGACTGGTGGCAGGACTGGACGGCACGGGGGTGGCGCTTCGAGCGCTCGGAGTGGGCCCTGGAACGCGCGCTCGAGTTCCCAGGCGGCCGTGAGCTGGTGCTCGCCGGACGCCTCGATCGCGTCGACCGCAGTGCCTCGCGCGTGGCGATCCTCGACTACAAGGCGCGCTCGCCCGGCGCCCTGCGTGCGGGCCTGAAGGAGCCCGGCGAGGATGTGCAGCTGCCGTTCTACCGGGTGCTGGCCGCAGACGTCGATGAGGTCGAGGCCTGCTACCTGTCGGTGGATCGGGACGAGGTGCGCGCGATCGGTCCGGCAACGGATCTCGACCAGCTCGCGGGGCTGCTCCTTGAGCGGATTGGCGAGGATTTCCGGCGCCTTCATGCCGGCTGGGGACTGCCCGCCAACGGGGCCGAATCGGTCTGCGCACACTGCGACGCGCGCGGGCTGTGCCGCAAGGGACAGTGGCTCGAGAGCGCATCGAGCGCAGGCGGGTCGCCACCATGAGTACCGGTGCCGGACCCACTGCCTTCGTCGTCGACGGCAGGACCGTCGCACGCGCCGAATTCGACCGCGTTGCACTCGATCCGGCGCGCAGCGTCGTCATCCAGGCGTGTGCCGGGAGCGGCAAGACCTGGCTTCTCGTCGCCCGTCTCCTGCGGCTGCTCCTCGCCGGGGCCGAACCCCGCGAGATCCTGGCCATCACCTTCACGCGCAAGGCCGCCCAGGAGATGCAGGCGCGACTGGTCGAACTGCTCGAGCAGCTGGCCTGCGCCCCGGACGCGCTCGCCCTTGAAATTCTGGCTGCGCGCGGTCTGGACGCGCGCGAGGCACAGGCCCTCCTGCCACGGGCGCGCGGTCTCTTCGAAGCAGTCCTGACAGCGGTGAACCCCGTGACCATCGAGACTTTCCATGGCTGGTTCGCGCGCATCGTACGGGGGGCGCCCCTCGTGGCCGGCGTGCCGGCCGGATTCGGACTGGTCGAGCGGACGGGCGAGCTGCGCCTTGCCGCGCGCCGCGAATTTCTGGTGCAGGTCGGCCAGGACGCCCGGCAGAAGGAGGCATACCTCGGCCTGCTGCGAGTCGCAGGCGAGCACGCCGCCTGGCAACTTGTCTGGGCGCTCATCGAGCGCCGCAACGAGTGGCAGGCATTCAAGGGGGCGGCGCCGCTGACCGAGGCTCTCGAACGACTCGCGGTCCAGTTTGGCTTCGAGACGGGCGCGGCACAGGCAGCGCCGCCCGATGCACGCTTGGAACTGCTCGGGAGCACCCCGTTCGTCGAGGCAATGCGCGCGATCGCCCAGGTGCTGGTCGAGGGCACCGCCGCCGAGTGCGAGCGCGCAACGCGCACTCTCGAGCTCCTCGAGGGGGTGGCCGATGCGGCCGGCGCGCCCAGAGCAGCGGATTTCGAGGAGATCAGCCGCCTGGTCGAGAAGAAAAAGGGCGGGGCGGTCACGCCCACGCGCCGCGCCGCGACCGCGGCGGTGGCCCGGCTCGGCCCTCTGGGCGCCGAGCAGCTGGGCGCGATGATGACCCACGCAGCCGATGCGTGCGCGCAGGCGCGCGCCCGCGCGCGCGACCAGTTCGCCTTTGAACTGAACCGTTACGTGTGGACCTGCGCCGAGGCGGTCCTCGACGAATACACGAAACTCAAGCGTGCACGGGGCGCACTCGACTTCAACGATCTGGAGTGGCTCGCCTTCAGTCTCTCGCAGGACGAGGCGGCCGCAGCCTATATTCAGACGCGCCTGGATGCGCGCTACCGGCATATCCTGGTCGACGAGTTCCAGGATACCAATCCCTTGCAGTGGATCACGCTCGAGAGCTGGCTGGAAGCCTACGGCGGGGACGCGCAGCGGCCCTCGGTCATGCTGGTGGGCGATCCGAACCAGTCGATCTATCGCTTTCGGGGCGCCGAGCCACGCCTGTTCGACACCGCGAGTGCCTTTCTCGCGGAGCGTTATGGCGCGAGCCGCTTGAGCACACACGAGACGCGCCGCTGCGCGCAGGCGGTCATCACGGCCCTAAACGGCAGCTTCGAGAGTTTCGCGGCACCCGACTTCCAACCGCACCTGTCCTGCAGTCCGGCACTGGGCGCGGTCTGGCGCATTCCGGAGGAGCCAGCCGAAGCCAGGGAGCAGGATCAGGCGGAGGAGGCGCCGCCTGCGGACCAACCCGGCGGGGATCCGGTGCATCTGGAGTTACGCGATGCCCTCACCACAGCCCGTCTGGAGAAAGAGAACGGGCGCGTGGATGCCGAAGCCGTCTCCGTGGCCGCGGCGATCCGCGCGCTCGTCGGCACCCAAGTGCTCGAAGGCGACGGGCATCCCGGTGCTGCCTCACAGGTGGCCCGCTATCGCGATGTGCTGGTGCTCGTGCGCAAGCGCGCGCGCATGGCGCCGCTGGAGCGCGCTTTCAGGGCGGCGGGCATCCCCTACAGCAGCGACCGTGCCGGCGGGCTGTTGACGACCTTGGAGGCACTGGATCTCAGCGCGCTGTTACGGTTTCTGGTCGTGCCCTTCTCGAACCATCTGCTCGCCCACGTGCTCCGCTCGCCCCTCTTTGCGGCGCGCGATGAGGATCTGGTGCGCCTTGGCCGCACGGCGCCGGCGTCGGCAACCTGGTGGCAAAGGCTGCAGGACCTGGCGCCGCATGATCCGCTCGCTCCGGCCGCGCGCCAGCTCGCGCGCTGGGTGTACCTGGCCGGCGTGCGCCCGGTGCACGATCTGCTCGACCGCATCTATACCGAGGGGGCGGTGATCGAGCGCTACGTATCCTCGGTCGCCCCCGAGGCGAGCGCCGGCTGGTGCGAGCAGGTGCGTGCCAACCTGCTTGCTTACCTGGAACTTGCGCTCGAGATGGACAGCGGCCGTTACCCCAGTCTGCCGCGTTTCATCGAAGAACTCGACGCGCTCGCTCGGGGCACCGAGCAGGAGTCGCCGGACGAGGGGGTCGCCGATCATGGCGATACGGTACGGATTCTCACCATCCACGGTGCCAAGGGGCTTGAGGCGCCGATCGTGTTCCTGACCGATACCAGCGCCCAGGTCGAGCGGGCCGGGTCCAACGAAGTCCTGATCGATTGGCCCGCCGGCACGAGCGCGCCCAGTCATGTTTCGATTTATGGATCGGTGGAGAGCCGTGGCAGCGCGCGTGCCTCTCTGTTCGATCAAGACGCGCAGCTGCGCACGCGGGAGGACCGCAATCTTCTGTATGTCGGGGTCACGCGCGCCAAGGAGATCCTGGTTTTCAGTGGCGCGCCGGCCGCACGCGGTGACACCGCCGCCAGCTGGTACGCCCGCATGAGTCCATTCGCCAGGCTCTGGCCTCCAGAGGGGGGAGGCGGCGCCCCCGGGTTCGCCTCTGACGGCCATGGGGTGCAGCCGCATGCGGCGCGTCCCGAGATGGCGTTGATTGCGGATTTTCGGCCCGATCGGGTGACGACCGGCCGGCGCGCGAGCACGGGCCGGCCTGCGGCCGAGAGCGAGGAGGCCGCCCGGCTGCGCGGCATCGCCTTGCATCGCATCCTGGAGTTCACAGCAGGGGCGCCCACCGGCCGCGATGCGCTCGAGGGCTTGGCACGTGCGCAGGGGCTGGACGCCGCGGCTGGCGCCGAGGTGGCGAGGCAGGCCGACGCGATTCTCGCGGCGCCAGCCCTGTCGCGCTTCTTCGATCCCAAGGCTTATGTCAGCGGGGCCAACGAAGTCGAGCTCGTGACGGCGCAGGGAGAGCTCCTGCGCATCGACCGCTTGGTCGAGTTCCGGGATGAGATCTGGGTGCTCGACTACAAATCCCGCGGCAGTGTCTCGGGGATCGAGCCCCACCGCGAGCAGCTGGAACGCTATCGAAGCGCCGTTCTCGGGCTCGCCCCGGGCGTGCCGGTGCGCGTCGGGATCATATTCGCCGACGCGACTCTCCTCGAGATGTGAGGCGCGCCTTCCTCGCGCATTGCGACCGGAGATGGAATGGGCGGGGAGTATCCGAATGGACTTCCGTCTGGAACACGCGCCGGCCCGGGTGCAGTGGTGGGCGCTCCTGCACAACTTTGTGCGGGCGCCGTCAGGTCGGCGCGCAGGTTCGCACCGGGCCGCGTGTCGCGCACAGCCCGGCCCGGTTGGGACGGATTCGGCGATTTCTGGAAGCCACCATAAGAGGGGCGTTCCAGATGGGTTAGAATCGGCGCTGGCGGGCCCCCTCGCATTGCGGAGTGGCAAACCTGGTCAGGTCGGGAACGAAGCAGCCATAGCTACCTCCCGCAAGTGCCGAGGTCCCGGCTCGCCTTCGTGCTCCAAACCCTGCGCTGCAAAGAGCGGGCGCGACCCCAAGCGCACGACACGTCCTGCGCCGAGGGCGAGCCGCCAGGGCGCAGCGCCATCGAGGAACCGGTCCGCAATGTCCTATCAAGTCCTGGCGCGCAAGTGGCGCCCGAGATCCTTCGAAACGCTGGTCGGGCAGGAACACGTCGTCAGGGCGTTGACTCATGCCCTCGAACAGAAGCGCCTGCACCACGCGTACCTGTTCACCGGCACGCGCGGCGTGGGCAAGACCACTCTCGCGCGACTGCTTGCCAAGGCCCTGAACTGCGTCGGTGCGAATGGCGATGGCGACATCACCTCCCAGCCCTGTGGCGTGTGCCGTGCGTGTGTGGAAATCGATGCGGGACGCTTTGTCGACTACATCGAGATGGACGCCGCCTCGAACCGGGGCGTCGACGAGATGGCCCAGTTGCTCGAGCAGGCCGTCTATGCGCCTTCGAATGCGCGCTTCAAGGTGTACATGATCGACGAAGTCCACATGCTGACCAACCACGCCTTCAACGCCATGTTGAAGACTCTGGAGGAGCCCCCCGAGTACGTGAAGTTCATCCTCGCCACGACCGATCCACAGAAGATCCCCGTCACGGTGCTCTCGCGCTGTCTGCAGTTCAACCTCAAACAGATGCCGGCGACCCAGATCGTGCCGCATCTCGCGCATGTGCTCGAGGCCGAGGGCCTCGAGTTCGAGCCACCCGCACTCGCGCTTCTGGCACGGGGCGCGGCCGGCAGCATGCGGGACGCCCTGTCCCTGACGGATCAGGCGATTGCCTACAGCGGTGCCCGGATCACCGAGGAAGCGGTGCGCTCGATGCTGGGTGCCCTTGACCAGACCTATCTCATCCGGATTCTCGAGGCACTCGTCGCCGGCGATGGCGCGGTTCTGCTCGGCATCGCCGACGAGATCGCCGAGCGCAGCCTGTCCTATCACGCCGCGCTCTCGGACCTGGCGGCGCTTTTGCACCGCATTGCCGTGTTGCAGGCTGTCCCCGAGGCCCGCGGTGATGACTGGGGGGATCGCACTGTGCTTGAGACCCTGGCTCGCGCCTTGAGCGAAGAGGAGGTGCAACTCGACTATGAGATCGTGACGCGTGGTCGTAGCGAACTCGGCCTTGCTCCCGACGAATATGCCGGCTTCACGATGACGCTGTTGCGCCTGCTTGCGTTTCGGCCGGCGCCGGGCGGAGCCTTCGCCCAGGCGGGTCCGCTGCCGGCCCAAAATGCCGCGGCTCCAGCGCCTGCGGCTGCCCCTCTAGCGGCGCCGGCATCGGCGGCGTCGCCCGCGGCGGTGCCAATGCGGGTCGGTGCACACGGGCGCGCCGGTGCCGCGAAACCCGACGCCCGTCCTCCTGCGCGGCAGGCCGCCGAGATCGAGCGGGCCCCGGTGGAGTTCGATGGCGACTGGCTGGCACTGACCCAGCGCGTCAAGGTCTCGGGGCTCGCCCGCCAACTCCTCGAGCAGGCCGAACTTGCTCGCTACGAGAACAACACCTTCCATCTGCGCGTGCCGATCAAGAGCCTCATGGATGCGAGCACGCTGGAGAAGCTGCGCCTCGCACTGGGCGAGCACTTCGGGCCGCAGGTGCGCCTGACCGCCGAGGTTGGTGCGGTGCAGGGACCCACCGTCGCCGCGGCCGTGCGCAGCGAGCGCGCCCAGCGCCAGGCCGAGGCGGTGGCCTCGATCGAGGCGGATCCGTTCGTGCGCTCCCTCGTCAGGGAGTTCGGGGCGACCATCGTGCCAGGCTCCATCAAGCCCGTGCAGTAGGGACCCAGTCGGCGCGCCGACAATTGCATTCGCAGGATTTTTGAGGAGCAACGACGATGATGAAAGGTCAGTTGGCGGGTCTCATGAAGCAGGCCCAGCAGATGCAGGAGAACGTCAAGAAGATCCAGGAGTCCCTGGCCCAGATCGAGGTCGAAGGCCAGTCCGGCGGCGGCCTCGTCAAGGTGCTCATGACCTGCAAGCATGACGTGAAGCGGGTCAGCATCGACCCGTCCTTGCTGGCCGATGACAAGGACATGCTGGAAGACCTGGTCGCCGCAGCCTTCAACGACGCACTGCGCAAGGCGGAGGCGACGTCGGCCGACAAGATGGCCGCGGCCACGGCAGGGCTGCCGATGCCGCCCGGGTTCAAGCTGCCCTTCTAGGCGCTGCCGGGCCGGTCCGGCGTGCGCGGCGAGACTAGCCGCCAAGGCTCGTCTGAAACACGAGCCCCGCATGCTCGCGCAGTGCGTGAAAGCGGATCTGGGGCCATTCACTTTCGGCCACGCGCAGCTCCGAACTGTGCGAGGCGAGATAGGTCGGGGCATCGACCGCGTCGTAGGCGATGCGTTGCGGATAAAAATCGATGAAGCGCTTGAGTTCGCGCTCGTCCTCGGCCGTGATCCAGCGGGCCAGGGTGTGCCGGGTTGGCATGAGCCGGGCGGCAACCCCGTACTCGTGGGCGAGGCGGTGCGTGACCACTTCGAACTGCAGCTGACCGACCGCCCCGAGGAGAAGCAGGCCGCCAGTGAACGGGCGAAACACCTGGATGGCGCCTTCCTCGCCGAGTTGGGCGAGCCCGTGCTTGAGCTGCTTGGAACGCAGCGGATCGGCGACTTCGACGGCCTGGAACATCTCCGGCGCGAAAAAAGGCAGGCCCGTGAACTGCAGTGTCTCCCCCTCGGTCAGCGTGTCGCCGAGCTGCAGCGTCCCATGGTTGGGGATGCCGATGATGTCGCCCGCGAAGGCCTCGTCGGCCAGTTCACGGCGCTGCGACAGGAAGGTCACGACCGTGTTGGGCTTGAGGGTCTTGCCCGAGCGGGTCACGCGCAGCGACATGCCGCGCGTGAATCGCCCTGCGCACAGGCGCACGAAGGCGATGCGGTCGCGGTGGGCCGGATCCATGTTGGCCTGGATCTTGAAGACCACACCAGCCAGCTTCGGCTCGCTTGCCTCGACGAAGCGCTGAAGTGCCGGCCGCCCCGCAGGCGGTGGCGCGAGGTCGACGATCGCATCGAGCACCTCCTGCACGCCGAAATTGTTGATCGCCGAGCCGAAAAACACCGGCGTTTGCTGGGCCGCGAGGAAGCGCTCCTCAGAAAAGGGTTCGGAGGCATCGCTGACCAGCCGGATTTCGTCCCGCGCTTTGACGAACGCCTCGCCAAAGCGCGCTTCGATCGCCGGATTGTCCAGCCCTGCGATGATTTCCGGGGGCGCATCGGTCCGGTCCGCACCGGGCTTGAACACGCGCATGCTGTCAGCCCCGATGTCGAATACCCCGCCAAATGACTTGCCCATACCCACCGGCCAGGTGAACGGCACGGGGGTCATGCCAAGCGTGCGCTCGAGTTCGTCAAGCAGCTCGAGTGGCTCACGGACCTCCCGGTCCATCTTGTTGACGAACGTGATGATGGGGGTGCCCCGGGCCCGACACACTTCGAGCAGACGCAGGGTCTGCGCCTCGACGCCATTGGCCGCGTCGATCACCATGAGCGCCGCGTCGACGGCTGTCAGCACGCGGTAGGTGTCCTCGGAGAAGTCCTGGTGTCCTGGCGTATCGAGCAGGTTGATGACGCAGCCGCGGTATTCCATCTGCATCACGGAGCTGGCTACCGAGATGCCGCGCTGCTTCTCGATCTCCATCCAGTCCGAAGTCGCGTGGCGCGAGGCCTTGCGGGCCTTGACGCTGCCGGCGATGTGAATCGCGCCCGAGAAAAGGAGCAGCTTCTCCGTGAGCGTCGTCTTGCCGGCATCCGGGTGGGAAATGATGGCAAAAGTCCTTCTTCGCCTTACCTGCTCTGCGATCAGACCTTCTGACATCTCAACTCTTTCCCCGTTATGTACACAGCTATGTACGCATTCCTCAATGTGCTCATAGCGTGCTGCACATCGCCTCTTCGCCTTCGCTGGCGGCCCGTTGGGGCCGCCAGTGGTGCAGACTTTAGCAGAAATCCTCTTTCAAGAGCATGTTATGCGGCTTAGAATGCTCTTGAGGGCTTGCTCGCAGTGAGCTGTGCCCGATCAGCATGGTACCTGCTGGTGAAGTGCCCTCTCGCATCGGTGACTCATGACCGCCCGGAACAAGCTGCTCGCTGCGCCGCCTTATCCCGTCGAACAGACGCTCAAGCGTCTGGGCGCGAACCTGCGCACGGCGCGCCTGCGGCGGAACCTGACCATCGAGGACGTAGCCGAGAAGATCGGCACAGGCGTTCGGGCTGTGGCTGATGCCGAGCGCGGCAAGGCCTCGACGGGGATTGCCGTCTATGCGGCGATGCTGTGGGCGCTTGATCTTCTGGGCCATATGGACGACGTTGCAAGACCGGAGAAGGATGAGGAAGGCCAGACCCTTGCCTTGTCCCGCGAGCGGGCCAGAGCGCGGCCTGACCGAAGCCTTGATAGTGATTTCTAGGCGCGGCACATCCGGTCACGCGAACGAGGCGATCCGCTCCCGGCATATCTCAAGCGTCCGGGCGACGGCAGCCTCGCCGGACGGTCCGTAGCCGGGAAGCGCGGGCAACGTGATCGCGGCAACGGCAGCCCGCATCCTCTCCAGAACGTCGTCGATGGCGGCGTTGGTGTCCGATGCCCGAAGCCCGGCTATCGCAGAGACCGCGAGGAAATCGGCCCGCTTGAGCCGTTCGTCCTTGCCGTTGAGCTTCAGCGCCATGCGGTCATGTTCGAGGCGCGGGAAGACGCGCGTTGTCAGCGTGTCATAGACGGGCGCAAGGCGAACGCTGCGGAAAGCCGGATCGCCGGGTTCGGCGGTCTTCAGAACGGCCATGTTCTTGAGGTGCATGTCGCCGTCGGCGATAAGCCAGGCGAACACGACGCGCTTCATGAGGATCAGGAGGTCCTCTTCGGGCGATGTGGACAGGCCTCTGAGGGCGCGCGCCACGCGCTCGATGGTGCCGTCGTACTTTGCCTCGGGCGAGAGATCGAGCACCGAGCAAAGGTCTTCCATCGCCAGCAGGCGGTGATCATCAGCACCTGCGCGAATGTCGAACCGCTCGACAAGAAGCGCCGGAGGCAGGCCGTCAGGCATCGCGATCAGTGATGCGTCCGGAACGGCGAACCCGGCTGCCCGTGCCAGGGCAAGTCCAACCCACTCGACGAGCGGCAGGGCCTCGAATCCGCTGGTCCCTGCAGGCTTGAGGATGTGTGTGAATAGTGTACCGATGCTCGGCGAGAGCCTGCCGTCAGGGTCGAGCGTCATCGGTGCCTTGATCTGCACGCCGGAGAGGCGCGGTGTATCGGCACGGTCATAGATCGTGGCGAGGTTGCGCTCGAAGTCCTGCTGCATCGCGCTGCGACCGGGCCCGGCATAGGTGCCTGTGAACACGCCCGCCGCCGTATGGGCGGCGAGCGGCGTCGCCAGGACATCGAGCGGCAGGGCGGCAAGCTCCTCTGCGTTCTCGGCCATCGTGATGTTGGACATGTAGCGCCTGCCCGAGCGAAGCATGGCCCGCTCGTCCCGGTCGTGCAGAACGCTCTTCAGCCAGCCTTCAGGCAGCAGAGAGACCACGAAGGGCGGCAACCTGCCCGGCATCGTCTGGCGGATGACGGGTGGCATGGGCACGCCGCTGTCGGCCTGCGACCACCGCCATTCAAAGCCGTCGTGTACGAGGGTGCCGATCGGCAGGCCGTGCCATGCCACGGTCAAGGCGAACGCGGCCTGGTTGCGCGCGGTCGCAATCGAAGGCCCGCGCAGCAAGAACTTCTCGGCCCCTTCGCCCTCGCGATACCACTCGTTTTCACGGGCCAGCGCCCAGACGGCATCGCTTGCGGCCTTTGCGCCACCGTACTCCTCGGCAAGACGGGCGGCGATAGCCTCTCGCGTGGCTGCATCGATGGACGCGGCGTGTTCGCTGCGCAGGCGAAAGGCCTCCAGAAACCTCTGGCGGATCGAGGACACATTGACGGTGAACTCGCCCAGGCTGTCGGCAACGGTAGCGGAAGCTAGGGAGGGCTTCGCCGGAGCCTTGTTCTGAACGATCTCCAGCGCCCGCAGGCGCGTGCGTTGGACACGCGGCCCGGTCAGGTAGAGGCGTCCGTCGCGGGTCGGCCCCAGCAGAACGGCGCTGGCCGCCGACAGGTAGGCATTGGGGTAGAGGTAGCGGCCAATGCGGACGGCCTGGGCGAGGACTGACTGATCGATGTCGTCGGCGGCATCGACATAGATGCCCCGCATCAACTGGACGAGCTTGCCCGTCTCAGCCAGATAGTGGCTGCGGGTCTTGTCGATGGTCTCGCCGACGAGATGAAGGGGCATTGTTTCTAACCTTCCCGTGTTTCAGATACGGGAAAGTTAGCACTAGGTTGATCATGGAGCAAGAGAAATATAACTTTTCCGTATTTCAGATACGCGAAAGTTTTAATTTGGTTGTTCCTGTGTTGTGCCATAACTTGTTGACACCGGGAGATCAGATCGCTCCATTCACGTCTCGAAACAACCCCGGAACAACGGAGCATGCGATGAG